>JAGCBO010000063.1 GCA_017652125.1 Clostridia bacterium | reverse complement strand
GAGAAGACGACCATCTGCATCCAGTCAGCCCTCCCGGCGCTGCATGCGCTGACTTTCTACTATCTGAATCTGGTCACGACCGCGCGGCTGAGCCGCAATCCCACGGTCAAGGCGGAAATCCAGATGCGCGGCTTTGCGGATGAAGGCCTTCCCGCCGGCTTCTTTACCTACCCCGTATCCCAGGCGGCCGATATCACCGCCTTCGACGCGACGGTGGTGCCGGTGGGAGAGGATCAGCTGCCCATGATCGAGCAGACCCGGGAGATCGTGGAGAAATTCAATAAAACCTATGGCGAGACGCTGGTGCTGCCGAAGGCCATGATTCCCGAGAATGAGACGCAGCGCCGGCTGCCCGGCGTGGACGGCAAGTCGAAAATGAGCAAAAGCCTGGGGAACTGCATCTATCTGTCCGACAGCGCCAAGACCGTGAAGAAGCAGGTCAACGGAAAAATGTTTACCGATCCTCAGCACCTGAAAATTGAGGATCCGGGTCATACGGAAGGGAACGTTGTGTTCACCTATCTGGACGCGCTGTGCACGGATGAGCATTTCAGCCGCTATCTGCCGGATTACGCGAATCTGGAGGAAATGAAGGAGCATTACCGCCGGGGCGGTCTGGGAGACGGCACCTGCAAAAAGTTCCTGATTCAGGTGCTCGAGGAAACGCTTTCGCCCATCCGCGAGGAGCGCGCGAAGTGGGAAAAGGATATCGGCGCGGTCTATGAGATCATTCAGGCCGGCACGGCGCGGGCGGTGGAAAAGACCAACGCGACCCTGGCCCGGGTTCGCCAGGCGATGCGGATCAATTATTTTGAGGATCGGTCCATTATTAAGGAATGGGAGAAGATGCTGAAGGAAACCGGCATCTGACAGACGAATCAACCGGAAACCGGAAGTTCGGGAAGCTCAAAAAGCCTCCCGGCTTTTTTATTTTCTCTCTTGAAAAAGCAGGAAAAAGGTGCTATGATATCTATCGTGAACAGCTGTTCACGATAGAACGGAGGACGGACATGCGGTCAAAGGATCAGGAGCTGATGAAGCGGATCAAGGCTTTCGCGGAGGAATACGCGATGGCCAACGGCGGCGCGACGCCCAGCACTGCCGAGATCGCGCGGGAGTTCACCATGAGCCGCTCCGGAGCGTACGGCTATCTGAAGGCGATGGATCGCGCGGGGATGATTCAGTACGAGAAGGGGGAGATCCGGACCGCGCTTCTGGACAAGATCGATCTGAATCCCCGGCTGGCGAAGACGTATGCCGAAGCCACCTCGGCCGGCGCGCCGAACGAGGTGGACGGGGTGGTTGAATCCATCGTCTCCATCCCTCCGTTTTTCGTGGATGGGCGGAAGGGAGAGTTTTCCGTTCAGAAGGTTTCGGGGGAATCCATGGTGGATGCCGGTATCGACAGCGGGGATGTGATCATCTGCGCGTCCGGGGTTTCCGCCCGGGTGGACGATATCGTGCTGGCTTATATCCGGGGCTCCGGGAGCACGGTGAAGCGTCTGTGCCGGGATGACGAAGGATACTTTCTGTGGGCGGAGAACAACAGCTGGGATCCGGAGGACCGGATGTTCGGCCGGGAGTTTGAGATTCAGGGCGTAGCCATTAAAGTGCTGAAAGACCTGTGAGTGAAAAGGAGGAAAAAATAGATGGAAATCGGAACGAATAAGTATTATCCTTATCCCATGCTGAGCCGGGAGGAAACGGATCAGATGATGTTCAACCGGCCGGATCCGTCCGCTTTCATGGCGGAGTGGGATCGGGCGCGGAACGGCAGACAGGTGGCCCGGGCCGGGGATTCCCGCTATCGTCCGGGTGAATGGGCGCCCTGGCAGGCGCAGGCTGTGACGGTCCGGAGCGGGGAAGCGTACGGCCGGTACGGATGGACGGAGAATCGGTACGCCGGCTGACGGGCCTTTCCGGGAGGAATCTGTTCTGCAGGCCGCGAATCAAGGCAGCGGGAAGAAAAGGCCGGCTGTGGAAGGAGAAAGGGGAACAGACGGGGCGATGAAGCTGTATCATACGAGCGACCG
>JAGCBO010000062.1 GCA_017652125.1 Clostridia bacterium | reverse complement strand
TTCTTGTCCTTTCTGATAATTTTATATCCTCCGCCTATGATCACTCAGCGGGTTATATCATTTTCCGCCCATCATCTTCTGGAGCTGCTGCGCCATCTGTACCGCCTGGTTATACTGCGCCTGCGTCACCCGTCCGCTGTTGAGCATTTCCTGCACCTTCTGCCGCGGATCTCCCCGGAACATCTGCTGGAACTGCTGAAACCGCTGGATGATCCCGTTTCCCTGCATCTGGTTCTGCATCATGCCAAATAATGGATTACTCATCCTCATCCTCCTCCCGGATCATCCGCGCCGGCTTTTTCTTCGCCGCCAGCTCTTTGATCTTTTCCGCCAGCGCCGCCACTTCTGCTTTCGTGGCGTATTCCTGCGCGGGTTTCTGCGGCTCATCGCCCCGGATCGTGTAGTCCAGGATCTTCATGGAAGGCAGTCCGCTGGCGTCCGCACTCTTGAGATAGATCACCTTCTCCTCGCTGTCCCACAGCTGTACCGTGCTTCCCGGTGCCACCAGGTAGCTTTTTGCCGCTGCCTCGCCCTGCACCCAGATCACGCCGGTCTGCTGTCCCTGCTGCTGCATCTGCTGCGCCTGGTAAGGCTGCTGATACATCGGCTGATAATTTGGCTGGTATCCGTTGTAGTACGCCATACTTTTCCCCTCCTCATTTCACGCGCCAGAAGAATGTCGGCGTCATCCCGCCGCTGTCGAAAAGGTCGTAATGATCCCCATCGATCACGCATACGGCATGGTCCCCCGTCCCGATCACATACACCCCTTCCGGATACCGGTCACAGAACGCCCGCACCGTGATGCAGGCCGGACAGCTCTCCGGCAGCAGGAACTGCTTCGCCCCTTGCTCCCGCAGATAAAGCCCCCAGACCGCGTCGCTGTTCGGAAGGTCGCCCTGGATCGATCCCATCCGGCACAGATCCCAGTACGCTTCCCGCCAGCTCCGATCCGTTGCGATGGCAATCGCCCGGATCACACAGTCCCCCGTTTGCTTCCCCAACGGGTTCGGATTGCATCTGACCCACATCCGCCTTTTCCTCCGCGCTTTTCTGATAAAAGGGTACAAAAAAAAAGGACCGCCTGCGAGTTCGCAAACGGTCCTTGTTGGATGTTTATTCAGTTCAATTTCGGTTCAGTTTCGGATCAGATTCCGGAAGATATCGATAGATGAAAGAGTTTCTGTTGATCGTGCGCTTCACCGTGGAGACGTCCACGTCGCACTCCTCCGCGATCCGCTCCAGGCTCCCCGGATGATCCGTCAGATAGATGGCCATGATCTCCCGGTCCTTCCGCCGGTGGCAGTATTCCTCCAGGATCTCAAGGATCCGCGTCCTGCTGTCCATCGGTCACCTCCGTCACGCCGGAGCGGTACATCTCTTTGATCGTCTCCTGCCACATCTGTTCCCGCTTCGTCTGGTTCGTCGCGAAGATGAAAACCACGATGATCATCGTCACGCAGACGGCGATCAGGCTGATCATGCTCCGCCGGTTCACCCAGTTATAATGCATCATCGTGTTCTGATGGTCAAAAAACGGGATGCATTTCTCCTGCTCCGTGCAGTTCGTGCAGTTCTTCTTTTCCATGATTGCGCTCCCTTTTCACATTGTTTTCAGCACCCATAGGAGAAAAAGGATGATCGCCGCGATCCACCACCACTCCATGGCCTTTTCCTCCGCTGTTATTGTTCATCAGGCGGTTGTTCTTCTTTCGGTTCCATCTTCTTCACTTCCGGTAAGCCGCCCAGACTGGTCAAAATGCTGAGGACAAAGGCCACACCACTCACAGAAAGTGCACGGAGCCACTGTACCTCCTCCAGCGCAGCCCCCACCGC
>JAGCBO010000008.1 GCA_017652125.1 Clostridia bacterium | reverse complement strand
GGTCTGATAGGCGGCGACGACCTTCTGATAGGTTTCGTTTGCGGCATCCGCGGTGCGGGCCACAATGATGTTCACATAGGGGTTGTCTCCGCTCTCGCTCTGCTTTTCAATGATCAGTCCGTCCCGGGAGGGAATCAGATTGTTCGGAATCGCGTAGGTGCCGTTAATCGTGGAGGCTCCGAAATCTCCCAGCGTGGAGGGCAGGGTGTTGGCCTGCACCGGAACGACCTCGACATCATACAGGTAGCCGGTGATATCCGCGATCTCGGGGGTATATCCCGCTTCCGGTCTCACCGTAATCAGTCCGGCCGTTTCCAGGAGCTTGATGCCTCTGGACAGGTTGGTTCCGTCATCGGGAATGCCGATCTGCAGCGTCTCGGCGGAAGCGGCTGCCAGTCCGGCGGTCAGCGCCAGTGCCAGTACCAGGGAAAGAATCTTCTTCACAGTCTTATTCATTTTCATTTTCTCCTTTTCTGATTTCTGTCTATTCTGTTTACTTCAGTTCGTCCGGAATCCACCACAGGCCCTTCCAGGCGCCGTCCTCGGCGTTTTCCTTCTCCAGATAGGCCTTGAATTCATCGGAATGATACGCGTCGACGATCGCCTGGGCCCAGTCCGTATGCGCGTTTTCCGCCTTGACCACGACCTGCAGGATCAGGTGGGGCAGAATGTCTTCCTGGGCCAGCGCCCTGTATTTCTCGTTCACGCCGGCGTTGTATACCACGGAACCGGTGATCACCACGTAGTCATAATCCGTGATGGCGGCGGGAATGGTCAGGCTCTTCTGCTCAATCAGCTGCAGGTTGTAGGGATTCTCGGTCACGTCATCCACGCTGACCTTGGAGATCTCAACCGCCTCGTCGAGCTTGATCCAGCCGATCTTCTGGAGAATCGCCAGGCAGCGCGCGGTATTGGCGGCGTCGTTCGGGATCGCGACGGTGAAGCCTTCCTTCACTTCGTCCAGGGTTTCATGATTGGCGGAGTAGATCGCCGCGGCCACCGTGGGAATCACGCTGATCGGCACCAGGTCGCCGCCGTTATTGGCGTTGAAGTTCTCCGCATAGGCGGTATGCTGTTCCACGTTCACATCCACTTCGCCGGCCTGCAGGATCTGATCCGCGACCAGCAGCTCGGAGGTCTCGACCCCTTCGACCTGATAGCCCTTCGCTTCCAGGATCGGGATAATCGCGGCTTCGAACAGTTCGGTGTAGGGTCCCTGGGACTTGGAATACTTAATCAGCGTCTTGTCGGTTTTGATGATTTCCGTCTCCTCGGCAAAGGCGGCTGCCGCCAGCAGCAGGGACAGCGTCAGAAGAATGGCAACGATCTTTTTCATGGGGTTAATCCTCCCTTTCATATCTTTTGTATCGTTCATGTCTGTCCATTTCGGAACATCCGCATTCGGTCCTTCGCCCGTCCGTTACGGCAACATCGTCCGGACCACCGGTTCCTTCGGATCTCTTTGCTCATCTGTGTGCCCTCAGCTTTCTTGATAAGGCGCCTCCGAGAAACTGAATCAGCTGCACGAAGATCACCAGAATCACAACCGTCAGAATCATCAGCGGGGTGTTCATCTTCTCGTATCCGTATGTCAGCGTCAGGTCGCCGACGCCGCCGCCGCCCACATAGCCGGCCATGGCCGAGGCCCCCAGGAGGCCGATCGCCCCGGTTGTCAGTGCGAGCACCATGCTGCCCAGCGTCTCCGGCATCAGGAAATACCGGATGATCTGCCGCGTATTGGCTCCCATCGCCTGCGCCGCCTCAATGATCCCGGGCGAGCATTCCAGCAGGCTGTTTTCCAGCAGCCGGGCGAGATACGGGCTGATGTAGAGAACCAGCGGCACCAGCGCCGCGGTGGATCCGATGGTGGTCCCCATGATCAGCCGGGTCAGCGGCATGATGGTGACCAGCAGGATCACAAAGGGCACCGACCGGATCACGTTGACATACACATTCACAACCGCGTACAGGATCCGCGCCGCCTTCCCCTGGACCACGCCGTCCTTCCGGGTCAGCACCAGCACCAGCGCCAGGATCAGGCCGAAGAACGTGCCGATCAGCAGACCCCACCCGACCATGTACAGCGATTGCTGGCAGCTGGTCAGCAGGCGGCTCCATTTGATCCCGAAGATCTTGCTGTTCAGAAAATCGTTCATCCTTCATTTCCTTTCCCGGCCGGTATCTCCGTAATGGTCCGGCTGTCCCAGTCAATGAACAGCCGCTGCCTCAGCGCGCCGGAGGCGTCAATGTAGCGCTCCGCCTCCCCGATCGTATCCGTATCCCCGATCAGCTGAAGAATGAAAACGCTCATCATGCTTCCCTGCATCTGGGAAATGTTCGCGCCGATGATGTTGACCTCCAGTCCGGCCCTCCGGCACAGGTTCGCGATCACCGGTTCATTGACGGAATCCCCGATGAATTTCAGCTGTTCCAGCCGGTAGTGCCGGTTCTCCGCCCGGATCGTGTCATAGAAGGTCTCCGGAACCTGATCGTTGATGACCGTGCGCACAAACCGCTTCGTCACATCCTCTTTCGGCTGTCCGAAAACCTCCAGCACCGTTCCTTCCTCCACAACCCGGCCCTGCTCCATCACGGCGACCCGGTCGCAGATCATCTGAATCACCTGCATCTGATGGGTGATCAGCAGAATGGTGATGCCCATCTCCTGATTGACCCGCTTGAGAAGCTTCAGGATGGATTCCGTCGTCTGCGGATCCAGCGCGCTTGTCGCCTCGTCGCACAGCAGGATTTCCGGGCTGGTGGCCAGCGCCCTCGCGATCCCGACCCGCTGCTTCTGTCCGCCGGAAAGCTGGCTGACATAGGCGTTCCGCTTGTCCGAAAGCTCCACGAATTCCAGCACTTCCGTCACGCGTTTTTCAATTTCCGCCGGACTCCGGTGCTCGAGAATCAGCGGAATCGCAACATTGTGGTACACCGTCTTTCCTTCCAGGAGATTGAACTGCTGGAACACCATCCCGATCTTCCTTCGCAGGGCGGAAAGGGTCTTCCCTTTCAGGCTGTCCAGCCGCTGCCCGGAAACTTCGACCGTTCCCTCATCCGGTGTTTCGAGCCGGTTGACCAGACGGATCAGGGTGGATTTTCCCGCGCCGGAGAAACCGACAATGCCATAGATCTCTCCTTTGCGAACATGAATGCTCACATCCCGCAGCGCATGAACCTCCGTCTTCTTCCCGCGGAAGGTTTTTGTTGCATGTTCAATCCTGATCATGTCCGATCCTCCACCTGCGTTCCCCTGCCTTCAGCCCGGCTTCTCCGGGAAGCATGGCGGAATAATACCACCAATTACCTACTATGTCAATATGTTTTATGTATTTAGCTTGTATTTCACCCAGGGACAGCCTTGTGTTCCTTCTCCTGCCCTCGGTGGTGCATCGTTGACCGACGACAACGCAGCGAATGCGGCTTCAGACGAGCGTAAATGCTCAGGTTATTGATGAGCAGATCCTTATTTCTGGCAGATCGCCCCGTCATAATTATCGCGAACCTGGAAGAGCAGTTCGATCACTCCGGGAAAATAAGGAACGAAGGCGTGCTCCCTCTCCATGGCCCGGATCTCTTCCAGCGTCGCCCATCTGGCTTCCGATACCTCAGAGACCTGAAGCGTCAGGGATGGGATCTCCACATCCGCCGTCACGGCATAAAAATCATCAAAACCGCGCTCATAATTGATGCTGAAATGCGGCCGGACATCCCGGAGATTCAACCGGATTCCGAGCTCCTCCAGCGTCTCTCTTTCCGCGGCCTGCCAGCTTTCTTCTCCGGCCAGTGCGCTTCCCCCGGAACTGAGATCCCACAAATCCGGCCACGCGCGTTTCGCGTGACAGCGTTTTTGAATCAGCATCTCGCCCCGGCTGCTGAAGATGCCGGTATGAACGATCAGATGATACTTTTCATTTCCCCAGGATTGCTCCCGCACGATCGTTCTCCCGGTTTTCCGCCGGTTCACATCGTATACATCCCAGATTTCCGGCATACCGCATCTTCCTCTCTTCCATTGCCTTCTCTGTCTCCGGACCGGTCCGGAAAGCTTCCCGCCGCCCGGCGCCGTATCCAGTCACGCTTATTTTTCCTGGATCCCGTGCCTCAAAGAGATCTTCGGGAGACATGATTCATCACATATTCCCGGACAAACGGCATGATTTCCGCCGGAGCGTAGACTCTGCTTTTCAGTACTTTTCCGGAGATTTCCAGATACGTTCCCTGATCCTGCACGTCCAGAACCTTTTCCCATGGATAGTAGTTCCGCGATTTTCCCTGGCCGATGCACAGTCCGTCCTCCCGGATTTCATGGTACTGTTTCCGGCTGTACCCGGAGCGGATGACCGCCCGGTAGACAAGAAAGACAATCCCCATCAGAAACGCGTCCGTCAGCAGGAGGATCCAGAGAAGCTCCGTCGTGCCTTCCGTAAGCGCCGGGATGATCCCGATCAGCAGAATGCAGGCGGCAATGATCCCCATGATTTTGATCACCATTCCTGCGTTCTGCCGGAAATAATCCTCGTCCACCGTTCCGATCCACCAGAAGCCGCCCCTTTCCAGCCGGTGAAGCGTCTCCGGTATCTGCTCCGCTTCCTCTGCTTTTTCGACCGGCGCCGCCCCGCCGGTCCGCACGTCCTCCTGTTCCTTCCGGGCTTTGGCCCGTCCCGTCAGCCAGGCGGCCGCCAGCAGGATGCCTCCGCCGATGGCCATATACAGTCCGATCTTCCGCAGGGTCAGATCCGGAACCGCGACCACGCTTCCGAACGGATTCCGGCTTACATCCAGCTCCATGTTCACCCGGGGCGGAGCCCACGAATTCCGGTAGGAAACGTCAACCTTCGCGTCGACGGTCTTTCCGTCCTGCTCAAAGCGGACCCCCAGCGTCCGGTGATAAGTGGTATAGGTGTTTCCGTGACTTGGCCGATGCTTCTGAGCGGTCGCCGGTCCCACAGAGGTGACGGTGGCCTTAATCACGGGCTGCGTATAGCTGAAAATAAAGCCCCAGAGCCCGAAAACAAAGAGAACCAGGCCCAGGCTCCATCGAAGATATTTCCAGAAACTGCTTTTCTCTTTCATCTGCTTATCCTCATCGGTCGGGACACAGATCCCTCTCCCCGCGACGTCCGTTTCACGGTTTCCCGGCGGTCTTCCGGCCCGCTTCCGCGGCTCCGCCTCCGATCCGATTCCGGGCCGGCCGCGGCCGGTATTCATCGGCCGGAATCCCGGTTCATTATACAGCAGGTTCGCGCGAGGCGCCACCATGAATCATTCTGTATTCTGAAGCCGGTCTTCTTATTGCCTCGGCTTTCATTCTGTGGTATGCTGTATGGACAGGCAGTACGCAGCCTCCGGCTGACCATATCGCAGAGGAAAAGAAGAAACGGAAGAGGATGATGCATCATGGTCAAAAGCGATTTCAGAGCGGAGAGCACCGGCCGGAATAGCCCCAGAATCTACCGGATCGGTCTGGTTACCTGCGCCTCCAATTTTGAAAGGCATCAGATCATGATCCATGCGTTCCATCAGGCCCTGAAGAAAAAAGGCCCCTTCGCGCTCTATGTGATCACCAATTACGGCATTTATTACGGGGATCATTTCACCTGGCGGGGGGAGGCCGCGGATTATTCCCTGCTGGATCATATTCAGCTGGATGGATGCATTCTGGAGTCCAACCTCGCCAGTGACCGGATGACCGGGCAGCTTGCGGAACGGCTGCGAAAAAGGCGGATCCCCGTCATCGCCATGAACCTGAGCCTCGAAGGCGTGCCCTCCGTGAACCTGAAACTGACCCAGGCGGGCCGGCAGCTGATGAAGCATCTGCTGGAGGATCGCCGGTGCGAACGGATTGATCTGGTGATGAGCCCCGGGCACAGCGTCATCTTTCAGGATATGCTGAAGGTGTATCGCGAGGAACTGGAAGCGCACGGCCTTCCTTACCTTCCCGAACGGATTCGGGAAACCACCGTCTCCATTCAGAACGGAAGAAACATGCTGACCCGTATTCTCCGGGAGGAACCGGACCCCGGCCTTCGGGCCGTGATCTGCGTCCACGACGTCTGCGCCATCGGCGTCTGCATGGAGGCAGAGGCGCTGGGAATCCGTATTCCCGAAGACCTGCTGGTCTGTTCCCTGAATTACAGCCAGAACAGTATGATTTTCCGCCCGGATATCACCGGGGTGGACCGGGTAGACCGGACGGCGGTCGGCCTTGCGTGCGATCTGCTGGAAAAGATGATTGCGGGAGAAGACGTTCCCCCGGTCACTCATTATGAGGGAGTCCTTCGCTACGGCGCCAGCACCGGCTCCGCCATCGACGAGGTCGCCGCGGAATACCAGCGGCAGACGCTGCAGCAGCAGGCGGTCAATAAGATTGAAATGGGCGGCCAGGTCAGCCGCATGATGCAGTTCAACGATGATCTGGAAAAAGCGGAATCTCTCGAAGACTGGGCGCAGAGCCTGGATGACACGCTGCAGGATATCGGCTGCCAGGGGTTCTACTGCTGCCTGAACCACGACGATCTGCCTTACATTGAAAGCAATCTGGAGGATCACAAAACGGAGGATTCTCCGAATTATGACAGCCGGATGACCGTCATTACGGGCTTCTCTCCGCGGACGGGCGAAATCCGGAACCGCGCCTTCCCCATCGAGGAGCTGGTCCCGATCCAGCCCTGCCCCGGGGATCAGTTCCTGGTTCTTCCGATCCATCACGCGGCCAGAAGCTACGGCTATATGGTGTATCTGAATGACGACCTGCCGATCGGGCGGTATGTTTTCCGCATCTTCCAGGAAAGCCTCGGCGCCAGCCTCGATAATCTGCATAAAAAGATGATTCTGAAGGGCAATATCCGGGAACTGGACCGGCTGCACATGGAAGATCAGATGACCGGTCTTTTCAACCGCTTCGCGCTCAACCGGTTCGCCCCGGAATATATCCGGGGAGGCTCCTATACGACGGTGCTGGCGGATATGGACAGCCTGAAAACGATCAATGATACCTATGGCCATCTCGCCGGCAATAACGCGATCTGCATGATCGCCGAAAGCCTGAAGGACATCCTGCCCGAAGGCGATCTGATCCTCCGGTACGGAGGAGACGAATTCCTGATTCTGTCCGGAAATACAGACCCGGTGTACTGGGAGCGGTTTAAAACCGAACTGAATGACCGGCTGAAGCAGAGCGCCGAAAAGCAGAAGCTTCCCTACGCGGTGGGGATCAGTATCGGATACGCGATCTGCGGCGGAAACGGCTCCTGCGCGATCGAGAAGCAGATTGAGCAGGCCGATCGCCAGATGTATGAAAACAAAAGAGCCCGGAAAGCGCTTTCCGGGCAAAAGGATCCTGTCTGAGCCTCACCGATCCGGCTTTCCGGACCGCTCCAGGCGCTTGATGAACCACGGGAAAAGGAAAGTGATATAGAAGGTCTGCAGGAAGCAGGTCAGAATTGTGGCGGGCACGCCCGGAATCCATTTTTTCAGCAGGGGCACCAGAATCAGACTGAGCGCATAATAGCTCAGAAGCCCGGTCACGAGCCGTGTGATCCGCGTGATCATGGGGATATCGGTCGTGAAACCAACCCGTCTTTTTTCCAGCACCCATCCGGCCAGAAAGCCAATGCTCCAGCCGACGCCTTTATAGGTATCTTTGGCCATTTTGGCGCCGTCCACCAGCAGTTTCCCCTCGGCGTCATAATCCTGCGGATAGCTCTTGAGGGCCGCGAAGACGGCCACCAGAACGGCTATGCCGATCCCGACACCCATCACGGCCAGATCCCTGCCGGGATGCTCCTCGGCCCACTGAATCAGTTTGCCGGTCAGTCCCATGACCAGCAGCCCCACGAGCGATCCCACCAGAATATCCTGCGGCGTATGCACGCCGAGAAAAATGCGGCTGAACGCAATCAGCACAAAAATAACGCCCATCACCACGCGCAGCGTCCGGGGAAGCTCCTTTCGGATCATGCCGCCTCCGTAAAGCGATGCGCCGTTCATGCTGTGACCGCTTGGGAAGGAGTATCCTGTCGCCGTTCTCAGGGCTTCGGGCTCGGGCGCCATCCGGGCATCCCGGATCCACGGGCGGTAGGCGCAGGCCGTCACCTTCAGCAGGCCGTTCATCACCCGGTTATTGCTCCAGCCCATCAGGAAATAGGTTCCGTATTGCTTGCTGACGCACCAGTAGAGAACCGCTATGAGGATCAGCACCACGTTCATTTCTCCGAAGAAGGTCATCTTGGAGATAAACTCCGTCAGCGCGGATCCGATCCCGTTTCTGAAATCCTGTAAAGCCAGAAGAATGTCAATATCCATACGCACAGCCCTCCATCATTCCTGTCCGTCCGCGTACCGGTCGGTATCAGTCTCCCGGGTATCCCTGATTTCCGTACTTTCCCTCTCTTTGGACCGCTTCCTCACCTGCTGGTATGTTATCATCCATCCGGTCTTTTGTCATCCTTCTTTTCCGCTGATTTTCCGGCCGCCGGCAAAGCCGGCTCCGGATCAGAAGCAGATATCCGTGCGTTTCGCCGGCAGCGGCGCCTCATCCCCCAGATAGAAGGAAGCAAAGCCCACCTGATTGTAACAGATATTCTGGTTGGCGGCCGAATTGCGGTACCAGGGATCATGCATCAGACATCGGATGCCGTATTCCGTGGGCGCCAGCGTCCGCACGATCACAATATGCCCCTCCTCATCCGTCAGGATCAGCTCCTCCCGCCAGTCGCCGAACAGATCCGCCTTGAGCGTCGGCGTTTTTTTCATGCCGGTGGAGATCAGTCCGGTCGTCAGATAGGGCCTGAACCGCAGGGTATCCTGATCCGGAATATGCACCTCGCTTCCGCTGCATGCGTAGTGAGTCAGCCCCGGTCCGAACCAGACCGCGTTCTCGCCCTGGGGAAGTCCCCGGGGGATGTCTGTCTCCGTCAGGACGCGGCCGTCCACCAGGCTGCGCACCCGGCATCCGCACTCCGATCCTCCCGCCATGGCTCCGGGCCAGCGGTTGGAAAAGTTTCCGGCCACGGAGCCCTCGTCATCATCCCCGGAGAATTCGCCGAAGATCAGCGAGCTTTCCCGGATGAGCTCTCCATCCTTCCGCCGAAGGCCCCGGTTGGGATCATGCGCCTCCGGCCCCGGAAGCCATCCGAACTGCCTCCCCGTATGCCGGTCGTCCAGCGTGTATTCCTCCGTCCCGGAATAGATCCGGATTTCGCCCGCCGCGTTAACCGGCAGCAGAGCGCTGCGGTCGCCGTGCTGCAGCCCGGCCCAGGCATTGCCTTCCGTCCGGCGGATTTCATCCGTGGCGATGTTCTCCCCGAAGGCCGGCTGGCGTCCCGTTCCCCGCAGCATGGGCAGAATATCCCCGCACAGCACCCGGGGCAGCAGGTGTTTCCCGTCCTCCGACAGACTGAGATTCATGCCCTTCAGCACCACCTCATCCCGCCCGTCGCCGTCAATATCCGCCATATCGGTAAAATGGTTTCCCCGGGCCCGGTACAGATCCGGTCCCTCTCCCAGCGTCCAGCAGGCGGGATCCTCGGACTCAAAGGTGGCGGGCGGCATCAGTCTGGATCCCCGCATCGTATAGGCGGCGAAGGTGGTCCGCTGATAATATCCGCGCTGAATCACCGCGAAATAGTTTTCTCCGTCCAGGCACGCGACACCGCCCGCGTAGCGGTTGGCCCGGTTGCCCTGCCCGTCGCCCCATACCGGGTATTTCCACCGGTGCGCCAGAAAATATCCGTCCTTTTTCTGCATCACCTGCACCTTATAGCTGTCCAGGGTATCCGCGCCGGGCAGCGGATCGGTAATCGTGCAGAAATTCCCCCGCTGGGTCATGGGATCCAGCGCGAAGTCGTCCCCGTCCGAAGCCACGGCCGTCCAGGGAAAAGCATAGTCCACGGTGTCCAGAATCACGCCCTGCCGGCCGTCATATCCGATGGCGGTCACGTATTCCCGGTGTCCCGGGCCCATGGGGCCGATGTGATAGGATTTGATCCATGCCTTCTTTTCCGGATCATTGGGGCCGTCGTTGCCCTCGGACCGGACCGGGGACCGGTAGCAGATATCAAAGCCGTTCAGCAGCGACCACTTGCGGCGCAGCTCATCGGCGTTCCCTTCCTCGAAGTCCCGGATAAAGCGTTCCGTAACGCAGGCGAGGCCTTCCGCGCCGCCCACCACGTGGGCCTCGTCCGCGGGATAAACCACGCGGCCTTCCGCTTCATCCCAATAGCCGACCCGGGTTCCCGGCGCGGTTTTCAGAATGATTTCCGCCCGGCCGTCCCGGTTGAAATCCTGCACATGCAGCATGGTTTCATGATCATTGGAGGATTTGACATTGTATCCCATGTCAATCCGCATCAGAAGCTTTCCGTTCAGCTTGTAAACGTCGATATATTCCGGGGCGCTGAGATTGAAGTCGGAGCGGTAAATCGGATCGGAAAACATGGGATCCGGACTTTCCGCCCGCCATTTCACGACGATTTCATACTCTCCGTCCCCGTCAAAATCCCCGACGCTCATATCCTGCGTCCGGTACTCCGCGGAAAGAGAGGTCTCAATGGCGCCGGACGGCGTGCGCGCGAAGGGCAGGCTTTCCCCGCTGTCCAGGGCGCGGACATACCGGATAAAAGCCTCTTCCAGCTCCCGGTACAGAGCCTCCGGGATCCGCCCGTTTTCCGGCCGGGACTTCAGTTCCAGCGGCGCGCCGAGATATTCCGAAAGCCGGCCGCAGATTTCCCGGAGCGTCTCGTCGCTCACCGCGTCCCCGTTCTCATAGGGCTCCCTGAACGCGCGCAAAAGATCCATATCCACCCGCATCCAGTCCTCTCCGTTTTCCAGGCGGAAAACCGCCGGATCCGGCTTGCACCCCGGGCCAACCGAAACCCCGCGGTAGGAAAAATGCGCCAGGGGCACCCGTTCCGGCGGCGGGGCAAGCGGAATGCGGTGAACCGCGGCCCGGAAAGCCTGGCCTTCCCCTCCCGCCAGAGGCTCCAGCAGCGGCAGCATGGGCTCTTCGCGAACGCCCTCCGCCCCGTCGATGACGGGCGCGACGGCATATCGGTCGCTCTCCCGCCCTTCCGGATCCACATAGCAGCAGGGCGTCGTGTTCTTTTTCACGATGCCCGGGTTTCCCGGATAGCGGCTTTCGGGCGCCGCATCCCGGGGGCGGATTTCCGTCACCGGCTCCCAGGGGCCCTCCGCCCGCTTCCGGTATATCCGCCAGATGATTCCGTCCGGCTCGTCTCCCAGATACCGCCAGCTCAGATAGATCCCCTTTTCCGCCCGGGCCGCAATCAGTCCCCGGTTCAGCTTTTCCATTTTCCGCATACCGCTTCTCCCTTTCCGGCCTGTCCCTCACTTCGCGCTCCGCGGTTCCGCCCGGGCGCCCTTCCCTGTCATCATACTCCGCGGTTCCGGATGCGGTCAACAGAAGATTTCAGGCCGTCCGGGCCCTCGGCCCGCCCGAAAAAAAATCCATACAGCCGCGCCCGCCGGCATGGCTGTATGGATCCAATCAGTCAGAGTTATGGAGTCGGAAGAACCTTCCCCTCCGTCAGAGATTCTTCACTGCGCTGAAGCCCTTTTCCAGATCCGCGATGATATCGTCAATATGCTCCGTTCCGATCGAGAGCCGGATCGTATTCGGCCGGATGCCCTGATCCAGCAGTTCCTCTTCGCTCAGCTGGGAATGGGTCGTGGACGCGGGATGGATCACCAGGCTCTTGACGTCCGCCACATTGGCCAGCAGAGAGAAAATCTCCAGATGGTCAATGAACGCCCAGGCTTCCTTCTGGCCGCCCTTGATCTCAAAGGTGAAGATCGACGCCCCGCCGTTCGGGAAATACCGCTGATACACCGCGTGATCCGGATGCTCCGGCAGAGAGGGATGGTTGACCTTTTCCACCAGGGGATGGTTCTGCAGATACTCCACAACCTTCTTCGTATTCTCCGCATGCCGGTCCAGCCGCAGGGAAAGGGTTTCCACGCCCTGCAGCAGCAGGAAGGCGTTGAAGGGAGAAATCGCCGCGCCGGTATCCCGCAGAAGAATCGCCCGGATGAAGGTGACGAAGGCCGCCGGACCCACCGCGTCATAGAAGGAAATGCCGTGATAGCTCGGATTCGGCTCCGCGATGTTCGGATATTTTCCGCTCGCCTTCCAGTTAAACTTTCCGGATTCCACGATCACGCCGCCCAGGGTGGTTCCATGTCCGCCGAGGAACTTGGTGGCGGAATGCACCACGATATCCGCGCCGTGCTCGATCGGACGGATCCAGTAGGGCGTTCCGAAGGTGTTGTCAATCACCAGCGGCAGCCCGTGCCGGTGAGCGATCTCCGCTACCGCGTCGATATCCGGAATGTCGCTGTTCGGATTTCCGAGCGTCTCCAGATAGATGGCCCGGGTATTGTCCCGGATCGCGCCTTCCACTTCCTGCAGATTGTGGGCGTCCACGAAGGTTGTCTCCACACCGTACTGCGGCAGCGTATGCTCCAGCAGATTGAAGCTTCCGCCATAGATGGTTTTCTGAGCGACGATATGTCCGCCGTTCGCCGCGAGCGCCTGAATGGTATAGGTGATGGCCGCCGCGCCGGAGGCTACCGCCAGCGCCGCGCTTCCGCCCTCCAGAGCCGCCACCCGCTTTTCAAGCACGTCCTGGGTGGAGTTGGTCAGACGGCCGTAGATATTCCCGGCATCCGCCAGTCCGAACCGGTCCGCGGCATGCTGGCTGTTTCTGAAAACATAGGAGGTGGTCTGATAGATCGGAACCGCCCGGGCATCGGTTGCCGGATCGGGAGTTTCCTGGCCTACGTGAAGCTGCAGCGTTTCAAATTTATACTGACTCATTTTTCTTTCTCCTTTTCTTTTGATCGTTTTCTTTTTCTTTGTTCCATCCCGTCATCCGGGAGAATTCTGCTCTTTCCTGTGAACCGGTTTGTGTATAGAAAAACCGGGGGCTTTCATGCTGCTCCCGGGCACAGGACCTGTCGGACGCGGCGCCGCCTGATCAGGCGCGCGTCCCGGAACATTCGGATCGCAGGCCGGATGCCCCAGTCTCACATGCTGCCCGGGAGATAAGCATTCGACAGCCCATCTCTTTTCTTTTGAGAATCATCATACCAGACATTCAGGCCCGCTCCTTTCCATCGGATTTTTATCACCGGATTTCTTTCCGTCAGATTCCTTTTCATCGGATTCTTTCTTCCGGATTCCTTTCGGTTGACGGCATCATAACACTATTTGCCTACTATGTCAATAGGGTTATAGATGTTTTTTCCCTGTTTTTCGTTCCCGCCATCCTGCAGCCGCTCATCCGCAGGGCGGAGGCAGCCGCAGGCTGCCCGTCCTTCCGGTCCGCGTTCAGGTCGCCTTCAGGTGGATGGGATGCTCCGCGTTCATTCTGGCCACGCCGATAACCAGGTAACGGCGGTTTTCCGTCAGCACGATTTTCATCCGATGCCAGACCGGTGCGTTTTCAATCATCAGGCGGTAATCGGCGGATATGGAGTGCTGCTCCTCCAGCTGCCGGAGAATCCCCTCCTTGTCCATCAGGGCGGTCACGCGTTCCTGATCCGCCGGATCAAGCACCCCGGCAATGTTTTTATGGCTTTCTTCAAAGAAGCAGGTTCCGCTCAGATCCATTTTCAGATCCTCATAATGTTCTCTGGCGGTAAACTCCTGATAATCATCCGTCAGGGTATCCACATAATAGATGGATTCAAAGTCGCTGGCCAGCGCCTCCGCGATGGTCTGGAGCTTCCGGCGTTCCTCGCTCCCGACCCGCCCGGCGGGCTCATTCCGGCTTCCCGGACGTTTTTCCCGTATGCCCTTTTTCCGGTCCGTTCTCCGGTACACCGCTTCCTCGCCTTCCTCCGCGAGGCGGCGCTGTTTCTCTGTCAGGAAGGTCTCAAAAGCCTCCGCCGGAACGGGTTTGGAAAAATAGTACCCCTGAACCAGGTCGCATCCCATCTCCCGCAGCGCCCTCATCTGCTCCTCGGTTTCCACCCCTTCGGCGATCACCGGCACATTCAGGAAATCGGCAATATCAATAATGATTTCGATCAGGCGCCTGTCCCCGTTTTCCGAAAAGGCCGTTCGGATGAAAATCATATCCAGCTTCAGGGCATCGATCGGCAGTTCCGAAATCATATTCAGGGAGGAATACCCCGTTCCGAAATCGTCCATCTCAATATGGAAGCCGAGATCCCGCAGCTGGTTCACCTTTTCAATGATCTGGGACGAATCCCCGGTATAGGCGGATTCGGTAATCTCAAGATACAGGCTTTCCGGAGTCAGCCGGTATTCCCGCAGCAGCTGCAGGAGCGTCTGAATCAGCTCCGGATCCGACATATCGATCCTTGATACGTTCACGCTTACGGGAACAGAGATCCCGAGCCGGTCCTTCCACTCCCGGATCTGGCGGGCCGTTTCCCGCCAGACATACTGATCCAGGCGGCTGATCAGGCCGTTTTTCTCGAACAGCGGAATAAAGCGTCCGGGGCTGATGAATCCCAGCTCCGGATGAATCCAGCGCACCAGCGCTTCCGCGGCGGCCAGCACCGGCCGGTCCGGGCGGATATCGACTTTCGGCTGAAAATAAACCCGGAACTGTTTTTCCTGAATCGCGTTATCAAAACCTTCCAGCAGTCTTTCCGAAAAAAGCTCGTTTTCATGCAGCGCATGATCAAACAGGGCGAAGGCGCTCCGGTAACAGTCCATCAGCGTATCCGCCGCCATCTTGGCCCGGTCGAACCGGCGCTCCATGTCGATTTTCCGGTCCACGCAGGCATAAACGCCCATCCGGAGCCGGATCCGGCTGCCGTTGTTCCGGGCCGGCAGGGCTTTCATCACGCCGTCGAGAATCGCCTGATAATCCTCCCGGTGCGGACAGTAAACGAGGAAGGTGTCCGCGTTCCGCCGGCTGACGATCCCGCCCTCGCTCCGGATCATCGACCGCAGGCTTTCGCCCATCTGAATCAGCACCTGATCCCCGAAAGCCTTGCCGTACCGCTCGTTGATCCGATGGAAATGGCAGATATCCAGCAGCATGGCGTCCATCTGCCGGTCCGGGCGGTGCAGATCAAACTGCTCCGCGTACCGGTAGAAATAATCCCGGTTCAGCAGCCCGGTCAGCCGGTCCCGCTCGGTAAACTCGATCAGCTCCCGGTCTTCCGCCAGTTCAATGGTCCGCTGAACCCGGGCCAGAATCACTTCCTTCGACGGATACGGCTTGGTCAGAAAGTCCACGGCTCCGGCCCGCAGGCTTTCCGTTTCGGCTTTCTGATCCGCCGTAAGAACAATGACAGGGATATGCTTCAGGGCCGGATCCTCCTGCAGCACGTGCAGAACCTCCAGCCCGTGCATTCCGGGCATCAGCAGATCCAGCAGGATCAGCGACAGCCTCTCGCTGTTTTCCCGGATGATGTCCAGCGCGCTTTCTCCGTCCTCCGCGGTCAGCGTATCATATTCCAGTTCCAGGATCATCTTCAGTATTTCCCGGTTCACCATTTCGTCGTCCACAACCAGGATCAGATGCTTCCCGGCCGCGGCACGGGAGACAGCGCTGTTCTGCACCATCTGTCATTCCTCCGTTTTCTGCTTCTGTTCCGGTTCCAAAAGCGGCCGCCTCTCCGTCGGGAGAGAAGCGGCCGCTCCGGTAACACTACGGTTTATTTATTGTTTTTTCCGGCCAGCTGGATCAGAATGTCCAGAATTTTCAGATAGATCCAGATCACGGTGAACACCAGGCCGAAAGCGGCGGACCATTCATACTGCCGGGGATAGCCTTCCCTGACGCAGTTGTCGATCACGGCAAAGTCGCTGATCAGGAACAGAGAGGCGATCAGCAGACCGAGCACATCCAGCGCGATCATCAGCACCGAATTCTGCAGCATGGACTGCACATAGGGCCGGGTCGCGGGAATCAGGGATCCGACAAAGGTCAGCACGCCGAAGCACACGGAACCGAGCAGCAGCGTCAGCAGCACCGTATGGAATTTCCTGTTCGCCTGAATCCTGCCGGAGGTGTAAAGCCAGCTCATCACAGCCACGACCGCGACCGTGAGCAGCAGCGCCTCCAGGCCGAGATATTCATATCCCTTCAGCACGTTGAACACCAGGAAGGAAATGAAGTACCCCTGACTGGCGGAATAGAGGGTGCCGGTGACGGGAATGGTCTTCCGGGCGAAAATGCCCACCAGCTCGGCGAGCAGGCCCCCGATCAGGACGGCCCCTAAAATGACTGTTTCCTTCTGGGACAGGGTCACCGTGAATTTCTTAAAAAACGTCACGGTCTGCCAGACCGGTTCCCCGGCCAGCGAGGCTTTCACCAGCAGCTGCACAACCATGCCCGCCAGGGTAACCAGCAGGAAATAGCAGGTCTTCACAGAGATCCCGGCATAGGTGGCCGTATTGGTATCCGCCCGCTCCGTGATTTTGCTCATCCGGTTCAGCACCGGGTTGGAACGGAAAAAGGGTTGGGCTTTCGGGGTTCCGCTTTCCCGGGACAGCGTCGTCATAAATCATTCCTCCTTCGTATGAAAGGGATTCACGGCCGCTTCCGGGAAAGCCGGTTTTTCTCTCCGGGCCGCCCGTTCAGCCATGACCGCCGCGAAATTGTTCGCACATCATAATATTAAAAAGATCCGGCTCTGCTGTCAATCCCGATTTCCGCAAAAACGGGCGTTTTCCTGTCCCGGTTTCCACAAAAGCGGGCGTTTCTCCGGCAGGCTCAGACGTCCGTGAGACTGCCCCTCCGGATCATGAAATCCGCCAGCTCCGCCATCTGCTCCGCCGGCTCCAGACAGTCCCGGTTCACCCAGGCCCGGATGACGCCGCCGCAGCCGAAAATGACAAAATTATAATGGTATTCAAAGGTGACGTCGTCCACATCCCGGACGCCCGGCCAGGCCTGCAGACATTTTTCCCGGACCACCTCATTCAGCCGGTGAAGGAAATTCATATCCCCGTGCGGGCTGAGCAGCACCCTGCACATTTCCCGGTTATCCTCAATGAAGCGGAATAAGTCCGTCAGAATCAGTCTGGCCTGGGCAGCGACATCTTCCTGCTCATGCAGGGAAAGGATGCTGTCCAGTGTTTCAAACATGCTGTCCTCGATCTTCTCCAGCATGTCGAACACATCCTTATAATACAGGTAAAAGGTTCCCCGGTTCATATCCGCCAGATCCGTCAGCTCCTTCACGGTGATTTCGTTGATCTGCTTTTTCTGCAGGAGCTCCGTCAGGGCCTGGGTCAGCAGCTTTCTGGTACGGCGTACTCTGCGGTCCTCTTTTTTCTCCGGCTCCTTTTTTTCCGGCGTTTCCATCCTGTCAGCCTTCTTTCTCAACAATTTCGGTTTTTCTGTTGATTATCCTTTTCTTTCCCCGAAGGATGTCCTTTATCGAACGATCGTTATCCAATCTGATTATTGAATTCGATCGACTGTATCAATATAATACAGACCGTTGAGATTGTCAACACGGTGTCCATTATTATGTTGAGTGTTGGGAGGAATCAAGTGTGAAAAGATTCGCTGCCTGGCTGGTCAGGCACAGAGTGCCGGTCATTCTCCTGTGTCTGGCCCTGATGGTGCCCTCCGTGCTGGGCATGGCCGCAACCAGAACAAAATATGATCTGCTGTACTATCTGCCCCAGGATCTGGATACGGTAAAGGGGCAGCAGATTCTGCTGGAGGATTTCGGAAAGGGCGCCTTTTCCCTTCTGGTAACGGAGGGCATGAGCCTGCAGGATCAGGAACGGATGGAAAACGCTCTGAAGGAAATCCCCCATGTGGATTCCGTCATCGGCTATGCCTCCGTTACAAAGGGAATGCTTCCGGTTGAAATCATTCCCGACGAAGTCCGGGAAAAATTTCAGCGGGGTGACTGCATGCTCTCCGCCGTCTTCTTCGATGAGGGCTCTTCTGCCGAGGAAACGATGGAAGCCATTCAGCAGGTCCGGAAAACCGCGGGAGAAAAATGCTTCGTTTCCGGCCTGTCCGCCGTCGTTACGGATACCAAACAGCTGGTGGAGGAACAGGAAGGCATCTATGTCGGCATCGCCGTCGCCCTGTGCGCCCTGGTGCTGATGCTGACAATGGACTCCTTCCTGCTGCCGCTGATTTTTCTGTGCTGCATCGGGGTCAGCATTCTGTGGAATATGGGAAGCAACTACTTCCTGGGAGAAATCAGCTATATTACCAAAGCCGTCGCCGCGGTTCTGCAGCTGGGCGTCACGCTGGATTATTCCATCTTCCTCTGGCACAGCTATAAGGAGCAGCAGGCCCTGACGGAAAACAAGGACGAAGCCATGGCGGCAGCGATCTGCCAGACCTTCACCTCCATCCTCGGATCCAGCCTGACCACGGTGGCCGGATTCGTCAGCATCTGCTTCATGAGCTTCACGCTCGGAAGGGATCTGGGAATCGTCATGAGCAAAGGCGTCATCCTGGGCGTGCTGGGAACGGTAATCCTGCTGCCCTGTGTGATCCGGGTCATGGACGGGCTGATCGAAAAAACCAGTCACAGACCGGTTCTCCCGAACGTCGGCGGGATCGGACGTTTTGTTGCCAGACATTACAAGCTGCTTTGCGTGGCGCTGGTTCTGATCATTTTCCCCGCGTTTTACGGCTACAGCAGCGTGAACGTCTATTACGATATGAGCAAGGTCATGCCGCAGGATCTGCTGTCCGTCCAGGCCAACCGGAAGCTGGAAAGCACCTTCGATATGGCCACGACCCATCTGCTCCTGGTGGACAGCGACGTTCCCCAGAAGGATGTAAGGGATATGGCGGAGGAAATGCGCCGGGTGGACGGCGTACAGGACGTGATCGGGATCGATACCCTGCTGGGGGCCGGCATCCCCGAATCCATCCTGCCGTCCGATGTTCTGCGGCTGGTCAAAAGCGACCGGTATCAGCTGATGCTGATCAACTCCTCCTATGTCATTTCCTCCGATGAAGTGAACGCCCAGATTGACGCGCTGAACGGCATCCTGAAGCGGTATGATCAGGGCGGCATGCTGATTGGCGAAGCGCCCTGCACAAAGGATCTGATCGCCTGCACGAATCACGACTTTACCGTCGTCAGCCTGATTTCCATGATCGCCATCTTTGTCATCATCATGCTGGTGCAGAAATCCCTCTCCCTGCCGGTGCTGCTGGTGGCGGTCATTGAGCTGGCCATCGCCGCCAATCTGTGCATTCCGTATTATACCGGCACGAAGCTGCCCTTCGTCGGTCCCATCCTGATTTCCACCATT
This sequence comes from Clostridia bacterium, assembly GCA_017652125.1. GTDB lineage: Bacteria > Bacillota > Clostridia > Christensenellales > Aristaeellaceae > Aristaeella. The sequence continues at coordinate 3,109 of JAGCBO010000008.1, read as the reverse complement.
CAGCTGGGCGCCACGGTGGACTACGCGATCCTGATGACGACCCGCTATAAGCAGAACCGCCTGTCCGGGATGAACAAGACGGAGGCCGTGGAAAAGGCGGTATCCTCTTCCGCCCGGAGCGTTCTGGTCAGCGGTTTCGGCTTCTTCGCCGCCACCTACGGGGTCGGCCTGTATGCGAAGGTGGATATCATCTCCTCCATGTGCCGCCTGATTGCCCGGGGCGCGCTGCTGAGCGTGGCGGTGGTTCTGCTGCTTCTGCCCGCCGTGCTGCTGCTTCTGGACAAGGTCATTGTACATACCACGCTTGATATGAAAGCTGCCCGATAAGAAAGGAAGGATGGATTATGAAAAAATGGATCGCTTTGGGACTGGCTCTGACGCTGACGCTGAGCGGCGTGTCCGCTCTCGCGGAAACAACCCGGCATGAACGGGTTTATGTGGTGGCCGGGGCGGACGGCGCCGTGAAATCCCTGACCGACAGTATCCGGCTGGAAAACCGGGACGGCCTGGATGAGATTGCCGACCGGACCCTGCTGACCGGCATTCAGAATGTCAGCGGAACGGAATCCTTCACGCTGGACGGAGAATCCCTGACCTGGCAGGCCCGCGGAAAGGATATTGTCTATCAGGGAACCTCCGATAAAACCCCCGGCCTTCTTCCGGTCGTCACCCTCACGCTGGACGGGGAAACGATCACCGCGGAGGAGCTGGAAAACCGCACGGGCGACGCAGTGCTGACCGTAGCCTATCAGGTTCCGGAAAAGCAGCCTGCCCTGGCCGTCACAGTTCTTCCCCTGCCGGAAGAAGGGGTTTCGGATCTGAAGCTGGAAAACGCCGTCCTCTTCACCGAGATGGGCCGGCAGATCCTGGCGGGCTGGGCCGTTCCCGGTCTGGACGAAGCATTGAAGCTCCCCGCCTCCTTCACCGTCTCCTTCCACGCGGATCACGTCCGCCTGCCCTGGATGATGACGCTGGCTTCCTTCGATCCCCTCGATCTGGCCTGTCAGGAACTGCAGAAACGGATGCCTGTGGATCCTCATGCGGAGCTGGAGGAAATCACCTCCCTGCTGACCGCGCTGCAGAAGGGGGAAACCCTGCCCGCCGTCAGCGGAAAAGCCAATCTTCTCGTCGCGGGCATCAACAGTCTGAATGACTCCCTGACCCGCCTGAACGACGGCGCCGTCTCTCTGGTCGCCGGCGCGGATACCCTCGCCGGCGGAGCGTCCGGGCTGAAGGACGGAGCGGCTTCTCTGGCTTCCGGAGCCGCGGAGCTTGCCACAGGAGCCGCCGGCGCTGAAACCGGCGCCGCTTCCCTGGAGGAAGGCCTGACGGCGCTGACCGGCAGCAATGAAACGCTGAACGCCGGCGCGCAGGCGCTGTTTGCCGGAATCCTGCGCGCCGCCAGTCAGCAGCTGGCCGCCTCCGGGCTGGACAGCGCAGGGCTCTCTCTTCCCGAACTCACCGCGGAAAACTACGCGGAAGTGCTGCAGGGCGCCCTGGATCAGCTGAGCTCCGACGCGCTGAAAGACCTTCCCATGGCCCGGACCGCCCGTGAAAGCCTGGCCGCCCTGAAGGAACAGCTGGATCAGGCCAGTCAGTTCGTAACCGGCCTGCAGGCCTATACGGCCGGAACGGAGCAGGCGGCCGCAGGCGCCGCCGCCCTGCATACGGGGCTGACCGGCCTGAACACCGGCGCGGCTCAGCTGTCGCAGGGCGCCGCCGCCCTGTCCGCCGGAGCCGTATCCCTGAACGATGGCGCCGCCACTCTCCAGTCCGGCATGAAAACCCTTCAGGAAACCGGGACCCAGAAGATCCGGGATACGATCCTGACCGTGGAAAAAACCGCCGCCGGATGGATGCTGCCCTATGTGCAGAACGATCTGACAAAAGCGCTCAGTCTCTATGACGAAATGCGCGGCAGCCCGGAGAACGCCGGATATGACCTGCGTCCGGAAGGCATGCAGAACATCACCCTGTATGTCATTCGTACCGATCTTCGCTGAGGCCGTTCGCTGAAAAGAGGGCCGGTTCCCGTGAGCAGAAATCACGGGAACCGGCCCTCTTTTGGATATTTCTCCGGCTGAGCCGGCAGCGGCATCAGGCCTGCCTTTTGCGATAATCCTCCAGGGCGGACTGAATGGCCTCCTCCGCCAGAACCGAGCAGTGAATCTTATGCGCCGGAAGCCCGTCCAGCGCTTCCGTAACCGCCTGGTTGGTCAGCTTCATCGCCTCGGATACAGGTTTCCCCTTGATCATTTCCGTCGCCATGGAGCTGGAGGCGATTGCGCTTCCGCAGCCGAAGGTCTCAAATTTCACGTCCTGGATCACGTCGTTTTCGATTTTCAGATACATCTTCATGATGTCCCCGCATTTCGCGTTGCCGACCTCGCCGACGGCGTTGGCGTCCTCAATTACGCCGACATTCCGCGGATGCAGAAAATGATCCATCACTTTTTCGCTGTATAAAGCCATTTCTCTTTTCCTCCTGCCTTACAGAATAAACGGGGTTTTTCCGCTCTGCAGATCCCGCCAGACCGGCGAGAAGCTTCGCAGATACGCTACGACATCCTTCACGGAAGCGATGATCGTCTCCACATCCTCCGGCGTATTGTCCCGCCCCAGGGTCAGACGGAGCGAGCCGTGCGCCACGTCATGCACCCGGCCGATCGCCAGCAGCACATGGCTGGGATCCAGGGATCCGGACGTGCAGGCGCTGCCGGAAGAGGCGCTGATCCCCTTCTCGTCCAGCAGGAGCAGCAGGGATTCCCCCTCGATTCCTTCAAAGCAGAAGCTCACATTGCCCGGAAGACGCTTTTCCGCGTCGCCGTTCAGCGCGGAATGCGGAATCTCCCGCAGTCCGGCAATCAGCCGGTCCCGCAGCGCTTTCAGCCGCTCCGATTCCTGCTGCCGCTCCGCGGCGCTTTCCTTCAGGGCCGCGGCCATTCCGAGAATGCCGGGCAGATTCTCCGTCCCGGCCCGGTTCCCCTTTTCCTGCGCCCCGCCCTGAATCAGCGGGAACAGCGGCGCGCCCTTTCGCGCATACAGGAAGCCGACGCCCTTCGGACCGTAGAACTTTTGGGCGGACGCGGAAAGATAATCCACATTCTCC
>JAGCBO010000061.1 GCA_017652125.1 Clostridia bacterium | reverse complement strand
GATGCGGGCGTCTCCCCGCCGAACGCCCCGGTCACGGTCTCCGGCGGCTGGATTTATAACCGCGCCGCCCGGAAGGGCGTCCGGGTTCCGGGCAAGGGCTTTAACAGGCCCCTCTTCCATACCGGCGAACTGTACCGCGCCTTCTCCTTTGAGGTGAAGCGAAACGAGTGAAACATGAAAGGCGGATAAAACGCATGCTTTCCATTGATCCCATTGTCCATGTCACGGTAACGTCCTCCTCCGCGGCCGCCTCCCCGACGGTCTTCGATACGCCGCTCCTGCTTTCCGCCCTGCCGGAGGAGGATTTCCGGGAGGAGCTCCGCCTCCTCTCCTTCGATTCCGCCGCCGGGGCGGCCGCGGAGCTTTCCGCCCTCGGCTTTGCGGAAGATTCCGTCCCGGTGCAGACCGCCCGGAAGATCTTCGGCGCCTCCCCGGCGCCCTCGCGGCTGCTCTTTTCCCTCTATCCCCGGGAATCGGAAACCCCGGCGGAAGCCCTGGAGGCGGTGCTGGAGAAAACCTCCGCTTTCTACGGCCTCTGCCTGGCCGGGGAGGAAAACGCCGAAACGCTCTGCGCCCTGGCCCGGGCCGTGGAAGCCGCGGAGCATCCCATGGTTCTCTTCGTTCCGGTCACCGGCCCCGTCTCCGAAGCCGCGGCCCCGGGCGGTCTGCTTTCCGCCCTGAAGGCCGCCTCCCTGAGCCGGGTCTTTGCCTTCTATGCGGAATCGGTCAGCGCGGTCGGGGCGGTGCTGGGCACGGCCATGGGCCTGGAGCTGACCCATCCGGACACGGCCTTTTCCCTCTGCTATAAGACCGTGGCCGGCATCGCCCCCTCGGATCTCACCGCCTCCGAGGTCCGGACCCTGAAGGACCTTTCCTGCAATGTCTATCTCACCCGGGGCTATACCCACCGGCTGCTGGAGCCGGGCTGCCTCACCGACGGCGCCCGCTATGATGAGCGGCTGTATCTGGACCGGATTGCCGCCGATCTGCAGGAGGCGGCCGTGGCGCTGCTGGCGGAAAACCCGGACCGCCTGCCCCAGACGGACGACGCCTCCGCCCAGTTCATTAACCGCTTCTCCTCGGTCCTGACCGGCTATACCGCCATGGGCGTGCTGGCCCCCGCCGCCTGGCGCGGCGCGGACGCCGGTCCCCTCTCCGCGGGGGATCCGGTGGAAAACGGCTTCGCACTCTGGGCGGATCCCTACGATGACCAGTCCGAAGCGGACCGGGCCGCCCACCGGGCCATGCCGGTCCACGTCGCCCTCACCCTCGCCGGCTCCGTCGAATCGGTGGTCATCATGGTCAACGTCCAGATCTGAACAGGAAGGATGGGGATTTTTGTATGTATAACGTTTATTCCCTGGCTGATACCAAAGCCGTTCTTTATCATCCCTATGTCGGCACCGCCAATCTCCACCTCTGCGGCCGCGGCCGCATGGTCGTCTCCTTCGCCGGAGACATGTCCGCCCATACCATGACGGCGGACGGCACGGTCATCATCAACCGCCTGAAGGCGGAGAACGGCATCATCACCCTGGAGGTTCCCCAGAACTCCATTGCGGACGACTTCCTCCGCAAATGGTGCAAATACCTCCGGAACACATCCCGTCCGGACTTCTTTCATCTGACCACCCTGACCGTCACGGATCAGGCGGGCGGCTTCACCCTGCTCTGCTCCGGCGTCACGCCCCAGAAAATCCCGGACCGTACCTTCGACCGTTCCTCCACCAACCTGACCTATACCCTGCTGGCCGCAAGCATCACGGAACAGTAGGGCGCGTTTTGGAGGTGTGCTGTGAGACAGATTACGAAAACCCTGCGGCTCCCGGTGGACGGGAAGCCCTTTACCTTCCGCCTGCGGAAGCTGGACGCCCTTTCCGGGGCCTGCCTGCTGCGGCTGCTGGCCCGGGCCGATCCGCGCTCCGCGGATCCGGCCCCCGCAGGCCAAAGCTCCCCGGATCTCGGGGAGCTGCTTTTTTCCGCCCTTTCGGACGAGGAGCTCCGCGCCCTCATGACCCGCTGCCTGGAGCAGACGGAGGTGCTGCTGGATGCGGGCTGGCAGCCGGTGATGCAGATGGGCGAATGGTCCTGGCAGGATCTGCAGTATGACCCGGCGGGAGCCCTCTCCCTGACCCTGAAGGAAATCACCTGGAGTCTCGAGGGTTTTTTCGCCGAAAGCCGGTCGGATTCGCCGCCCGTCCGGCCCGCTACCTGACGGCGGAAGCGCCGAACCTGGATGCCTTCCTCTTCCTGCCGGTGGCCGCCGGGCTCTGGCGGCAGCATGAGCTCTGGGACGGCACCTACACCCTGGATGATCTGCTGGACGCGGCGGAGCTGATTCAGGTCCGGAACGAAAACGAAGCCCGGGCCGCGGAAAGATAGAAAAGAACAGAACAGTAAAGAAAAGGAGAAAGCCCATGGCCATGCAGGAATTTCTGGCGTCCTTCGGCGTCGAGGTGGATGAAAGCGGCGTCGACCGCCTGCAGGAGATCCTGAAGGAAAACAAAACCCTGGCGGAGGATCTGTCCCGGGCCTTCGCGGCGGCCCGCGCCTCCCTGAAGCCCCTGCTTTCCTCCACGGCGGCCGAGGCCCTGACCTCCCTTCAGGCCTCCGGCGCCCTGAACCTCCGCCTGACCGCGGACGCCTCCGCGGTGATCGCCGCGGCGAATACCGCCCTGGCCTCCATCCAGGCGGCCTATTCCGGCACCACCCTGAAGCTCAGCGCCCGGGTCTCCGTGCCCGACGCGGACGCCTCCGGCCGGAGCGGCGGGGTGGCTTCCGGCGCCTCCGGCATCATGGCCTCCGCCGGCGGCCGCTTCACCAGCCGTACCCGCGCGGAGGTGGCGGAGGACGGCCAGACGGAATATATCATCCCGGTGCAGAAGGAAGCCATCGCGGTGCCGCTTCTGCGCCGCCTGCTCTCGGAGCTGTCCGATTCCGCCCGGGAAAGCGTGCTGGGCCGCCCGCTCTCCGCCTCGGCCCTGCTCTCCGCCGCCCCCGCCCTCTCTGCCGCGGGCGCGGGCGCTCCGGCCTCCCTGGTCCAGGCCCCGGTGAATATCACGGTGAATGCCGCCGCCTCCCAGGCGGAGGCCGTCGGCCGCTCGGTCTATGACCTGGCGGAGCATTATCTGCAGCGAACCCTGAAGGGAGCCCTCTCATGACCCGGTCCTCCGCCTATATCCTCGCCTCGGGGATCGATTATCAGTATCACTTCTGCGGCGTGATCTCGATTCAGTATGCCTATTCCTCCCTGGTGGCCTCCGGCTCGGACAACGCCATCGGCACGGATTTCCTGAACGGCGTCCGGAACCAGCCGACCCAGGTCACCCTGACCGTGGCCGAATCCGACGCCATGCGCCAGGACGGCTGGTCCGCCCGGATGATCGCCTGCCTGGAGGGCATCAAGATGGGCCGGTATCTCTGCACCCTGGTCACCCCCATGAAGACCTATGACAACATGGTGCTGACGGATTTCACCGCCGTCCAGGATGAATACTCCCAGGCCGGCTGGTCCGGCACCCTGACCTTCACGAAAACCAGCCTCTTCGGCTGGGGCAAGGCGAAGGACAACAGCTCCCTCATCGTGAACACCGCCTCCGCCGGCGCGGTGCAGACGGTCTCGAACGAGGTGCCTTCCACCGTGGTTTCCTCCGGCTCCTCTTCCGGAGGCGGCGGGGGCGGCGGATCCTCCGCTTCTTCCGCCGTTCTCTCCCCGCTGCAGCAGATGGCCCTCCGGGCCGGCGTGCGGCTGTGAACCCTGCCCTCCCTTTCAGAAAGGACGGATCTGATCATGCCGGATTCCGCGCAGACTTCCCTTTATCTTCTTTTGCCCCTCACGGAGGATCCCCGCCAGGTGTTCTCCCTGGACCTGATGCTGGAGGGGGAACCCTTCCAGGCCCGGATCGAGCTCCGTTATTTTCCCGCCCCGGATCAGTGGATGCTCTCCCTCTGGGATCATGCCTCCGGCGAGCTGCTCGTGAGTCAGATCCCCCTGATCTGCTCCCTGGGCGAGGTGAACGATCTCTTCGCCCCCTTTGCCCATCTGCGGGGTGGCAAAGGCCTGGGCTCCCTCTGGGTCATGCGGGCGGCGGAAGCCCCGGATACCCCCGACCCCGCGGAATTCACCCTGAAGCAATTTAATCTTTTGTGGGGGAACACGCTCTGAAACCGCCGGTGGCGGAAATTTTTCAGGGCGTGTTCTCATATTGCGGGAATATGCTGGAGGATAAAGACAGTGAAAGCAGACAATCGGGATCTGACCGTAAAAATCGACGGCGAAAACATCTCCCGCGGCTGCCGGGTCCGCCTGCGGGGCGCCGCCGGCCTCTCCCTGTATCCGGCCCTCTGGACCGCCGAAATTCTGAATCTCTCCGATTCCGGCCGCGGCGCCCTGCGGACCGGAAAGGAAGTCGTCCTGCTCCGGGAGGGGGCGGAGCTGGCCCGGGGCAGCATTCAGGAGGTTCAGCAGCTGCCCTCCGGCTCCGGCGGAGCCTGGACGGTTTTCGGCTTCTCCCTGGGCCTGGATCTCTGGGAGGCGGAAATCGCCCTCTCCGCGGAGGCCGGCCATACCCCGGAGGAGCTGATCCGCCGGACGCTGGAGGCCTCCGGCACCCCCTGGCGCCTCCTGAACCCCCTGCCGCCCGGCCCGGTCTTTTCCCGGGGCTGGGCCCTCTCCGGTCGCGCGGGGGAGCTGATCGAAACCCTGCTGGCCTCCGCGGGCGTCCGGGGCTGCCTGACGCCCTCCGGCCTGATCGCCGTCTCCCCCTCCGCCCCGGTTCAGGCGGAGCTCTCCGAAGCCGACCTGACGGATCAGCCGGTGCGGACCCGCGGCCGCCTCATCCTCCCGACCCGTCCCGCCGGCTGGCCCGTCGGCCGCCGGATCCGTCTCTCCTTCCGCGGCCGGGAAACCACCGGCCTGATCCTGCGCCGCTCCGTCGACGCGGATACCCTCTCCGGCCCCTGGAACAGCCAGCTGCTGATTGAACCGGATCCCTTCCCCGGTTCCTGATCCCCTTCCCGATCCGAATCCTGAAAGGAGGCTCCGCATGCCCGAACCCTCTCTTCCGCCGGAAACCCTCGCCGCCCTGAAGCAGGACTGGCTTGCCTCCCTGCACTGCGCTCTGCCGGGCCGGGTGGAAAGCTATGATCCCGCCGCCCGGACCGCCGTCGTCCGGCCCATGATCCGCTCCGCCTCCGGCCGCTCCCTCCCGCTCCTCCGGGATGTGCCGGTCTTCCTGCCCCTCCCGGAGCTCATGTCCGTTTCCCCCGGCGATTTCTGCCTGCTGGTCTTCGCGGACGCCGCCATCGACGGCTGGTGGGCCGCCGGGGAGGAGGCGGATCCCGTTTCCCCCCGCCGCCACGACCTGTCGGATGCCTTCGCCTTCGTGGGCTTCCGTCCCGCCCCGTCCGCCGGAGGTGAAGCCCCATGCCCCTGATCCGCCCCTCCGACGCCTCCGGCGATATCCTGCCGGTTCCCTCCTGCCGCTGCCTTACCTCCGGCGCGGAGGCCGTCGCGAAGCACGCCCTTTACCGTCTGAAGCTCCTCCGGGGCGAATGGTGGGAAAATCCGGACCGGGGCAGCCAGATCCTCCGCATGCTGCAGACCGGCCGGCTGACCGCCGCGGACGAGCCGGTCCTCTCCTCCTATCTCTCCGCCTTTCTGCTGGAGACGGAGGGCGTCTTCGCCCTGGAGGATGTCTCGGCCCGGGTGGAGGGCGGCGCCTTCCGCTTCTCCTGCCGGCTGATCACGGAGGAGGGCTCCGCCGGACTCTCCCTGTCCCTGAACGATCTCTGACCGGTCTCTGAAACCGCGCCTGAAAAGGAGGAATCCCATGGCCTATTTTGTTCCCTGTATCGATGAAACCGGCGTCCGCCTGCCCACCTACGCGGACCGTCTGGAGGATCTGCTGTCCGCCTACCGGAGCATCTTCGGCGCGGAGACGGTGCTGGATGAATCCACCCCGGATTACCAGCTGCTCTCCGTCTTCGCGCGGGCGCTGGACGATACCTCCGCCCTGGTCCTGCAGGACTACAATTCCCGGAATCCGGATTACGCCGCCGGCCGCGCCCTGGATCTGCTCGCTCCCCTCTTCGGCCTCCGCCGGCGGACGCTGCAGAGCGGAACCGAGACGGACGCCGCCCTGCGCCTGCGGATCAAAGCCGCCCTCGCCTCCCTTTCCTGCGCCTCCCGGGACAGCCTGGAGGCGGCCCTCCGCTCCCTGCCCTATGTGTCGGATGTCTCCGTCGCCGCCAACGAGACGGATCAGACGGACGCGGGCGGCATCCCGCCCCATACCCTGGCCTGCGTGGTCTACGGCGGAAGGACGGGAGAGATCGCCCAGACGATCTTCGACAAAAAAGCGCCGGGAATCGCGACCTGGGGCAGCGCCTCCGCCGAAGCCCTGGACGCACAGGGCCGCCCGCATACCGTCCGCTTCTCCCGGCCGGAATCCTGGCTGATCAGCGTCGTGATCCGTCTCCGCCCCCTGGAGGGCTATGACGCCTCCGTGGAGGACGCGATGCGCTCCGCCGCCGCGGCCTTCATCCAGGGCCTGGGCATCGGCCGCCCCCTCGTGGTCTCGGAGCTCTACGGCGTCTGTTACGGCGCGGTTCCCGCCTCCCGGATGCGCACCTTCATGATCGGCGGCATCCTCACCTCCGCCTCCGGGGGCGCCCACAGCGACGTCTATCCCTGCGCCTGGAACGAGCGCCTGACCGCCCGGCCCGACACCGTATCCTTTGAAATGATCAGCTGAAAGGAAGTGAAACGGAGGGTCTCCCCTCCGCTCCGATGTATCTGGACTTTTTCTCCTCTGCCCTGCGGGAAATGCCCCGCTTCTCCGCCCTGGCCGCCGCCGTGCTGAAACAGGCGGAAGATCTGCAGGCGCTGGTCCGCAGCCTGCCGGAGGCCTTCTCCCTTCCCTCCGCCGCCGGCGTGCAGCTGGATGCCCTCGGCGCCGCCCTGGGTCTCCCCCGGCCGGAGGGCGCCGGGGACGAGGCTTACCGGGCCTGGATGCAGGCCCGGCTCCGGCTCTTCCGCTGGGACGGAACGAACGAAAGCGTTCCGGCCCTCCTCTCCGAAATCGCCCCGGGGGCCTGTCTGGAGGATCACGGCGACGGCTCGGTCACGGTGACCCTCGCCGGTCCGCTTCCCGGTTCCCCGGAAGCGTGCCTCCCCGTTCCCGCGGGTATTCATCTCATGACAGAAGGTGATCCATCCTGAATATGATCTCTGCCGCGGACTTTGCCTCCGCGGGTTTTTCCTATCTCGGCCGCAGCTATTCCGCCATGGACTGCCAGGCCTTTGTCGAGCGCTGCATGGCGGACTGCGGCCTGAACATGGATCTGGGCGGCAGCAACAGCTGGTACCGGGAAATGACCTGGACCGGCACCCCGGAGGAATGCCTGCGGGTCTTCGGCTGCATCCCCGCGGGCGCCCTGCTCTTTATCCTGGAGCCCCCTTCCGCCTCCACCCCCGCCCGCTTCCGCGGCGACGGCGTCGGGGATGCCTCCCATATGGGCATCCGGACCGGCCGGGGCCAGGGCGCCATTCATTCCAGCCAGTCCCGGGGCTGCGTCTGCGAAAGCGTCTTCCGGGACCGCACCGTCCCCAACGGCGGCTGGAACCGGGTGGGCCTGTACCGCCGCTTCTCCTACGGGGAGGCGGTGGACCTGCGGCTGAACGGGGAGGCCCCGGACGTCGCGGATTCCGAAGCCCCGGAATCCGAAGCCGCCTCCCCCGAAGCCCCTGCCGAACCCCAGACGGAATACGCCCGGGTCTTCGCCGCCTCCGGCAGTACCGTCAACATGCGAAAGGGACCCGGGCTGTATTACGGTCTGACGGAGCGGGTGCCGGTCGGCAGCGTCGTCCGCCTGCTGAAAAGGGTCGATGATGCCTGGACGCGGATCGCCTATACGGACGCCCGGAAGGCCGTCTGGTACGGCTATATGCAGTCCCGCTTTCTGCAGCCTCTGAAGCAGCCTCCCGCCGCCTCCACCTATACCGTTCATGTTCCCTGTCTCACGGAGGATAAGGCCCGGGCCCTGATCCGGGATTACCCCGGCGCCTTCATGTCCTCCGAATCCGCCGTTACCTGATCCAAAGAAAGAAAACAAGGAGGAACTTCATATGCGTGATTTTTCGATTGACCTGGTCTGGGCAAAGATCCAGGCAGCCATCACCGCCGTGGGCGGGTGGATCGGCTGGTTTCTGGGAGGTGTGGACGGCCTGCTGATTGCCCTGGTTGTGCTCATGGCGCTGGATTATCTCTCCGGCGTTATGTGTGCCGTCGTGGATAAGAAGCTGTCCAGCGCCATTGGTTTCAAAGGGATCTGCAAAAAGGTGCTGATCCTGATGCTGGCCGGCGTGGCCAACATCATCGACACCCAGGTGGTTGGCAACGGAGCCGTCCTGCGGGGGGCTGTCATCTGCTTTTACCTGAGCAATGAGGGCCTGAGCCTGCTGGAGAACGCCGTTTACCTGGGGCTGCCGATCCCTGACAAGCTCCGGGAGATCCTTGCCCAGCTGCATGAACGCAATCCATAATCTCCGCGGAAAAAAGAAAAAAAGGGGAATTTGAAAAAAACGCTGCCAGAGGCGGTTTTCCTGCGTATTCACTGACAGAGAATATGTCCCAAATCAGAAAGGGAGGCGAAACGGATCATGAATGGCAAGGAAAAAATGAACCCGCTGGAGGATAAAGAGCTGGACGGCGTCTCCGGAGGTTATTCCGGCAAATTGATCGAAACGATCTTCACGACGGCGGGAGGATTGGATAACGGCAGGACCGTGCACTGTTCCTCGTGCGGGAGGCAGTTTAAGCTCTACACCGAGGAGGATGCGAGAAAATTTGAGGATCATGAGGCTCGCTGCAGAGCGCTGATGATTTAAGAATCCGGGCCGCTATGAATTTTCGCTGAAGCGGGAGGGAAACACCGCATGGAAAGCAAAGAGAATATGAACGCCCTGGACGACAAACTGCTGGATCTGGTATCCGGAGGTCTTTCGAATGATCCCCACACAAGGTCCATCGGGGATGGAAGAGCCACGTGTGTGGACAAATGCTGTCCCGGGTGCCTGAAGCATTTTCTCCTTTACACCGCGGAGGATTACAAGGCATATGACAAACATATGAGAATTTGCTCCACAGTAAACAGAGAATGATCTGCAGCGAGATCCGTACAATCCGCTGCCACCGCTCCCGAAACCTGCGTATACATGATTGTCCGGCATGAAACGCCGGCCCGAAGATAGAAAGACACAGGAGGAATAAAGCCATGGATCAGCAGAAGGAACCGAACACGGAAGAGCTGAACGAACTGACCACGGAAGAGCTGGATCAGGTCAGCGGCGGCGCGTCATTTGGAAAATACTGCAGAAGATGCGGAGGATTCATGACGAACGATCCCCTTACGCCGGATGAACTCAAATGCCATTGCAGAAAGAATGTCGGCCATACCGCTCTCTGACGGATTTACGGAGAAATAAAGGACCCAAACCGGGGCTGCGAAATGCAGCCCTGTTTTTTCTTTTCCGCATTTCAGCATACTGCCGAAAAAACCCGCTGCCACCTTTCCCGGAACCTGCGTATACATTACTGTCCGGCATGAAACGCCGGCCCGAAGAAAAGAAAGCAAAGCACCGGAGGAATAAAGCCATGAATCATCAGAAGAAACCGAACGCGGAAGAGCTGAACGAACTGGAAGCGGAAAACCTGGATCAGGTCAGCGGCGGATGGGGAAAACGCGTCCCGCTGGTCCCGCACAAGCCGACGACGTCCGGCGGGACGGAACCGGATGAGGACGGCGAGGAAGAATAATATAGTTTCCGAAACAGGGCTGCGAAATGCAGCCCTGTTTTTATAAAGTACTCGGAAGGGGTTCGGTCACTTCAATTTACAGCGATCGTGCCAAAAGGTTGATCCATCTTTCCCCCTGTCTGCCCGGCCGGACATCCTCCGTGATCCACAGGTTAAAAATCTTCATCGAGGTTGCCGGTTCCCAGAATGCTTTCAGCGTCTCTTCCGTAAAGTCCGTGAAATACCGCCCGGTACGCATTCCCTCAAAAGTCCCGTATTTGAAAGAAGCATACAATATCCCGCCGGTCTTTAACGCCGTTTTCAGTTTGCCCAGAACATCCGTCAGCTCCGTCCGCGGTAAATGCAGGATGGAAGCGCAGGCCCAGATCCCGTCATAACGGTCCACTGTAGCCAGCTCCCTGAACAGCATGTTCCGGACCTGGATCCCGGTATAAGCGGAATCCAGCGCGCACAGCTCCGCTGAACCGTCTATCGCCTCCACCCGGAACCCCGCTTC
>JAGCBO010000060.1 GCA_017652125.1 Clostridia bacterium | reverse complement strand
TGGGATGAAATGGTCCGCCGGACCATGCTGAAGGATGTCTCCTGGGTGAAATCCGCCCGGCAGTATCTCGATCTGTATGATTCCCTCTGCGAGGAGGAGGCGGAATCCTGATTCCGCGCCGCCCCCTGATCCGGACGAACTGCCCCCAATCAAAACGAACCGCCTTCCGGCGGTTCGTTCTTTTGGATCCCTGATGCGCCGCAGCGCAGGCTTACCGGATGAAGGAGCAGATCCTTACCGGCTGTTGACGAGATAATCGCTGTACATGTATCCGATTTTGCCGTGCACCGAAACCCGGGACCACATCTTTCCCTGTTTCAGCACGGTCACCGCCGTCCCGACCCGATAGGACCCGAGAATGACACTCCAGGAATTCGGCTCGGCCCGAAGGTTCAGCGTGGTTCCTGACGGAGTCCAGACATACCGGGTGGTGCCGCTGCCGCCTCCGCCCCCGCCGGAGGATCCCGAAGCGGGATACAGATACTTGGTCATCATGTATCCGGTCTTCCCGCTCACCCGGACCTTGCACCAGGTGTCCCCCTTGCTCAGCACGTTCACCCTCGTCCCGACGGGAAAAGCGTCCAGAACCTTCCCCTTGGAGGAAGCGGTCGCGCGCAGGCGAACCATATATCCGCTCCGGATGGTGCGCGTCTCCGCCAGAGCGGACACGGCGCTGAAAATCATCAGCAGGCAGAGAAGCCCGGCCGTGATTCGCATGATCCTCTTCGGTCCCGTCATCTGTATCATCCTTCCTTTTTCGAATGGCAAAAACACGGATGAGGCATCCCGTGCTTTGCGGTTCGGAATTCTGTTCCCTTTTATTGTACGGAATTTCTCCCGCTTGTCAATCCGGCCTGTGTCTTTTATTTTGCTTTCCCGTTGCGGATATGTTAAATATTGGAAAATCTCAGTGTCTTTTTAACGGGCACGCTGATCGCCGCGGCGGCGGCGATTTTCACCGCGTCCCCCGGTAAAAACGGGACGACGCAAAGGCTCAGGGCCGTTCCGAGTCCGTTCCCGGTCTGAAGCATAAACCACGCCGTCCCGATCAGATAAAGCACGGCGGTTCCGGCCGTCATCATCAGCGGAAGAAAGGCAAAATGCTTTTCCTGCCGGAGGGCGCCCAGCCCGGTCAGAAAGGCGCAGGGAAGATAGCCGGCCAGATAGCCGCCGGTGACGCCCGCCAGCTTCTGAAATCCGCCGGAAAAGCCGGAAAACACCGGAACGCCGGCGATGCCGATCAGCAGATAGATCCCGACGGCCAGGGCGCCTTTTTTCGGCCCCAGCAGCGCCCCCGCCAGATAGACGCCGAAGGTCGCCAGGCTCAGCGGAACCGGACCGATCGCGATGCTCAGGGGCCCGAGAATGCATAGCAGCGCCGCCGAAACGGCGATCATGGTCATGTCCCTTGTCTTCATGGTGTTTCCTCCCGCCTCAGGCTGACTTCCCCGTAGTCCAGCAGAATCACTTCGTTCCCCCGGCGAACCGCGAGCCTTCCCCGCTCGTCCAGATCCAGCGCCGTGGCCGTGTACTGCTTCTCCCCTTCCAGCACCGTCACCCGGCGGCCGATCACGTTGGAGCGTCTTCGGCTTTCCGCTAAAAATTCCCCGGTTTCCAGCTGCCCCCAGACCCGCTCCGTCTGGTTGCAGATTTCGGCGATCAGCCGGTTCCGGTCCAGGCTTCTGCCGGTTTCATTGCCGATGGAGGTCGCGATATCCGCCAGTTCCGCGGGAAAATCCATCGGCTGCACATTGATGCCGATTCCGGCCACCGCATAGTCCATCCGGCCGGTTTCCAGGCTGATCCCCGCCTCGCAGAGGATGCCGCAGCATTTCCGGGATCCCAGATACAGATCATTCACCCATTTGATCCGGACGTCCAGATCCGATAAAGCCTCGATGGCCCGGGCTGCCGCCACCGCGGTCATGGAGGTGATCATCCCCGACAGATCCGGCGCGCAGTCCGGCCGCAGAATCAGGGAAAGATAGATGCCGCTGCCCCGCGGCGAAAAAAAGGAGCGTCCCCGCCGGCCCCGGCCTCCCGTCTGGCTGTCCGCCGCGACGATGAATCCATGGGGCGCGCCGTCCGCGGCCAGCGCCTTCGCCCGCCGGTTCGTGGA
>JAGCBO010000059.1 GCA_017652125.1 Clostridia bacterium | reverse complement strand
GCCGTATCCGTAGCGGCTCAGCTTGAAGGCGTTGTAGTAGATATAATACATAATGGTCGGAGTTGAATTGTTTGGCCCGCCGGAGGTCAGCAGCTGGATCAGTGCGAAACACTGGAAACTGTTGATCGTGGTGATGACCAGGATATACAGGGTGGTGGGCATGACCTGGGGCCATTTGATCTTCCAGAACACCTGCATGTTTGTCGCTCCGTCCACGGAAGCCGCCTCGATCAGGGAATGGTCCACGTTGCTCAGGGCGGAGACGTAAAGCACGATGGGCTGGCCGACGGAAGTGGTCAGCAGGATCGTGATGATACAGGCCAGGGCGTAGTCCGGATTGCCCAGCCAGTTGATATTCCGGGTGATCAGCCCGAGGTTTTTGAACACATAGTTCAGCACGCCGTAATAGTTGTTGAAAATCCATTTCCAGACCACGGTGACCGCTTCGGAACCGGTGACCACCGGCAGGTAGAAAACGCACCGGAAGAAGGATGTGTGGCGGTCCCTCATTTTATAGATCAGCGATGCCACCCACAGGGAAAACATACAGGTGACCGGCACGCTGACCAGCACGATGACAATCGTGTTGACCAGCGCCTTGCCGAAGATGGCATCCTGGAACATTTCGACGTAATTGGCCAGACCGATCCAGCTGAAATCGGTCATGGTGTAATTGAAAAAGCTGGTGACCAGGCACATGCCCATGGGGAAAATCACGAAGCCCAGGAAGAAGACCAGGCTGGGCGCCATGAAGAGATAAGCGGCGATGTTTTCCCGCCGGCGCGCCGCTCTCATGGCCGGGGAAACCACCCTGCGGGCGGGGAAAGCTCGGGTCGTCATCGGGATATTTCCCTCCTTAAAAAGGACAGGCGCGCCCCCGGCCCGGAGGGGGAACGGAGACGCGCCTGATTCGTCATGGATTGATACCGGTTCTATGGATTATTTCTGATTCGCGTTCTGACAGTAGACCGCCACTTCAGCCGCCACATCGCCGCCGGCGAAGATGCGCTGGAGCAGGTTCCACCATTCGGTCCGCTGCGCGGCCCAGTTGGGAGTGACCTGGTAATAGTCGCCGAGGTAGGGCATGAAGATGGCATACTCGCCGTTCTCAGCCTTGTCGGTGCCGGCGTAGATGTCGCCGAGGGAAGCGCGGGTGGGGAAGAAACCGGAGGCGTATACGCTCTTCGCGGCCTGGGCCGGATCGTCACATACCCACTTCACGAAGGTCTTGGCAGCGGCCACTTTGGCTTCATCGCCATTATCGAACAAGCCGAAGCCCCAGATGCCGCCCTGCAGTTCCGGCACGCCGTCGTCAGAGGGGAAGGCCATCGGGAATACCTTCACGTCTTCCGCCAGGCTGGCTTTGTTGGAAACGGCCGCGGAGGCGTTCCAGCAGAAGCCGATGGAGATGGTGGAGTTGCAGAACAGGGCGATTTCATCACCGGCGACGATACCGGCATCAGCATCCAGCTTCCCGTCTTTCACGAGCTGCTGGAGCAGCTGCAGCGCCTTGATGTTCGCTTCACTGTCCATGGTGTAGGCGGAGTGATCCGGCGCGGTGAACTGGCCGGAATACAGGTTGGTTACCAGCGCGCGGGTACCCTGGTCGCCGCCCTGGCCGCCGCAGTATACGACCGCGGTGGGGGCGAAACCGGCTGCATTCAGCGCGTCCAGTGCGTTCAGGAAGCCTTCGGTGGTCCAGGTGTGCTTTTCTTCATCAATATACTGGAGGGCACCGGCTTTTTCGAAATCGTTGTAGTTGATGACCATGCAGTGGGTGGTCATGCACAGCGGATATTCATAGTAGACACCTTCGGCGTTTTTGCAGGCCGCTTCCACGGCAGCGCTGGCGGCGATGATGTCATCCTTCGTGTCTGCCCACAGGTCGCTGATGTCCAGCATCTTGCCGGCCGCGCCCCAGTTGGCGACCAGGCGTTCCGGACCTTCCATGATGATGTCGGGCGTGGTCTTCGCTTCGATGGCGGTGGTCACCTGATCATCACCGGACTGGTAGTCCAGATACTGAACGGTCACTTTGATCTCGGGATGCACGGCATTGAAGTCCTTGATGATGCCGTCCACGGTTTCGGCATTTCCCCAGCTGCCGATGGGGTAGGTCCACAGGGTGATTTCCACCTGGTCATCCGCCAGAGCGAACGCCGGCAGCGCCAGGATCAGGCACAGGAACAGGGCGATGAGTTTCTTCATAATCTGGATCCTCCTTTTTTGATTGGCCGGTTTTCCCGGCTGATAACGGTTCTCTTCCTGCGTTTCACAGGTTCTGACTGAAATATACTACAATTAAAAACGTCTGTCAACCCTGTCTTGAAGATAAAATTGAAAAAATGGGATAAAACAAGCCAAAATATGACGTGTTACGCCTTGACACGCTTCCCTGGTTCCGATATAATGGTCTCGAAATGTAGGACATTTAGCACCGAATGACAGGAGGGTGACCGTTTTGAGTGCCGAAGGACAGGAAAAACAGCGGGAAAAACGATACATCACTGCCTTCCGGGAAATCCATGACTATATTTTGCGCCACCAGCTGAAGCCAGGGGATCTGCTGCCCAGTGAGGCAGAGCTTTCCCGGGAGATCGGGGTCAGCCGCAACGTGATCCGGGAGGCCATCAAAAGCATGGAGCTCATGGGCATGGTGGAGGCCTGCCCGGGGCGGGGGACTGAGGTACGGGAATTCACGATGGATTTCGTGTTCCAGAATGCGCTCTTCTTCCGCCTGGCGGAGGATGAGAAGAAGATCCGCCAGATGTTCGACATCCGGAAAACGCTGGAACTGGGCTATATGCGCCAGGCTTTTGACAGCATCTCGCAGGAGGATATCGCGAAGATGCGGGAGATTGTGTCGCGGATGCGCATCAGCTGGGAGGAGAGCGGTGCTTTTGCCCGGGAGGACCGGGAGTTTCACAAGCTGCTCTTCAGAGCCGTGGGCAATCCGGTGCTCATGTCCCTGCTGAATGCGATCTGGGCTGTGGATTCCGGCTATCAGCTGGAGGAAAAGCTGCCCCATCTGGCAAATTCTGTCGTGAAGCACGAAGCAATTGTGGAAGCCCTGGAGGAATACGACTACCTGAAGTTTGCCCATGCCATGTACCGGCATTATTCCTCCGGCAAGTATCAGCCGGAGCAACACAACTGGGAAGAATATTAAGTGAATATTTACAGGAAAGAAGGACTGCAGCTATGACAAAAGAGGAACTGTTTCAGATCATGAAAGGAACGATCATCGTTTCCTGCCAGGCCACCCCCGGAGAACCGCTGTACGACCCGGAGCGCTCCGTCATGCCGCTGATGGCCCGGGCAGCGAAACAGGCCGGTGCTAAGATGATTCGTACCAGCTCTGTGCGGGATATCACCGGCATCAAGGAGGAGACGGGCCTGCCCGTCATCGGCCTGATTAAACGGGAATACCCGGGTTATACCGGCCGGATCACCATGACCATGCGCGAGGTGGATGAGTGCATGAACGCGCTGGCTGATATTGTATCCATCGACTGCACGGATACTGTCCGGGGAGACGGGAAAACTGCGCCGGAATTCCTCCAGGAGGTAAAGAAAAAGTACCCGAATATCATCATCATGGCAGACTGCGCCACGCTGGAGGAAGCGAAAGCCGCCTATGAAGCCGGCGCGGATCTGGTGGGCTCCACCATGAACGGATATACCGCGGCCACTGCCCACTGCAAAGACGGTCCGAACTTTGAACTCGTTCGGGAGATGGCGGCGGAACTGCCCTGTCCGGTGATCGCGGAGGGCCGTGTACATACGCCGGAACAGGCGAAGAAAATGCTGGAGATCGGCGCCTGGGCCGTGGTTGTGGGCGGCGCGATTACCCGACCGCTTGAGATCGCGGCGCGGTTTATGGCGGTGGTCGTATGATTCTGGCGATTGATCTGGGTGGCACGGAAGTCAAGATGGGCCGGGCGGACCGCCTGGGAAACCTGTATGAAACCATCTCCGCGAGCGTTTCCTTTGACGGATACAAAACCCCCCTGCTGGAAACGGTACTGAAAACGGCGGAGACGTTCCTGGCTTCCTGGCCGGAAAAGCCGGAAGGAATCGCAGTTTCCGCCTGCGGCCAGGTGGATTCGGAGACCGGCGTGGTCATCGGCACCAACGGGAATATCCCCGGATACGAAGGGACACAGCTGAAGGCGGCCCTGGAGAAAGCCTTCGGCGTAAAAACCCGGGCGCTGAATGACGCGAACGCGGCCGTCCTCGGAGAAGCTTTCACCGGCCGGGCAAGAGGCCTTCGGGATGTACTGATGATCACCCTGGGCACCGGCGTGGGCGGCGGCGTGATCACAGGCGGCCGACTTCTGGACGGGCGGCGGGGGATTGCCGGAGAACTGGGACAGTTTACGCTCCGGGCAGACGGTCCGCTCTGCCCCTGTGGCAAGCGGGGCGTTTTTGAGTATTACGCCTCCACCACCGCACTGGTGCGGCAGTGCGCGGAACGCACAGGCCGGGAGGGCCTGAACGGGAAGATCATCTTCGGGGAAATCGGGCAGGGAAACGAAGTCTTTCGG
>JAGCBO010000058.1 GCA_017652125.1 Clostridia bacterium | reverse complement strand
CCGCCAGCGCGCCGATCATCCGGCTGGCCCAGTAGAAATTCTCCGTGGATACCTTCAGGGTCACCCGGCTCAGGTAAGCCGGCATTTTCGGCACATTTGGATAAACCGGCAGCATGGCGGAGAACGTCGTGGATCCAAAGCAAATCCATTCCACGCCCCGGATCTTTTCCGGCGCGTAAGGCCGGATCTGGCAGATTGAGGTAACGCCCGTCCGGTTAATCCCGATGGAGCGGTACTTCCCCCTCACCCCGGTATTCTGCGCCGTGTAGGGATTATAGGGCGTCCCCTGATAATGGCCGGAAAGCAGATATTTCACATCCTCCGCCGTCACCTTTCTCTCCGGCCGGAGGCTCCAGGGAATGTCGTCGCTCTCCGGCGTAAAATCCGCCGCCGGGCCTTCCCACCGCCAGGTTTTCGGCGCCAGATACCGGCCCATGAACCAGGCTCTGGGCGTGTTATAGACATGATCCATATCTCTCCGGCTGCCGAAAACAGCCCGGGGATTGAATTTCCCGTCCTGATTCAGATCCAGATGGTTTTCCGCGATAAACTCACGCAGATCCGCGCTGCAGAGATGCTCCTTTTTCTCCCCGAAAGCATCCTGCAGATCAAATTCGTCCATGGCAAACTGATTCGGCGCGATGACCACCCGGTCATCCGGAACCTTCCGGGCGATCCAGTGATGGCCGCCGATGGTTTCCATCCACCATACTTCCTTCTCGTCGTTGAAGGCGATCCCGTTGGACTCATAGGTACCGTACTGCTCCAGCAGCTCCGCCAGGCGCAGCACGCCTTCCCTCGCACTGTGAATGTAAGGCAGCACCAGCACCACGATATCCTCTTCCCCGATTCCGCCGGGAACCGCCTTTTCCGACCGTCCTTTCGCCTCCCTGTACTTCACCGGCGGATCCGCCGCCAGCACCCGGGGATTGGAAGTAATCGTTTCCGTGGCCGTGATGCCCACATTCGCCTCGTTGATCCCCGTCGCCGCCCAGATCCCTTCTTTCGGATCCACACTGGGGCAGGCCGTATAGCGCATGGGATTCTCCGGCAGGGGAATCTCGGCGTGAGCGATCACGCTTTTGTACCGTTTCGGCTGATCCTTCGGAGAGACCACAATCAGCTTTTTGACATCATAGTGTCCGTCGTCCGTCCGGGCGATCATGGTGGATCCGTCGTGGCTGGCCTTCGCGCCAACCAGAATCGTCGTACAGGGCATGGCTTTCTCCTCCTGTTTTTCATTCCGTCCATCCTTTTTTCGATGCGGCTGATGATTTTCCTGCTTCCGCTTTCCAGACTTTCCGCCGGCAGCGGAAAAGCGGTCCGCTCCGGCAGCGGTTTCAGCGCAAAAAAACGGGGCCGCCCGTTCAGCAGCCCCGCCGGTCGCTTCAGCCTTCCGGCTCAGTCAACCGTTTCTCATAATTCAGACTCAGTCCTTATCGGCATAGGTCCAGATGACGTCGCCGGTCGTCAGACGAATGACGTTATGTACGCTCGGCTTCAGCATCTGCGCGGTGGTGTAGTAGTAAATCGGGCTTACACCGCCGGTCGCCATCAGGATCTTTTCGGCTTCCGCAGCCAGCTTCGCGCGCTCGGTCGGATCGGTGGCAGCCTTCACGGCGTCCACCACGGCGTCGTACGCTTCGGCCCAGGTCTTGTCGCCGTTTTCGCCCCAGTAGGCGCCCACGCCGGCATCCTTGGTCACTTCGCTGTTCCGCTTGTAGTCGCCGATATCACGGCCCAGCCGCGGATAGTTGTTGCCGGAAGCGGAGATGAAGATCTCCAGGAAGTTCACGACGTCGTTAAAGTCCGCAACCCAACCCATCCGGGCCGCTTCCGCGTCGCCGGCCTTCAGCTTGGTCTGCAGCGTCGCCCAGGCTTCCTGGTTGACCACGCCGGTGATGCCGAAGCGGTTCCAGGTTTCCTGTACGTACTGGATGATGGCCGCGTTGTTTCCGCTGGTGTTGAAGGCGAATTCGATGGAGGGGAAATCGGTGAAGGTAATGTCTCCGCCCTCGATGGTTCCGGTGTAGGGATAGCCCAGATCCACCAGCGTCTGCAGCGCTTCAACCTGATCCTTGGTCAGATCGGGATTCACATCGGACAGTTCGTTGGTTCCGGTATACCATACGCCGTAGCCTTCCGCGCCGCGAACGTCGGCATGCAGGCCGTCGGACAGGCCGACCGGGAAGAAACCGGTAGCGGCAACTTCGCCGCCCTTAGTCACATAGGTCACCACTTCATAGCGGTTGATCAGCTGTCCCAGCGCGAAGCGGGCTTTGCTCTGCTCCTGCACGGTCAGCTGCTTGGCCACGGGGCTCAGATCCTTGTAAACATTGAACAGGACATAGTAGGTACCCTGCGTCGGATAGAACTCCAGTTCGCCGGGATAGGTGGCGTTCAGCCGTTCGAATTCAGAAGAGGAGATGGACTGGATGTATTCCACCGTGTTGTTTTCGTAAGCCGTCAGGATGGCCGTGTTGTCCTCGGACAGATAGAAGATCAGGCCGCCCAGCTTCACCGCGTCCGCGTTCCAGTAGTAGGGATTCTTCTCGAACACGATCTTGTCGTCCACAGAGTATTCGGTCATTTTGAAAGCGCCCAGGCCGACATAGCTTTCCGGCTTGGTCGCCCAGATGCCCTCGTTGTCCGCCAGATCCACCCGCACCGGATAGAAGGGAACAAACGCGCACAGATCCAGGAAGTAAGCGCAGGGCTGGGGCAGATGCACCACGAAGGTACGGGCGGCGTCATCCACATCGATATCCAGAGAGCCGTCTTCCTTCCGGGAGATCACATCGTACAGGAAGCCGTAGTACGCGCCCAGCTCGGCAGAGGCGGCCCGCTCCCAGGAAGCCTTGATCTGAGAGGCGGTGCAGTCAGCGCCGTCCGACCATTTCAGGCCTTCCCGCAGAACGAAGGAATAGGTCAGGCCGTCTTCGGAAATCGTGTAGGATTCCGCCACTTCAGGGGCCATTTCCGGATCTCCCTGAGCGTTATACTGGAAGCCGGTCAGTCCCGCGAACGCGGAACGGATGATATTGGAGCCGGCGGACGCGCTGTTCAGCGCCGGATCCATGGACAGGGGAGTGCCGCCGCCCAGGAACAGGCTGATCACCTTGCCTTCCGCTTCCGCGGAGGCAAAGGAGAACAGACCCATCACCATGGTCAGAGCCAGCACAAGAGCCAAAAGCTTTTTCATGAGGGGTTCCTCCTTCAAAAATATTATCATATAATACGGTTTCCCGTATCAATGAACCGGGTCAGTAAAGCGGGTCAGCCGATTTCCGCCAGGCGGTGGCAGGCCACATAATGACCGCTTTCCGCCTCCTTAAATTCCGGCATGCTCCCGCTGCAGATCTCCGCCGCGTAGGGGCAGCGGGTTCTGAAGGGACAGCCGGACGGAGCGTTCAGCGGGCTGGGAATATCGCCGGACAGCGCGATCCTTTTGTTCGCCCGGGCCGCTTTGGGATCCGGCAGCGGCACGGCGCTCAGCAGGGACCGGGAATAGGGATGCAGCGGATGATGATAAATCTCCTCCGCATCCGCAAGCTCCACCATCTTGCCCAGGTACATGACCGCGATCCGGTCCGAAATATGGCGAACCACCAGCAGATCATGCGCGATAAACAGATAGGTCAGCCCCAGCCGGTCCTGCAGATCATCAAACATGTTGATCACCTGGGCCTGGATGGAAACATCCAGCGCGGAAACCGGTTCATCGCAGACGATGAATTCCGGGTTAACCGCCAGCGCCCGGGCAATCCCGATCCGCTGCCGCTGGCCGCCGGAAAACTCATGCGCATAACGGGAAGCGTGCTCGCTGTTCAGGCCGACCAGATCCAGCAGCTGAATGACCCGCTCGTTTCGTTCCGCCCTGTTCTGATACAGGCGGTGCACATCCAGCGGTTCCGCCACGATATCCCCCACCGTCATCCGGGGATTCAGCGAGGAATAGGGATCCTGAAAAACCATCTGCGCCTTGCGCCGGTAGCGCTTCAGGGATTCCTTTCCCTCGATTTTTTCACCGCCAAAATAAATCTCGCCCGCAGTCGGCTGATACAGATACAGCATCGTCCGGCCGACCGTTGTCTTGCCGCAGCCGGATTCCCCGACCAGGCCGAGCGTCTCCCCCTTGCGGATGGAGAAGGAAACGTCGTCCACCGCCTTCAGGGGTTTCGTCCTGAAAAAACCGACGTTGATATCGAAGTAT
This sequence comes from Clostridia bacterium, assembly GCA_017652125.1. GTDB lineage: Bacteria > Bacillota > Clostridia > Christensenellales > Aristaeellaceae > Aristaeella. The sequence goes on along the minus strand of JAGCBO010000058.1, from coordinate 62,812 downwards.
TCCTTCAGGCCCTTTACTTCCACCAGCGTGCTTTTTTCACTCATCCCCGCCGACTCCTTCCGCAGTGTCAATTCCCCGCTCCAGAAGATCCTTCACGTTCAGCCAGCAGCCCGAAATATGATCCTCCCCGATCCATATCTCCTCGGCTTTTTTCTGCAGGCAGATCTTCATCGCCCGGTCGCACCGGGGCGCGAAAGGGCAGCCGGCCGGCATGTTCAGCAGATCGATCGGCGTTCCGGTAATCGGCTGCAGACGCATCCCGTTGTTTTCATCCCGGGGAATGGAACGCATCAGTCCCCTGGTGTATTCATGGGCGGGATGATAGAAAATTGCGTCCGCCGTTCCCCGTTCGCAGACGGATCCGGCGTACATGACAATCACCTCGTCGCAGAGCTGGGCCACCACGCCCAGATCATGGGTGATCATGATAATCGCCATTCCCAGTTTTTTCTGAAGATCCTGCATCAGCTCCAGAATCTGGGCCTGAATGGTCACATCCAGGGCGGTCGTAGGTTCATCCGCGATCAGGATATCCGGCTCGCAGGCCAGCGCCATGGCAATCATCACCCGCTGGCGCATGCCGCCGGACAGCTCATACGGATACTGCTCCAGCCGCTTCTTCGGCTCGTTTACATTCACCAGCTGCAGCATTTCCAGCGCCCGCTCCCGAGCCTCCTGCCTGTTCCGGTCCGTATGCAGCAGGATCGCCTCCATCAGCTGGCGGCCAATCGTATAGGTGGGATTCAGCGACGTCATGGGATCCTGAAAGATAATGGAGATATTATTCCCGCGGATTTTCCGCATCTCCTCGTCGCTCTTGCCCACCAGCTCCGTGCCGTTAAACTTAATCGAACCGGAAACAATTTTCCCGGGATGGGTCAGAATCTGCAGAATGGAATAAGCCGTCACCGATTTCCCGGAACCGCTCTCCCCCACAATGCCCAGAACCTTCCCCTCGTCCAGGGAAAAGCTGAGCCCGTTGACGGCTTTGACCTCGCCCGCCGTCGTAAAGAAGGATGTGTGCAGATCGCGTACCTCGAGCAAACTCATCTGTCGGATCCTCCTTTCATCAGTTTCTCAGCTTGGGATCAAACGCGTCCCGCAGACCGTTGCCCAGCAGATTGAAGGAAAGAACAATCAGGAAGATGGACAGGGCCGGAAAGATCAGCTGATAGGGATAGGAGCGCAGCGCCGATCTCGCGTCGGAAGCCAGGGATCCCAGAGACGGCATGGGAACAGACACGCCCAGCCCCAGGAAGCTCAGGAAGCTCTCCGTAAATATGGCGCTGGGGATCTGCATGGCCGCGATAATGATGATGACGGACACGCAGTTGGGAATCATGTGCTTCCGGATAATCCAGAAGGGCCCGGATCCGATCGCCCGGGAAGCCAGCACATATTCCTGCTCCTTGATGGACAGAATCTGCCCCCGCACCTGCCGGGCCATGCTGACCCAGTACAGAAGACCGAATACAATAAAGATGCTGACCATGCCGGCGCCCAGGCGGGCAATCAGCTCGCTTTTGGAGCCGGCCACCCAGTCCTTGATCGCCACGGAGAGCAGAATCACAATCAGCACATCGGGCAGGGAATAGATAATATCCACGATCCGCATCATGACCATGTCCACCTTGCCGCCGAAATAGCCGGAAACGGAACCGTAGAGAATACCGATCACGATAACGATCAGCGCGGAGAAGATCCCGACCAGCAGCGAGATCCGCGTCCCGTAGATCACCCGGATCGCGTAATCCCGCCCGAGGTTATCCGTTCCCATAATATGCGGAAAAACGTTCTGCCCTTTGTCGATTTTCATCTGCTCCTTGGCGGAATACTGAAAAGGAGCCAGGTTCTGCGCCGTAACATCCTGCTTGGTATAGGTGTAGGGATAGAACGTCGGTACGATGAAGGCAATCAGCGCGATCAGCACGATCACGCACAGGGAAACCATCGCCATTTTATTCTTCCGCAGCCGCCGCATGGCATCCTTCATAAAGGATACCGATTCCCGCATCGTAACCTGCTGCGCTTTTTCCTCGTCCGTCGCGGTTTCAAACAGAGCCGGATCAATCTGCAGGCTCAGGGGATTTTTGAATTTCTTTTTTTCTGCCATCTTTTCCTTTCCTCCGCCGCTGTCCTGTCAGCTCAGATCGATTCTGGGATCCACGACCTTGTACAGAATATCTCCCAGAAAGTTCATGAGGATGATCATCGTGGCCAGGAAAATCGTAACGCCCATGATCATCATGTAATCCGTCCGCAGCATGCTGTTGGTGAACAGGCGGCCCAGACCGGGGACAGAGAAAATGTTTTCCACCACCATGGATCCGGTCAGAATATAGGCCATCATCGGGCCGGCGTAGGTAATGACCGGCGTCAGCGTGTTCTTCAGCGCGTGCCTGAAAATCACGCCGGTATTGCTGACCCCTTTTGCCCGGGCGGTACGGATATAATCCTGCCCGAGTACGTCCAGCAAGGAAGAGCGCTGCAGCTTGGTCACATAGGCCATCGGATACAGGCTCAGGGAAATGATCGGCAGCACCAGACCGCCCGGCTGATTTCCCAGAGACGGGAGCCAGTTCAGCTGAAGGGCGAAAACCAGCAGCAGAATCGTCGCCATGACGAAGGACGGCATGGAAACCAGAGCCGTCGTGATCACCTGTATGATTTTATCCAGAAATTTATCCCTGCGAAGCGCCGCGACCGATCCGAGAATCACCCCCAGAACAATCGCGATCACGCCGGCCGTAAACCCGATTCTCGCCGAATAGGAAAACCCGCCCATGATGAGCTCTATCACGGTATTGCCGACCCAGCCTGTGGATAAGCCGAAATCCCCGTGCAGAATATTCACCAGATAGTTCCAGAACTGAACGGTAACCGGCTTATCAAAGCCGTACTTCGCCTCCAGAGCCGCGATCACCGCGTCGCTCTTGGCCTTCTCCGAAGAAAAGGGGGACGCCGGAATCGCGTGCATCACAAAAAAGGTGATCGCGATGACCAGAAAAATCGTCAGCAAGGCCATCAGAAACCTTTTGAGGATATAGGTCAGCATTTTTGAACTCATGAACACACTCCCGCTTCTGCTGCGTCTTTTCAGGAACCGGCAAACGCCGGAACGGCATCCGGCGGCTGCGCGGCACATTCTGATGAAAACGTCTTAATATTATAAATGAACCGGAATTCTGCGTCAATGATGTTTCAGCTGGCCTTTGTCTTTTTTTTGTTTTTATTGCTCAGTTTCCTTCCGAGGGATCCGGCGCCAGCTCCTGCTCCCGCTGAACCTCCGGGAAGGCGGAATACATCGGAGCCTCCTTTGATCCCTTCATTGTCCGGTTCACATAGTTTTTCGTGATTTTCATCACCACGCCGGACAGCGCGATGACGCCGATCAGGTTGGGAATCATCATCAGCCCGTTAAAGGTATCCGCAAGAGACCAGGCCAGGTTGTCCCCCATCACCGCTCCGCCGAAAACCAGGAGCACAAACAGGATGCGGTACGGAATCGTCCGCTTTTCCCCCAGCAGGTATTCGCAGGCCTTGGTGCCGTAGTGGCTCCAGCCCAGCACCGTGGAAAACGCGAACAGCATGATGGAAATCGCGATAAATGCCGATCCGACAAAGCCGAACCGCATATTAAATACGGAAGAAACCAGATTGGCCTTCGTCAGGGTAATGGTTTCCCCCGCGCGGGTCACATACTCCGCCGCCGTAACTCCGGTTTCCAGATTCACCAGTCCGGAAGAAAGCACGGCGAAGGCGGTCAGGGTGCATACCACGATCGTATCCGCAAACACCTCAAAGATGCCCCACATGCCCTGCTTGACCGGCTCCTTCACATTGGAGTTGGAATGCACCATGACCGAGGAGCCCAGACCGGCCTCGTTGGAGAAGACGCCCCGTTTCATCCCCTGTTCAATGGCCAGCCGGATACCGTAACCGACTACGCCGCCCGTTGCCGCCTGAACCGCGAAAGCGCCCCGGAAAATGGAGGAGAACACCGCGCCGAACTGATGGATGTTCATCACAAAAATCACAATGGTGCCGATCATGTACAGGATCACCATAAAGGGAACAATCTTCTCCGTCACGGCCGCGATCCGCTTCAGGCCGCCGACGACCACCAGCCCCACCAGGAGCATGATGACCACACCGGTCACCCAGGTCGGCACGCCGAAAACCGTCTCCATATTGCCGGATATGGAATTGACCTGGGTCATATTGCCGATGCCGAAGGCAGCCAGCAGGCAGAACAGGGAGAACAGCCAGGCCAGCACCTTTCCGACGGTTTTCCCGCCCTTTCTGGCGCCGAGGCCGTCCCTCAGATAGTACATCGCTCCGCCGGACCATTCACCCCGGGAATTCTTCCGGCGGTAAAAAATGCCCAGCACATTCTCGGAATAGTTGGTCATCATGCCCAGGAAGGCCATGACCCACATCCAGAAGACCGCGCCCGGACCGCCGACCATAATCGCGCCGGCCACGCCCACGATGTTGCCGGTCCCCACCGTGGCCGCCAGCGCGGTGCACAGGGACTGGAACTGGGAAATGCTCCGGTCCGACGTATGGTTCGTTACATGCTTATCGCTGAAAACGGCTCCGATGGTCTTTTTGATCCAGTGTCCGAAATGCGTCACCTGAAACACTTTGGTCAGCACCGTCATCAGGATTCCCACAAAGGCCAGCAGCACCAGGGCGGGGACGCCCCAGACCACACCGTTCACCGCGTCGTTGACCTTCGCCACGCCATCCATAAATCCGCCGGATTCCTCCGCCATTGCGCTTCCTGTGATCATCAGCGGCACCAGCAACCAGATCCGTTTCTTCATTCTACGTTCAGCCTCCCGTATCCGAAACCTCAAAAGCGTCTCCGAGGAACTGCCTCAAAGACGCCTTTGCTCTTTGTATTATATCATAGCTTTCCGCTTTGATCCCGTCAATCGGTTCAGAAAGGGAGAACATAAAAAGTACGAACTATTCCCGGAGCCTTCCGGTGGCGACCCCTTCATACCCCTCCGTGAGCGGATCCCAGGAACGCCGGGCCTGCAGGGTGACGCTGTCCTTCCGGAACAGCAGCAGCATCTCGAAGCCGCAGGGAGCATCCCCGACCGCGTGGCACTGCAGCCGGAGCAGTCCCGGCTCCTCCGTCCATCCCGCCGCCGCCAGCGCCGGGACTCCGGGCCGGCCGGGCCAGTCCGTTTCCGCCAGACCGCCCGGGGCAAAGGCAAGCTCCGCCTTCCCGCCGGCGTTTTCCCAGCTCAGCCGGTTTCCTTCCAGCGCCAGCGACTTCATCCCCAGCGGGTTTCCCTGCTCAAAGAAGAAGGGACCGGCGGCGGATACCGCCAGGGAGGGATCGCTGGTCAGCGACAGAGCCTGCAGATTCCAGGTTTCCGGCTCCATATCCTCCCGTCCCAGACCGGGAACAATTTCCTCAAAAAAGGCGTTGTACAGCTTCTGGATCCCCCAGTTGTCCAGCCGTGTATCCGCGACCGTGCACAGAAGGGCATCCTGCTCCGGGCAGGCGATCACCATCTGGCCGCCCATCCCGTACATGGCCCAGCCCGCCCGGGTCTGCCAGCACTGCCATCCGTAGCCGTAGCGTTCCTCGTCATTTTCCCGCATCAGGGTTCCGATCTGCTTCCGGGTCATCTCCCGGATATACCAGGACGGAACCAGTCCCCGGCCCCCTTCCATCAGGCAGCGGGCGACGGTATGAAGATCCCGCAGGCTCATGCAGAGGCCCGTGCCGCCCTGGCACTGCCCCGCGGGATCCCGCAGCCATTTCCGCGGATCCCGGCATCCCAGCGGCTCAAACAGGCGCCGGTTCAGAAAGTCGATCACTTCCTCCCCCGACAGCCGGCGGACCAGGGAACTGAGCACCTGCGAGCAGCCCGTATCGTAGTGAAAAACCGTTCCGGGTTCATGGGAAGGCGTATCCGTAAAAAACGGACGGGTCCAGTCCTCATCCACCCCTTCCCGGTAGCTGGTCTGCTCGTAGCAGGTCGCCATCCGCAGCATATCCCGGATCTTCAGCCGCAGCAGTCTTTCATCCGGCTTTTCCGGCAGCAGATCCTGAAAAAAATCCGTAACCGGCTGATCCAGGGAAAGCTTTCCCTCCTCCGCCAGCATGCCGACCGCCAGTCCGACCATCGTCTTGCTGACGGAGTACATCCGATGCATCTGTTCTTCCCGGAACGGCGCGTAACAGGCTTTTGCCTTGATCTGTCCGCCCGCTGACAGGATGAATCCATGCAGATTCACCCTGTCAGCGGCCAGCCGGTCGATAAAACGCTGCACCCGGTTTCTCAGTAATCCTTCCATCTGTCTCTCCCCATCCTCTTCTTTTCCGGATCCCTGCCGGTCTTTTCCCCGCGGTCAGGCAAAAAGGCCGCCGCATGATGGATGCGGCGGCCTTTCTGCATGGGATTACTTCTGCGCGGCCGCGAAACGGTCATACTGCGCCTGACGAACCTTCAGCATCTCGGCAATCTGCATGCTTTCCAGCGTCGCGATGTAATTGTCGAAATCGGCTTCCAGGTTCTTGGTTCCGGTGATGAACGCCACAGCGGACTCGTTGACATAGGTATCGATATCCACCTGATACATGCTGGAAGTGGAAGCTTCCTCTTCGGTGGCGTAAACGGTCGGATACGGAGCGCGGATGAAGGGCTCTTCGAAGGTCCGGTCGTTCTCTACGTGCCACTTGGGCAGCAGCACATCCGTCGCGGGCGTGGACTGCTGGGAGGGCATGTTCGGCGCGTTGATGCCCAGGCCCTGATACCAGATGGTATCTTCGGTGCAGCGGGGCAGATACTGACGGGCGCCGTCCACGATTTCATAGGTCAGGCCTTCCATACCCCAGACATACAGATCCTGCGCTTCTTCGCTCATGGCATAGTCCAGGAACTTGATGGCCAGCTCCTTGTTATTGCTCTTCGCGTTGATACCGAAGATGCCGCTGACGGGGTTCCGGCCGACATAGAAGCCCGCGTGTTCTCCGCTCAGGGGAGCCGCGCCGGCGATGATGCCGACCGTCTTGTCATAGTTCGGATACTGCGCGCTGTACAGGTTGCTCATCTGCCAGCTGTAATCGAAGGTGGCGCCGGTCTGATCATTGGCGCAGCGGGCGGTGATCTGGTCGCGGTTCAGGGAGGTGAATTCCTGCTCCAGCAGGCCTTCCTCGTACAGGCCGTGGAGGAAGCTCAGATAGGCTTTGTAGGCGTCCTTCTCGTAAGCCGCGAAATGCACGACGCCGTTATCGTCCGCATAGTAGCCGGAAACCAGATCCAGGCCGAAGGCCGGAGCGAACATATAGGGCAGGAACGCGTTCTGGATGGACATGGGGATCTCATCGTTCTCGCCGTTGCCGTTCAGATCCGTTTCCTTGATCTTGCGCAGATAGGCCACGAACTCGTCCAGCGTCTTGGGGGCTTCCAGGCCCAGCTTCTCCAGCCAGGGCATGTTGTACATCAGCACGGGCTGATAGTTGTTGGTTACCACGGTCTGGGGCACATAGTAGATATGGCCGTCCACAGCCGTCAGGCTGGCCTTGATGTCGGGGTTCTTCTCCAGGAAGGCCACGTAGTTGGGCATCAGATCAAAATGCTCGTCCAGGGGCTCCAGCATCCCGGAGCTCAGATAATCCATGTTCAGATCCAGGTCGGGCATCTCCAGGATGTCCGGCAGATCCTTACCGGCGGCCAGCATGGGGCTCACGGTGTCGGAATAGGTGGTGGGATCGATCAGGGTCCAGTCGATGGTGACTCCGGCCCGGTCCGCGATTTCCTTCAGCAGGAGCGCGTCCTTCAGGTCAACAGTGGAGTACCAGGAGTTCATGCCGAGAATGCTGACGGTCGCGCCCGCCTGATCGGTCAGGGGCAGCTGCGCCAGGTTCAGGCTCTCGGCGGATCCGGCGGAAGCGATGCCCAGCAGCATCATCAGCGCCAGAACCAGGGACAGGATACGGGTCTTCTTCATAGGGGTATTCTCCTTTCTCTTTTTGCTTAAGCGCCTTCATCGGCGCATAGAGCCTTGATTATCCCTTCACCGCGCCCAGCATGGTGCCGGCCACCAGATACTTCTGGACAAAGGGCGTGATGGCGAAGATCGGCACCGCCGCCAGCACGATGCAGACGTAGCGGATCTTCAGGGTGTTCTGCGCGGCCGCGGCCGCGGCATCCGTTCCCGCCTGCTGAAGCACTTCGCTGGAAGACAGGATCAGCACCCGTCTGAGGAACATCTGCAGGGGCTGCAGATTGCTGTCTCCCAGATACAGCATGGCGTTGAAGAAATCGTTGTATCGGGCCACCGCGTAGTAGAGGGTCAGCACCGCCAGGGTCGGCTTGATCAGCGGAATGGCGATATGGATCAGCTGATAAAAGTCGGAGGCGCCTTCCAGGGAAGCGTTCTCGAACAGATCCTGCGGAACACTGGACATTGCGCTCCTGCAGATCATCATATTGTAGGTGCTGACCAGGACCGGCAGAATCACCGCCAGCGGCGTATTGTACAGGCCGATCCCCGTGACCACGATATAGGTCGGAATCAGTCCGCCGCTGAAGTACATGGTGAACACCACGAAAAAGTTCAGCGGCCGGCGCAGGGAAAAATCCTTCTTCGACAGCGGATAGGCGCCCAGGCAGGTAAACACCATGTTCATCAGGGTTCCGGCCACCGTGTAGAAAAAGGTGTTCCGGTAGCTGATCCACAGCTGATCGTACTTAGTCACCATGCCGAACGCGTCCAGGGAAAACCCTTTGGGAAGCAGCAGGACATCCCCCCGCGCGACCGCGGCTCCATCCGAGATGGATACGGACAGCACATACAGGAAGGGATACGCGGTTACCAGCACCGCAAGAATCACCAGAATCCAGATCACGATATCCAGCGCCTTATCGCCGGCCCCTTCGGTCCGGAAGGCATGTGGATTCGATACGCGCTTTGACCTGGCTGTCATGCTCTGCTCCTCCCTTACCACAATGAAGATCCGGTTACCTTCCGGGACAGATGGTTGGACGTGACGACGAAGATGAAGCCGACCGCCGAGTAAAACAGGCCGACGGCTGAAGCATAGCCATACTTATGGCTTTCAATGCCCTGCCGGTACACATACGTGGAAATCACGTCGCCCGTTTCGTACACGGCCGGAGAATACATCAGATACACCTTCTCAAAGCCGACGTTCAGCAGATTGCCCAGGGTCATAATCAGCAGCAGGATGACAGTCTCCGAAATACCGGGCAGGATCAGATGCACGATCCGCTGCCAGCGGCTGGCTCCGTCCACCTCCATCGCCTCATACAGCGCCGGATCGATCCCCATGATCGCCGCCACAAAGATGATGCTGTTGAAGCCGAAGCTCTGCCAGGAACCGGAAATCACATACAGCGGACGGAACCAGGCCGGATCCGACATGAAGTTGATCGCCTTCCCGCCCATTTTCTGAATCAGCAGGTTGATCACCCCGTTCGACGGGGAAAGGAAATTGGTCATCATACCGACCACGACGACCGTGGAGATAAAGTAGGGCAGATAGGTGACCACCTGCGCCGCCTTGGCAAACCGCTTCGCCCGGAGCTGGGTAATCGCGACCGCGAAAATGATCGGAATCGGAAAACCGAAGATCAGGGAAAAGAAGGAAAGAAGGAAGGTATTGCGAATCAGCCGCCAGGCAAAAACGGAGGAGAAAAACTGATTGAACCATTTCAGTCCGACCCACTTGCTCGTAAACAGGCCCTCGAAGCCGCTGCCCATGCGGTAATCCTCAAAGCCCATCACGATTCCGACCATCGGCAGATAGCAGAAGACCAGATAGTAGATCAGCACCGGCAGGAACATCAGCAGAAGGTACCTGTCCCGCTTCAGCCTCTCCCCCAGGGAGCGTTTCATCCTTTTTCCCCCTCTCCCGATCCGCCGGCGGCTTTTCCCGGCTTCTTTTATCTTATCCGGCCGAACCGGAACCATATTCGACATCTTTCGGGTTAATGGTACAAAAAAGAAAGCGCCCGGGCAAGCATCATTTTCCTCCCGGGCACTTTTTGAAGTATGAACCGCCGGAATCCTTCTGTTTCAAAGGCTCCCGGATTTGATGCATCATTTATTCCCTGCGAAAATCGCTGGGATTCCTGTTCATGGCCGCCTTGAAATTCCTTCTGAAGGTCAGCACGTTGCCGAAACCGCATCTTTCCGAGATTTCCTCCAGGCTCAGATCCGTCTCCTCCAGCAGGCGGACCGATTCCTGAATCCTGCAGTCATGAACAATCTGAAGATAGGTTTTCCCGGTCCGGTTTTTGCATACGCTGCCGACCATCTTTCCGGAAACCCCGAAGTGATCCGCCACCGCGGAAAGGGAAAGCGCGGGATCCAGGGCGTTGGACACGACATAATCGCAGATGGCCGCCTCCAGCTCTTCCCCTGCCAGATTGCCGGTTTCAATCTCCCGCCGGGCTTTCAGCGCTTCCGTCAGCGTCGACCGGTAGTAGGCAAAAATCTCCTCGATCGTTGCGGGCTCCCGGATTCTCTCCGCCCGGATGTGTGTCGTGCTCTGCTCGCTGATCTCTCCCAGCGCGCCGTTCACACACGCGTGCAGATCATCCACCAGCTGCCTCACCGCTTCCGGGCTCAGGCTCTTCTTTCGGAAATTTTTCTCCCACAGCCCGTCCATCAGGGAGGAAAGCTCCTGCTCCTGGCCCTCCCGGAGGGCCTTTACCATCCGCTGGCGCAGATCGCCCGGGAACACATATTCCCGGCTCTCCCCTGTCATTCCCGCCTCGTAGAAATACACGCTCTTCCGGCCGCCCAGGATCATATTCTCCAGCGCGGCGGATGCTTCCAGGCAGGCTTTCCGCAAAAGCTCCAGCTCTGTGCCGGGCCGGCTGACTCCCAGGGTCACGGCCATCGCCCCGTCATCCAGCGCCTCCTCCGCCGCGGGCAGCATCCGGTAAAACAGCGCGGTCATCCGCTCGGGATCGTCTCCGTTTACCACCACATAAAGATTCTGCAGATCCCTCGGACAGACGGCGATCGGCATTTCCTCGGTGTTCAGCTCTTCCAGCGCCCGGGCCGTCAGGGTTCTGGCATCCAGATACCGCTGCTCCCCCGAGCCCCCGGCGCCGTGAAGGTTCACCAGCCCGACCATATAATACCCGTTCCGCAGGCCCAGGAACTGCTCCTGACGCAGCACCTGGATTTCGTTTCCCTCCAGATTTCCGCTCAGCAGCTGATGCAGCGCGCCGTGGCTGGCATAGGGAGAAATGGTGATCATTTTCTCCCGGTATCCGTTTCTCTCACTGATCAGGGTCGTGATCCCCTGAATCACATCCTCCAGGTCATCCGTTTCCGTATGCTCCTCTTCCTTCACCATCCGGGTAATCCGGCCGATCGGCGTATAACGGATCCGCAGGAACTGATACATCAGCAGGATGCCCGCGCAGCCTACGCCGGCCAGCAGAAGCAGCGGAAGAAAAACGCTGACCGGAAACGGCGCCCGCAGCGCGGCCTCGCGGATCTGCATCCGGTAAACCACCCGGGGATTGACCAGACTGCCGATCTCGAGGATTTCCCCCTGTTCCTCCGGGGCTCCGCTCTGATAAACCGTCATCGCACCGTTCCGGACCTCCAGAAAGCTCATGGCAGCCATCAGGCCGTCCGCCATCGCCCGGAGCCGGTCCGGATCCAGCAGAACCAGGACGACCCCCTTGGCGGAGCCATTGGAAACATCCATATACGGTTCTGCGTAGATCAGAAAGCGTTTGTTGATCATGATATTGGCGGAGATGCTCTGATTCAGAAGCTCCGCCGCGCTCGTCGCCGAGATCAGCGTCCCCTGCGCCGTCATCGTCAGCTCCTGGTTCAGCGGAATCACCGTTCCCGGTGCGTAGAGGCGCCGGTCCCCCGTAAAGCCGAGCAGAACGGAATAGACATCCAGGTTCCCGGCCGAAGCCTTGATCCGGGTCAGTTCCCCCAGCGTCCTGTAAAGCTGCATGGAATCCGGCGCCGTCTTCTCAATCATGATCGTCTGATACAGATTCCGGAAGCTTTCGGAGGTGTCCACCGCGCTGCAGAGGGCTTTCGCCGTCAGCATCGTCCGGTCGGCTTCCGTCGCCAGGGTATGGCCGCTCTGCCGCGCGCCAGCCAGCCGGCTCTCCCGTTCGTTCCGGGAATAGCTGACCAGATACCAGCCGCTGGCTCCGATCAGGAAGACCAGAATCAGAATCACATAGGAAGCAAAGAGACGTCTGAACAGACGGCTTCGGAACAGACGGTCGGCGGTGTGCTCGTTTCTTTCCTTTCTCATTCCGGTACTCCCTGTACACATCGGTTTCTCCTGAGTCTGAATCCCGGCCGCCTTTCCGGCCCGGGAAAATCAGTCCCGGAAGGTACCGTATTTGCTGACTGCCTCATCCACGGTGATCTCCCCGGTTCCGGCCAGATAGGACGCGTTCCGGACCTGCACGGCCAGAGGATCCGTAATGCCGATCATTTCCGGGCACAGAATCCGCTCCGCGGGCACCCGGTCGAACGGCGCGTACACCGCGTCGAAGGACAGGTCCTTTGTCGGGGTCACCAGCCGTTTCACGGATGCCATCTCATTCAGTTCCCGGGGCGTGATCAGGAAGCGCATAAACTCGTTGGTCATATCCAGATTCGCGCAGGTTTTATTGACAGAGAACTGGATGGAGGGGCTGTCAATGAAATAGCCTCCGGCTTCCGACAGGGGAACGGGCGCGAAGGAATACCTGAAAGGCGCTTTGGAAAACGCCGCGGACTGGCTTTCCCGTTTCCCGGTCCCGGACACGGTATCGCCCGTGCAGATCATCATGGGCACATCGCCCTCGAAGAAGCGGAGAATGACCTGCGTATAGTTGTCGCTGATTTCATTGCATTTTTCCAGATTGATATAGCCTTTCCCGATCAGCTGCATCATCTGCTCCAGCCCCCGGCGCATGCATTCGCCCGCGGAGGCTTCCCCCGCGTTCGCGGCCCGGAGCCCCTCGGGATCGCCGGCGAGAGCCGCCACGACCTCCGGATACACCAGGGTATTCATCAGGCAGCCGGAAGAAGACGCGCTGTAGCCCATCATCGGGCTGGCATACCCTTTGCTGAGGAAGGCGTCGCACACGGCCAGCAGCTCTTCCCAGGTTGCGGGAACCTGCAGACCTTCCTTCTCAAACAGATCGTTGTTCACCAGCATGCCGTAGTTTCTGGCAAAAACAGGCACCATCATCAGACGCCCGTCCGCGTCATAGCTCATCAGGCCGGGACGCAGGCAGTCCAGATCCAGCCCCAGCTGAGGATCCGAAAGATCCTCCATATGATCACACACCTGCTGATACTTCCCGTTCCCGTACATCCACTGAAAGGAGAAGAAAATGTTCGGGGCATTGTTGCTTTCCAGCACCGTTCCGAGCAGATTGTTGTAATCGTCCGGTTTCACATAGCTCAGTTCCACTTCAGGGTAAAACTCGTTGAATCGGTCGAATTCGGCTTCCAGCGCCTCAAAATTGGAATAGTTTCCGATCACCGTGATCCCGCAGGCGGTATCCGGATCCAGTCTCGGCTGAAACGCGCCGGAGGATTCCGCCTGTGCGCAGAAAAGGCCGGCTGTCCATCCGATGATCAGCAGGGCGGCCAGAACAACGCGGAGCATTCTTTTCATATCTTTCTTTCCTCCTTCATTCTGCGGATTTCATGAACAACAAGCTTCAGATCTACAGGTTTGGCAATATGGCCGTCCATACCGGCCTTCCTGCATTCTGCAATATCCTCGGAAAAGGCGTTGGCCGTCATGGCGATGATGGGAATGGAAGCGGCCCATTTGTTTTCCAGGCTGCGGATATTCCGCGTCGCGTCCAGGCCGTTCATTTCCGGCATCTGAACATCCATGAAAATCAGATCATAGCGGTTTTCCGCGGCCTCCGCCATCCGGTCGACACAGATTCGCCCGTTCTCAGCCCGTTCCGACGTGATTCCGAGCATGCCCAGCATGGCGGAAATGATCTCCCAGTTAATGTCGTTGTCCTCGGCGACCAGGATGTGCATGCCCGCCAGGTCGGAATAGTTCTCCTCCTCCGCCGCAGGCTTCGCTTCATTCCGGAGCAGGCCGCTGATCTTCTCATACAGCCTGGAGCGGAACAGCGGTTTGGCAATGAAACCGTCCGATCCCGCGTTCTTCGCCTCATCCTCAATATCCGACCAGTCGTAAGCGGAGGTCAGCAGGATGGGAATCCGGTTCTCCGCTGTCGTCCGGATCTGCCGGATGGTCTCGACGCCGTCCATCCCAGGCATCTTCCAGTCCAGAATGATCACGTCGTAATCCTTTTCCGCGGCATGCCGGCTCCGGATCTTCTCCAGGGCTTCCGTCCCGTTCTCCGCCCTGTCCGCACAAGCGCCCATCGATTCCAGCGCTTCCGCCGCGGTATCCAGCAGAACCGGGTCGTCGTCCGCGATCAGGGCGCTGATACCGTCGAGCCGCATCTCCTCCGGCTGCTGTTCCGCGGCAGGGATATCCAGCGCAATGGTGAATGTGGTCCCTTTTCCGACTTCGCTCTGACAGTCGATGGTTCCGTTCATCAGCTCGACCATCTGCCGGGTAATCGCAAGCCCGAGCCCGGTTCCCTGAATGCTGTTGACCCGGCTGTCCGTCTGCCGGGAGAAAGGCTGATACATCTCGCTCATGAATTCAGGGCTCATGCCCATACCGGTATCCGAAACGATATAAATCAGCCGGACGCAGCCTTCCCTGTCACTGCTTTCCTCCCGCAGATCCACGGAGACGCGGCCGCCGGGCTCCGTATATTTGATCGCGTTGGAAAGAATATTGATGTAAATCTGATTCAGCCGCAGCTGATCCGCGTAAAGGTATTCCCGGATCATATGATTGACGCGGAAGGTGAAATCGATCTTTTTCTCCTTCACCATGGGCTGAGACAGATTCACCAGGTTATCCGCCGTCTCCACAATGGAAAAGGTCAGCGGGGTCAGGCTGAGCTTTCCGCTCTCCACCTTGGAAATATCCAGGATATCATTGACCAGCGTCAGCAGATGATTGCCGGCCAGGCTGATCTTTCTCAGATTCTCCGCTACCGCTTCCCGGTCGCCCAGGTTCTTTTCGGTAATCGTGGTCAGACCGATGATCGCGTTCATCGGGGTCCGGATATCATGGGACATGGCGGACAGAAAATCAGTTTTGGCCCGGTTGGCGGATTCCGCTTCCTTCGCCATGACCTGAAGCTTCTTATTAAAGGAGTTCAGATACAGAAAGTCCATCACCAGGAGCAGCAGCAATCCGGCGGACATCACTCCCAGCAGCAGCCAGTTCACCGTATCCGAGTTCAGATCCGCGACGGGCGTGAAGTTCAGCAGCACCCAGCCCCTCGTGGAAGTAACGGGGGTATACGCGACGATGCACTCCTGCCCCCTGGAATTCAGCATGATAAAGGAATCCGTTCCGGACAGGATCTTCGCAAACAGCTGCTGCTGCGCCTCAACGCCCGGCTGGTTATAGGATTTATAGAACTCAAAGAAGCTGTTATTCTTGAAGGAACGGCCGCGGATAATATAGTTTCCTTCCGCGTCGATCATGGAAAACTCTTCATGCTTATAGGTTTCCTGCGGGAAAACCCACTTCTTGACCAGCTCGGAAGTGGGCACGATGCGCAGCAGATACGCCGGCCTCTTCTCCGCTGTTTCCGCGTCCCACACCGTGATCCGGTTGCAGAAAGCCAGAGACTGTTCGCCGTTCATGGGATTCGTATAGGTCCGGGAAATGCTGATCGCCGTACCGGGATCCGAAATCCAGGCTCCGTCCCCGATCAGACCCAGACGCGCATAGGAAACCGCATAATCCTTCTCTGTGTTCAGCTTCGGCCGTGTGGACCAGCCTTCCAGAGTTTCCGCGTCGATCAGATGGGCGGAAATGGCCTCCCGCACATGGGTGACCCGGACGTATGCCGCGGCATCCTCCAGGGTCAGATCCCGGCTGTTGATATAATGCGCCCAGTTGTCGCAGATTTCCTGCTCTCCCAGCATGTAGTTCTCTGTCACCCGCTCCATGGCGACGGTCGTATTGACATAATGCTCCACCTGGTGCCTGTAATTCTCCTGTCTCTCATGGCCGGAAAAAAGCGCGACAAAAACCAGCAAGGCAGTGATCAGAGCCACATTCGCCATGACAACCCACGATGTCTTCAGACGGCTCATTTCAGCTGTTCCTCCCGGAAGAGAATCAATCACAGGGCGGCTGTATTCCTGTAAATCATACCATATTGATTTTTTCATGACAATATAAAACTGCCTGCCCGGACCGGAAATCCCGGCAGGCGGTCCGGTAGGAACGGCCGGAAGCCCGCATCAGCCGGATCAGTAAACACAGCGCCGACCTTGCATTTACGTTTGCAAAAAAAATTTCTACGCGGATTTTTCAAAAAGCCCTGCCATCCCTTCCGCTTCGTGCGTATCAAAGGATGAGACTGCACGGCAGGGGCTGGAAGCAGAGTGAATGATAAGAATACAGGAGGGAACAGAAATGGATGAAATGAAAATGGTGGAACTGGATGACAGCCTGATGGATGAGGTTTCCGGCGGAGTTCGCCGGCCGATCAAAACTGGCACCAACGATAAAGCGCAGGTTCGCAGCACGCCGACTACCGCCGCACATAACCGGCAGGACTCCCTGGTCAACGGTACGATCGTGGACACATTCGGCAGCGTGGAATACGACCCGGCTTCCGATCGTCATTTTGTGCAAATCCGCTACGAGAAAAACGGCGTGACGCTTACCGGATGGATCGCTACCTCCTTCGTCGGGATGGGACGCTGATCAGGCGCTGCGCCGCAGCAGATGAAGCTTTGCCGGCTCCCGGTATTCATGGGTGTCCGGCATGAGCCTCATCCGCAGCGTCCGCATGGTGCGGAAATAGCAGGGGAACAGGAAAAGATCCGCGGCAATCCAGGCGGCCGGATTGGCCAGGCAGGCTCCGGTAAAGCCCAGAACAGGCACCAGGAACAGCGCGACGGCCGTACGGGCAATCATCTCAAACAGCCCGGCAAACATGGCAACCCGCGTAAAGCCCATGCCCTGGATCGACAGGCGGACAATATTCACAAACAAAAGCGGAATATAAAAGGCTGCGTTAATGGTCAGGTAGCGGACTCCCATGTCCGCTACTTCTTTTGCCGCGGCCGTATCAATAAACAGGCTCAGCAGCGGACGGGTGAACAGCAGCACCACCGCGAACGCTCCGATACAGTACAGAACACCCACCAGAGAAGCCGCCTTCAGCCCCTCATGAACCCGATCCAGCTTCCGGGCGCCGATATTCTGGCCCGCAAAGGTCGCCATGGTGGAGGAAAGCGCGTCAAACACGCAGGCAAAGAAAGCGCTGAGCTTTCCGGCGGCGCTGACCGCCGCGACGGCGTTCACACCCAGGCCGTTGACAGACCACTGAACCACCACGGAGCCGATCGCCGTAATGGAGAACTGCAGTCCCATCGGCAGGCCGATCGTCAGCATTTTTTTCGCCACCGGCAGGGAAAACTGCCGGTCTTCCCGCTTCATCCGCAGAATCGGAAAGCGCCGGATCATCACGATCAGGCAACCGATTCCCGCCAGCAGCTGGCTGACCGCGGTCGCCACCGCGGCTCCCGCCACATCCATCTTTACCACCAGGATCAGGAACAGATCCAGCACGATATTGATCAGGGAGGCCATGATCAGGAAGAGCACCGGCGTCCGGCTGTCCCCCAGGGACCGGAGAATACCGCTGGCCATGTTGTACAGCACGCAGCAGGGAATGGCCGCAAAGATAATGCGGATGTAAGCGGCGGAATCCTCCAGAATCTCCTCCGGCGTATTCATCAGGCGCAGCAGCGGCTTGCACAGAAGAACCGCCGCCGCAGCGAACACCAGGGACAGAACCGCGCTGAGAACCCCCGCGTGCCAGACGTTCCGCCGCACATCGCTCTCATCCCGCGCGCCGAAAGCCTGGGCCACGGGAATGGCAAAGCCGGAGCAGAGCCCCAGGCACAAACCGATCACCAGAAAGTTCACAGAGCCCGTCGCTCCGACAGCCGCCAGCTTGTCCGCTCCCAGATACCGGCCGACGATCGCGGTATCCACAAAGGAATAGAACTGCTGAAAAAGAACGCCGAACAGAAGCGGCGCGGCAAAGGTCAGAACAAGCTTCAGGGGTTTCCCCACCGTCAGATCCCGGGTAAGCGTACGAGCCATGGTACAAATCCTTTCAGGCGGTTTCCTGAACCGCGCGGAAGTTATAGCACTTTTCGGCAGGGAACGCAAGAGGAAGAAACGATGGAATTGCATAAAAAAACGATTCCCCCGGAAAAAGGCGGTCCGGTTCTTTTCGCGGTTCAGGCAGCAGGGCAGGATTGCAAAAAATGCCAATCAGCTGTAAAATACCGGCGGCTGAAAACTGAAAGCCCGAAATAAAAGGAGGAGTAAACTATGGGAAGCTTCAAAAAGTATGCGGCTGAATTCATCGGCACGCTGGTCCTGGTGCTGTTCGCCTGCGGCGTCGCCGGCCAGGAATGCACGGCTGCCAACGGGACCGCGGGGCATCTGATCACCGCGCTGGCCTTCGGTCTTGTGATCGTCGCGATGGCCTATTCCATCGGCAATGTGTTCGGCTGCCATATCAATCCCGCCGTCTCCATCGCCATGCTGGTCAGCGGCAAAATGAGTGCGAAGGATTTCTGCGGATATCTGATTGCTCAGTTCGCCGGCGCCATCGGCGGCGCGGCCCTGCTGAACTTCATCGTCAAGGATACCGCGAAGCTCGGCACCAACGCGCTGTACAACGGCAGCGCTCTGATGAGCTTCGGGATTGAGTGCATCCTGACCTTCGTCTTCGTCATCGCCATTCTGGGCGTCACCTCCCGGGAATCCAACGGCAGCGTGGCCGGTCTGGTCATCGGCGGCGCGCTGGTGCTGGTGCACCTGCTGGGCATTCCCTTCACCGGCACTTCCGTCAATCCCGCCCGTTCCTTCGGCCCGGCTCTGATCGCCGGAAATCTGGAAGGCATCTGGGTGTTCCTGGTGGCTCCCCTGGTCGGCGGCGCGGCGGCGGCCCTGGTATACAAGTTCCTGGACAGCAAAAAGGCGTAATCCTTTCTGCTCTCTGATGAGAAGGCAGCCGGCGGATGATCCGCCGGCTGCCTTTCCGTTTGATTCCCGGCAGCGGCTTCCGCTCTGCCGGTCTTTTTTTACTGCAGGACAAAGGTCCGGGTCAGCAGCAGATGATCCGCGTAACCCGTCGAAAGCTCAAAAGTTCCGGGTTCCGAACGGAAGCTGCAGTCGAAATCCCAGAAGCGCAGCTGCTCTTCCGTCACGGTGAAGGCGACCTCCTTCACTTCTCCCGGCTCCAGGGAGATCTTCCGGTAATCAATCAGCTGCTGCACAGGCCGTACAACGGAAGCAACCGGATCCCGCAGGTACAGCTGGACCACTTCCTTTCCTGCTCCCGATCCTGTATTCCGGACCCGGATCGTCACCCGGACGGATTCCTCCGGCCGCATGACAGTGCGGTCCAGCGTCAGCGATTCATAGGAGAAGGTTGTGTAGCTCAGCCCGTGGCCGAAGGAATACAGGGGCAGATTCGGCGTATCCAGATAGCAGCTGGTAAAGGGGAAGGCCTGTGAATCCGGCTGCGGCTTCGGCCGGCCGGTATTCATCCGGTTATAGGGCATGGGATACTGCCCGACGCTGCGGGGCAGACCCGCCGACAGCTTGCCGCAGGGATTCGCCCGCCCGAAGAGCAGCCTGGCGGCCGCGTTCCCCGCCTCCGTTCCGGGATACCACATTTCCAGAATCGCCGGCGCCAGTTCATCCAGTTCCGTCAGCTCCAGCGGTCTTCCGTTGAAAAGAATCACCGCCGTATTCGGGTTGGCGGCAAGCACCCGCCTGGCCAGGGTCATCTGCGGCCCGGGCAGCGTCAGCGTCGCGCGGCTCCGGCCTTCCCCGCTGTCGTTTTCCGGTTCGCCCAGGGCCAGAATCACCGCGTCGGCGCTCCGGGCCGCCTCCACCGCCCGGTCGATCCCGCTCTCATCGGTATCCCCGATTTCCGCGCCGCAGCCCCGCTCGATGATCAGCTCCAGATCCGGCAGCAGCGCCTGAATGCCTTCGGGCAGCGTAACCGCGTCCTTCCACGCCCCGGGGCGGCTCCAGAAGCCCACCAGATGCCGCTCATCCGCAAAGGGCCCGATCAGCGCCGCCTTACGGATCCGGTCGCTCAGCGGAAGAATCCCCTCGTTTTTCAGCAGCACCGCGCTTTCCTCCGCGGCCCGCCGGGCAATTTCACGGTGAGCCGGGCACAGATACAGCTTCTTTTCCGCCTCCTCATCCGCACCGTGATACGGATTTTCAAACAGACCCAGCTCATTTTTCAGCTTCAGGACCCGCAGGACCGCCTGATCCAGCATCTCCTCCGGCACAACCCCGTCCCGCACCAGATCCTCCAGATACAGGTAGTAGGCGTTCCGGACCATGTCAATATCGCAGCCGGCCAGCATGGAAAGCCGCACCGCGTCCTTCAGATTTTCCGCCACGCCGTGAGTCACCAGTTCCCCCACCGCGTTATAGTCGCTGATCACAACGCCGTTGAAGCCCCATTCCTCCCGCAGCACCCTGTTCATCAGCCACCGGTTCGCCACGGACGGAATACCGTTCAGCGCGTTGAAGGAGGGCATAATCAGCCGGGCGCCGGCATCCAGACAGGCTTTATACGCGGGAAGATAGGCCTCCCGCAGCGTCCGCTCCGACAGATCCACCGTATTGTAGTCTCTTCCGCCTTCCGGCGCGCCGTAGGCGGCAAAATGCTTTACGCAGCAGGCCACATTCTCCGGGCGGCTCAGATCCTCCCCCTGTGTCGCCCTCACCACGGCCGCGCCCATGCGGCTGTTCAGCAGGGGCTCTTCGGAACTGGTCTCGAGAATTCTGCCCCAGCGGGCGTCCCGCGCGGTATCCACCATCGGATTGAAGGTGACATGCACGCCGCAGACGGCGGATTCCTTCCGGGCCATATCCGCGCATTCCGCCATCAGATCATCATCGAAGGAACAGCCCATCGCCAGCGGAATCGGATAGGTCGTCCGCAGCCCGTGAATCACGTCCAGCATCAGGAGCAGCGGGATCTTTTTCGGATCCGCCGCCAGATGCCGGTCCTGAAGCGCTTTGGCCTGAGCGGCATCCTCAAAAGTCAGCACGCTGCCCATCACCCGGTTCAGATCCTCCGCGGGAAGCAGCTCCCCCTCGGGGCCGGTGATTTCCATGTCGTTCTGAATAAACTGGCCTGCGTTGCATTGCACAAGCTGACCGACTTTTTCCCTGATTGTCATACTGTCCAGCAGCGCCTGAAGCTTTTCCGTTGTCATGATGAGCACCCCTTCTTCGAGATTGCTGTCCTGACTATATCATAATAACAGCCGTTTGTAAATTTCCGGGATCCAGGTTCCCTTCCCCGCTGTTCTTTCATCCGTGCCCCGCAGGCGCCGCGTCCTGCCTGCAAGCACATGAAAATGACGAACTTTTCGCGGGCAAAGCGGGAAAAGATTCGGAAAATGGATGTATTTTCATTTTGCCTGTGCTATAATGTATTGATGTGCCTGCCGGCCGGTGGGTCATTTATCCGTTATTATTATTTTTCTTATTTCTTCCGGCCGGGTTCGCACAAAGGAAGGAGGCCTCAATGAGGAACATGGACGCCCTGAGCGTCAGCGCCCGTCTGGAAGCCAACAAAACACTGGAAGAACTGTTCTCCGTTCTCCGCGATTACGGTGAACTGCCCGCCGCCCTGTGGCTGAACGGAGATCAGGAAATGAGCCGTTCCTACGCGGAAATGGCCCGGCGGGCCGACGATTATGCCGCCTGTCTGAATTCGCAGGCGCCCGACGGCGGCTGGATTGCCATTGCCGTGGATACGTGCTATGAATGGCCCTCCCTGTTCTGGGGCGTCATGCGTTCCGGACATAACGCTCTGCTGCTGGACGCGGCTGCGCAGGACGGGCAGCTGCAGGGTCTGCTGGACGAGGCCGGCTGCCGGGTCATCATCACCCGAAAGCCGCGGGCGCTGGCCGGCAACGTGCGCCAGATCGACTACAAAACCGTGACGGAAGCCCCCAGGATTATCGGTTTCACTCCCGTCTGGGGTGAATACGTCGCCATGTGCACCAGCGGAACCACCGGCCGCAGCCGGATTTTTGCCTACAGCGGCGAAGCGGTCTGCGAGCAGGCGCTGAAATCCGTCGCCGTGCACCGGAATAACACGAGGATCATCGGCTCAGACAATACCGGCCGCCGGATGCTTTGCTTCCTGCCCTTCCATCACGTGCTCGGCTTCATGGCCTGCGTGATCTGGGCTCATTTTATGGGAATGAGCTGCGTCTATCTTCCGGACCGGACCCCTTCATCCATCCAGAAGGTATGCCGCCGCTTCCCGCCCCATATGACCGTGGTCGTGCCGCTGGTCGGAAACAGCCTGGTCAAATCCCTGCAGCGGAGCCTGAAAAAGGAATCCGCCGGCAGGCAGACCCAGTTCCGCCTGATGAGCGCCCTGAGTCTTGCACTGCAGCGCATCGCTCCCGGCCCGGGGCTGAACTGGGCGGAAAAAAAGGTTTTTGCCAAAGTCAATCAGAACCTGCTGGGGACGGAGCTGCAGGTGCTGATTCTCGGCGGAAGCCACGCCCCGGCGGAAACCCTGAAAGTGCTGAATTCACTGGGATATTATACCGTCGTGGGCTACGGCATGACCGAAACCGCCATCAACGGATTTGAAAACGCCATGAGCCTGAACTACCGGCTGAACGGCTCTGTGGGAACCGCCCTGGGCACCGCGGAATACCGGATCGCCCCGTCAGGCGAAAACAGCCGCGGCGGCGAGCTGCAGGTTCGCGGGCCCGGCATCCACTCCGGCCGCCTGGTTTCCGGCTCCCTGCTTCCGCCCGACACGCTGGACGGAGGATGGTATCCCACGGGAGACATCGCCGAAATGGACCACAGCGGCCGGATCTATATCAAAGGCCGTCTGAAGGATGTCATCATCAATGAATCCGGGGAAAACGTCTATCCGGACGACATGGAGGATGCCTTCGCCTCGCTGAAAGGGGTGGAGCAGCTCAGTGTGGTCGGCTTCCGGAGGAACCGCCGGGACAGCAACGAAGACATCGTGCTGGTCATGAACGTCGGAGAAAACTATACCGACCAGGCCTACCTGGATACCCTGGCCGCCCAGGTCGCGGACGCCAACAGCCGGCTCCCCCTGTATACGCAGCTGGACCGGGCGCTGGTGACATCCACCGCCCTGCCGCTCGTCAGCGGGATCAAGGTCAAACGGATTGAACTGAAACGCCTCTACGACGAAAAGGAACTGGTCTACCGGGAGCTGGATCTGCATGAGCGCAGCGCCGGAGCCGAAGTCGCCGCCGTCCGGGGAACGAACAGCCCCGCCGCCGTCAGCGATGAGATCCGGCAGAAGGTCCGGGCGCTGTACGCGGAAGCGCTGGAGCTGTCCGAACGGGAAATCGACGATAACGCGCACTTTATCGACGATCTGCAGGGAGACAGCCTGCAGGTGCTCTCCATGGCTCTGCGGGCTGAAGAGGAATGGGGGATCACCATTCCGGCCGAAGAGTACGGCCAGTGCGCCACGGTCAACGGAATGACCCAGGTCGTTGAAGCGCTGCTGAAAGGGCCGCTGCCGGAAAGCCGGACAGCGGAACGGGTTGCCGTCCGGCCGATCACCCGCTTTGAGGATACGCCGGAATATCTGCACTTCGTCGAGCGGCAGAACGCCCTGGTCGGAAAAGGGGATAATCCCTACTTTGTCGCCCATGAATCCCCCCTGCTTGACACCGGAATTGTGGACGGCCGGGAGATTCTGGAATTCGGCAGCTACAACTATGTCGGCATGAGCGGCCGGAAAGAGGTCAAGGATGCCGCCAAGGCCGCGATCGACAAATACGGAACCAGCGCCAGCGGAAGCCGCCTGCTGGCCGGCGAAAAGATGATCCACAAGGAACTGGAAGCCGAAATCGCCGACTGGAAGCACACGGAGGATGCCATTGTATGCGTTGGCGGCCATTCCACCAACGTCACCTTCGTCGGCAATTTCTGCGGCAAAAAGGATCTGATTCTCTACGACGCGCTGGCGCATAATTCCATCGAGCAGGGATGCAAACTGAGCGACGCGACCTCCCGGCCCTTCCCCCACAGCGACCCGAAGGCTCTGGAAACGATCCTGAAGAATCAGCGGGCCTTCTATGAAAAGGTTCTGATCATCATCGAAGGCGCCTACAGCATGGACGGAGACATCGCTCCGGTTCCCGACTTCGTCCGGATCAAAAAGGAATACGGCTGTTTCCTGATGGTGGACGAAGCTCACAGCGCCTGCGTCATCGGCAAAACCGGCGGCGGCGTGGATGAATATTTCGGCCTGGACGGCAATGACATCGACATCAAATACGGCACGCTGTCCAAGGGCCTGGGCACCTGCGGCGGATATCTGGCCGGGAAAAAGTGCCTGATCGACTATCTGCGGTACAACATGCCGGGCTTCGTCTTCTCCGTGGGCATTTCTCCCGCCCTGGCCGCGGGTTCGCTGGCCGCCATCCGGACCCTGCGTTCCCACCCGGAAATCATGGAGCATCTGCGCACCGCCATCCGTTCCTTCGCAGACAGCGCCCGGCGCCGCCATCTGGACATCTGCCTGGCGGGAGAGACGGCCGTGCTGCCCGTGCTGGTCGGCAAGGACGAGGATGCCTGGCTTCTGTCCAACGAACTGAAAAAGCGCGGGGTCAGCGTACCGCCGGCCATGTACCCGGCGGTGCCCAAGGGCAAGGCCCGGCTTCGTTTCTGCGTCATCAGCGAGCATAAACCGGAGCAGATTGAGCGCGCGCTGGATATTCTGGAGCAGACCGCCCGTGAATTCGGAATCGAACTGCCCCGGCGGAACTACGACTGACCCGACTGAACCCTCCGACGCATTACAGGAGAAAAGATGTCTCACCGTCATACCACCGATCTGACCCAGGGCCGGATCCGGAACCAGCTGATTCAATTCGCCATCCCGCTGATGCTCGGGAATCTGTTTCAGCTTTCCTACAACATGGTTGACACCATCGTCATCGGCCGTTTCGCCGGAAGCACCAGCCTGGCCGCGGTGGGTACCTGCGATCAGATCATGAACCTTCTGATCCTGGGAGTATCCGGCGTATGCATCGGCGCCTCCGTGCTGATGGGCAATTTCTTCGGCGCCAGGGATCTGGAACGGCTGAGGGAAGAGATGGCAACCACCCTCAGCCTGGGGCTGATCTTCGCCGCCATCGTGATGGCGGCCGGCCTTCCCCTGGCTCCGGCGATTTTCCGGCTGATGAACGTACAGCCGGAAGCGCTGGATGAGGCATCCGTCTACCTGCGGATCATCTTCCTGGGGATGCCCTTCACCTGCCTTTACAATATCTACGGCGCCGCGCTTCGCAGCGTGGGGGACGCCCGCACTCCCGTGCGGTTTCTGATCGTCTCCTGCCTGATCAACATCCTGCTGGACCTGGCGCTGGTTGCCTGGGCCCGGCTGGGCGTTCTCGGCGCGGCGCTGGCCACCGCCGCGGCTCAGGGCATCAGCGCCCTCCTGTGCATCCGGCACGTCAACCGCAATGTTCCCGAGCTGCGTATTCCCTGGAAACATCTGCGGATCAACGGGAGACTGGCCCGGAGAACCCTTTCCTACGGCAGCCTGACCGCTCTGCAGCAGTGCGCGCAGCCGATCGGAAACATCATTATCCAGGGCAGCGTCAATACCCTCGGCATTTCCGCGGCCGCCGCCTACAGCGCCGTACGGAAAATCGAGGATATCGGCCTGCTGCCCGGGCGAAGCATCTCCTCCGCCATGACCGCCTTCATCGCTCAGAATGAGGGCGCGGGCAATCACGGCCGGACGGAGGAGGGCTACCGGAAGGGCATGCTGCTGGAGCTGCTGGCCGGAATCTGTATCAGCGCGGTGGTTCTGCTCCTGCGCCGTCCGCTCATGTCCCTGTTCACGACGGAGGACGTCATGATCAGCCTGGGAGTCCATTACTTCGATATCATCGGTTTCTGTTACTGGCTGCCCCATCTTTCCAACGGACTGCAGGGGTACTACCGGGGAGTGGGCGCCATGAAGAGCTCGCTGCTCGGATCCCTGACGCAGATCTCCATCCGGGTGATTCTGACCCTGCTGCTGGTTCCCACCATGGGCATCGGCGGCGTGGGAGTGGCCTGCGTAGCCGGGTGGACCGGCATGCTGGCCTGGGGCCTGCCCTGGCAGAGAGTTCTGTTTCGCCGCGCCCGCGAAAAAAGGGCCGTCCATGACGGCCCCCCCTGGTGTGCGGGAAACAGGACTTGAAATTGTTGTTGTATGATTCTCGCCTCTCCTCCATATTCCCAGATCGTTTAATATCAACGCTTTCAAGTTTCTGAACACTCCTCGTTTTTCCCATTCCATCCCAAACGGTGAGGGATTTCTGAGGGATTTTGGCAGGAAGCAGCCCTTTCAGGCAGCGAAAAGGAAAATCAGACAGTAGATTTCAGATGATGGGCTTCAACAGACAGCGTGACCGCCGCATCGGCAGCGAAGGTAATCCCATCCGCTTCCGGAGATGTGGGAATCAGGGAGGTTACAACCCGTTCACCGTCGTTGATGAAAAGTTCAATACTTTCCTTATCCATCAGCAGGCGCAGAACCAGTTTTCCGTCCCGTACTTCTGCCGGGACGTGGCGGGTATGCGCAATATCCCGGTGGGAACCGCCGTGGCTGCGGTCGAAAACGAGTTCGCCCCGCGCGAGGTCACAGCGGATCTGGACATAGCGGGAACCGTCTTCCGCCACATGCAGGGTAAAGCGCCGGCAGCCTGAACCATCTGGATACAGGGTAACGGTCATATCCATGAGTCTGCCCCGCACTCCCTCCAATGATACGGAATCCTGGACTGTAATCCGTTCATGACGGACCGTGTCCAGCCAAATGGATTCCATTTCCCGGACAGGATGCTGGCAGAGGCGGCCGTCGCGGATAAAGAGCTCCCGCGGTACAGTCATCTGACCATACCAGGGATGGCGCCGCGGAGCTTCTTTGCAGGTTTCCCAGTTGTCCATCCAGCCGATCATGATGCGCCTTCCGTCCGGGGCCAGTGTAGTCTGAGGCGCATAAAAGGTCAGGCCGTGGTCCACTGGCTGGATGTTTCTGCGCTCAAAACGGCATTCCAATTCGTCAAAGTCTCCCAGGAACGCCACGGTGCCGTAGCCAGCGTGGAATTCCTCCCGGGCATGCATCTCCTGCGGGCTGACCAGCAGGACCTGTGTTCCGTCCAGTCTGAAAAAATCCGGACATTCCCACATGCGCCCGTACTCGCTGCAGCTTGCGTCGATTTCACCCGCGAACTGCCAGTCCACACCGTCCCGGCTTTTCATCAGCAGAATCGCGCCCTGCCGTTCCTCATGCCTGTTGGCCACTGCCATACGGAATGTACCGTCGGCTTCCCGCCAGGCCTTGGGATCCCGGAAATCAAAAGCACTGTACCCTGCAGGCAGATGAGCGTGGCGAATCACAGGATTCAACATGGATTTCTCAAAATCGGTGCCGTCTCCGATGGCGATACACTGCGTCTGAGTCTCCCGGCGGAAAGTTCCTGCAGGCTGCACCCCCGTGTAGAAAAGCATAAGCCTGCCGTCCGGCATAGGCACGGCGCTGCCGGAGAAGCAGCCGCCAGCATCCGCTGCCGTGTCAGGCGCAAGCGCGCAGGGCATGTACGTCCAGTGAAGCAAATCCGTTGTTACGGCATGACCCCAGTGCATAGGCCCCCACGAGCGGGAAAAAGGATAATATTGATAAAACAGATGAAATTGCCCCTTGTAGAAGCAAAATCCGTTGGGATCATTCATCCATCCGACGAGCGGAGTCAGGTGAAAGAGGGAGCGTTCGTCCGCAGGCAGCCGGATCGCCCTTTCCCGTTCATATTCTCTGACCCGTTCAAGGGGCATGGGGTTAATGCTCATAGGAAAAACCTCCCGGAATCAAATTTAACAACAGGGAAAACCGGGAGCCGGTATTCCGGCTCCCGGCGTTTTACGTTTCAAGTCTTGCTGTTGGGATTACTTGGCAGCAACATAGCGGTCGTACACCGTCTGATAGATATCCAGCAGAGTGCTCAAGCCGCAGCGCTCCAGAGTTGCCTTGTAGGCTTCCCATTCTTCGTCGGTAGGTCCACCGTTCTTGATCCACAGAGCTTCCTGCTCTTTCACGGCACTTTCAAAATCACCACGGTAGAAGTCAAGATCATCCAGTTCAGCTTCGGTGAATACGCAGTCCTGGGGATAGAAGCTGAAATCCTTTACGAAGGTGAACCAGTAGTCATAGGTATCAGCCAAGCGTTCCTGAGCACGGGCTTCCATTTCCCAGACGTCATTGTAGTACTGGGAAAGAATCAGTTTCGGGCCAGCCACTTCGCTCTGACTCTTGAGTTCGCCGGAGGACTTGTTAAACTTGGCGCGGGCGTCCTCGTCGGTGATGGACTTCCACTGGCCTTTTTCATTCTTCTCGGTAAAGAACACACCGATGGGACCATACTGCAGCTGCATTACGTTTTCACCGATGTACCACAGGTCATAGAAGGAAAGCAGCTTGGCAGGATCCTGACACTGGGCGGTGATGGACAGCTGGCCGGCATTGATGGCGCCGCCTGTGCGCAGGGTGACATTGCTGGTTCCGTCGGGACCGTTGAGGATGGGCAGATACACGTAGTCGGCAGCGTGCGGTCCCATGATTTCGTTGATTTCCCACCAAGTAGCAACACCCACGCGGCCGCCGGTGCACTTGGCGATCAGCTGGTTGGTATCCTGGGAGAACATTTCCAGATCCATCAGGCCATCAGCGTACCAGTCATGGAAGTAGGTCACAGCAGCGCGGTAATTGTCATCATCGGAAACGAAGTTGACCACGCCATCCTGATTTACAGTAAGGTCCATGCAAACGTCATTGGGCCAGTTGGTAAAGCCGAAGCCGGCATAGAACACGTTCTGACCCCAGCACCACTCGTCGAAACCGGTGCTCATGGGAATGGTGGAACCAGCGTCATTGCCGTAGATCTTTGCGGACATGTCGTTCTCTTTGAAAGCCACCAGTACGTCGTGCAGTTCATCGAGGGTGGTGGGAATAGCCAGTCCCAGATCATCAAGCCATACCTTGTTGATCATGGCAAACTGGGGCACGGAGAAGATGGAATAATCCTTTTCGCGGCCGATACCGGCGGTACCCATCTGCTCACCTGCGGGGAGGCCGTAGATTTTGCCGTCGCTCATGGTAATAGCGGCCCTGATTTCGGGATGTGCGTCCAGAATGCCGGCCAGGTTCGGCATTACTTCGGGGGTGATGTAGGGGGTCAGATCAATGAAGGTGCCGGCAGAGCCGTAGCGCATCAGATCAAAGTTGCTGAAACCGCAGGCCTGGAAGGCATCGATTGGAGTCTTGCTGGCGGCGTTGCCGCTGATACGCGTGCCAACCACCTCACCCAGGCTGTCAGACCAGGTGTCCCAGGTGATCTTAATGCCGACTTGCTCCTGCATGGCATTAAGCACTTCATTGTTGTCATAGCCGCCGGACAAAGCAGAAATGCCGCTCAGGATGTTAAATTCGGTCTGCTCAGCAGAGGCAGCTGGTATCAGGGCCATCAGCATGATAACAGCCAAAATCAGAGATACGATCTTTTTCATGGGAAACCTCCTTTTTATATGTTGGTAATTGTAAAGCGCAACCCTGCGCTCAGAAACAGAGGATTGGGAGCATTAACCTTTGACCGCGCCTGCCATGAGTCCCTTTTCGAAGTACTTCTGCACGAAGGGATAGGCGATCAGCATGGGAGCGGCTGCCACAATGATGGAAGAGAACTTGATCATTTCGGTCATTTTGTTCAGTTCCGCGTAACCGCCGGAAATCATGCTGGCCTGGCTTGCCGATGCGGAGGACTTGATCAGGATATTGCGCAGCACCAGGGGCAGCGGAGCCTGCTCGTTGGTCATGTAAATCAGGGCGGTGAACCATTCGTTCCAGTAGGCTACCATGGAGAAAATCACCATTACGGACAGAATGGGCATGGACAGCGGAATGATCATGGAGAAGAAGATGCGGAAGTGGGAAGCTCCGTCGATGCTGGCCGCTTCTTTCAATGCGCCGGGAATGCTGTTTTCAAAGTAGTTTCGGGCAATGATCGCATTGCTGACCGCTACGCCTCCGGGCAGGAACATAGCCCAGAAAGTCTGCATGATGCCTGTTTTCTGCACAATCAGGTAGGTAGGGATCAAGCCGCCGCCAAAGTACATGGTGATAATGAAGAAGATACTGATCAGCTTTTTACCTGGCAAAGTCGGCACAGACAGCGGATAACCAACCAGGTAAATCAGAGCCACGGAGTAAATCGTACCCAATACAGTATACAGGATGCTGTTACCATAGCCACGCACGATATTGGGCTCGGCGAATACCGCCTTGTAGCCTTCCAATGTAAACTGGCTCGGCAGCAGGAAAGTTTTGCCCGCATATACATCATATGGATCGGACAAGGATGCAATCAGCACGTAATACAGCGGATATGCTACAATTAAAAGGATAATCAGGGAAAAAACGATCAGAATGATATCGCTGGTACGGTCGCTGAAGCCACCCAGCTTGCCCTGATTTCTTCTGGAAATGACAGACATATCTTTTTTCCCTCCCCTCTTACACAAAGTTGACATCGCCGAATTTTTTTGCAATCCGGTTGACGATCACAAGCAGCACAATATTAATGGCCGTATTGAACAGGCCAACGGCAGTTCCCAGTTCATACCGGGCGCTGACGATACCCTGCTCATACACGTAAATTGCGATGATATCACTGGTCGCGCGGTTCAGGTCGGTCTGGAGCAGATATGCTTTTTCAAAACCGACGTTCATAATGCCGGAAGCGCTCAGGATAAGCTGCAGAATGATCATGGGCAGAAGGCAGGGAATATCGATGTGCAGGATGCGTTGAAACACGCTGGCGCCGTCTACCTTGGCAGCTTCATACAGTGAAGTGTCGATGCTGCTCAGCGTGGCCAGGTAAATAATGGTACCCCAGCCGGCTTCCTGCCAGATTCCGCTTGCAACGTAAATGGTGCGGAACGCGCCTGCTTCCGTCAGGAAATCGATGTTTGTACCGGCAATCAGGTTAATCAGACCGCCGGAGGGAGACAGGAAGATGCGCAGCATACCGCAGATAACCATGGTAGAAATGAAATGCGGTGCGTAGATGACGGTCTGCGTAGTGCGCTTAAGCCGTTTGAACCGCAGCTGGTTCAGTACCAGGCTCAGGATAATAGGCACCGGGAAACCCCACAGTAAACCGAAAACGCTCAGCTTGACAGTATTCCACAGCATCCGGTCGAAGTTCGGAGCGCGGAAAAAGCGTTCGAACCACTTCCAGCCCACCCAGGGACTTTCTGTGATGCCAAGGCCTGGATTGTAATTACGGAAAGCAATCTGGATACCGTACATGGGACCATACTTGTACACGATGGTGATGATCACCGGGATCAGCAACAGCACGTACAGCTGCCAGTGGTCCGCAAATCGCCGGCCCAGATTCTTACGAAGCGGCTTTCGCGGGACAGCGGCTGAAGTCATAAGCATTCCTCCTGTCTGAAATGATCCGGTAGATGGAATGAAACGTTATATGAATCTATAGCAAAAATATCATAGATTTTCATGTATGTCAACCCGTAAATAATGAAAAAACTGTTATGCTTTTCCAATGCTTTTCCAATATACTAACTTTTTAATTTACAAACAATTCTGATTGACTTTATTTCATGAAACGATTATAATAATTCATGAAAAGGCAACGCAGAGGTGAACGATATGCCAAAAGAAAACAAAAGCCCTACGATGGCTGATGTAGCCCGTGAAGCTGGTGTCGCACTGGGTACCGTTTCCCGTGTAGTCAACGGGGAGCCGGTCGGGAAAGAGTTCAGGGAAAAGGTAAACGAAGCAATCCGGAAGCTGGGCTACCGGTATAACCCCAGCGGCCGGGCACTGCGTACGGATCGCACAAATACCGTCGCGGTCATCATTCCAAATACAATTAATCCTTTTTTCAGCATGCTGGTATACCATATCAACATTGCACTGGAAAAGCATAATTACAAAATGATGCTCTGCTTCACCGAATATGACAGGGACCGGGAGCCGGAATTTATCCAGCTTGCCCAGCACAACCGGGTGGATGGGATTATTGCCCTTACCTATCATCCCAGTCTGGTCATTCCGGAGGGAATTCCTTTTGTCACCATCGACCGGTTCTTTTCCAGTTCGGTTCCGTGCGTGTCGTCGGACAACTTCGGCGGAGGATATCTTGCCGCCCGGAAACTGAAAGAACTCGGTTGCACGAATGTGGCGTTCATGCGGACCGGATCAGCAATTACCAACGAGCCCAGCAAACGGAGGGACGGTTTTGTCAGCGCCTGTGTGGAGATGGGGCTCCCTTTTGAAGTGATATGCCTGGAAGACAGCGAGCCCTTTGAAAAATTCGAGGAATTCCTGACCCGTCATCTGGAACACGGCAGGATGTCCCTCGACGGTCTTTTTGTCGGTACGGATTCCCTTGCCTGGAAAATCATCCGCATCCTGCGGAAGATGAACGTCCGCGTGCCGGAAGATGTACAGGTAATCGGATTTGACGGAAGCCGGATGTTCGGCGAACAGGAAATGATTGTTTCAACCATTGTACAGCCTGTCCGGGAAATCGCTGAGACCTGTGTAAACACGGTGCTTACCAGGGATTTTTCCAATGTGCCATCCCTGATATGCCTGCCGGTCAAATATGCTTATGGCGGCACAACGAAAGAATAAAGGAGAGGATTTCATGTATGATGTCGTTGCTGTGGGAGAACTGCTGATTGACTTTGCACCAAACTCCGTAAACGATGCGGGCTATCCGACCCTTGCGGCAAATCCCGGCGGCGCACCCGGTAATTTTCTGGCCGCGCTGAACAGGTACGGCTGTAAAACCGCCATGATTGGTAAGGTGGGAGATGATCTTTTCGGCCGCCTGCTGATTAAAACCCTGCAAAGTGCGGGGATCGAAACGAAGAATGTGCTTTCGGATCCTGATGTTTTTACCACCCTCGCCTTCGTTTCACTGGATGCCAACGGCAACAGGGATTTCAGTTTTGCCCGGAAACCCGGCGCGGATACCTGCTTAAAACCGGGAGATATCGATGAAAGCCTGATCGCGGATTCCAGGGTATTCCATTTCGGCACCCTATCCCTGACGGATGAACCCGCTGCCTGCGCAACCCGCCAGGCTGTAGAACTGGCAAAACAGCACGGCCTGCTGATCAGTGTGGATCCCAACCTTCGCAAACCATTGTGGAAAAGTGAAGAGGACGCAAAGGCAGCCATCGAATGGAGCCTGAACCAAGCGGATATCGTCAAAATCAGCGATGAAGAAATCGAATGGCTTTGGGGCTTGATTCCGGAGGCTGGCGCGGAGAAATTACTCTGGGAATATGGTGTATCGCTAGTTTATGCGACGCTGGGGCCGAAGGGATGCTACGCTGCCACAAGAAACTGCCGTGTTACGGTCCACAGTCCGTCCGGCATTCATGTGGTGGACACCACCGGCGCCGGGGATATTTTCGGCGGAAGCGCCATGAGCCGCTTTCTGAAATGCGGCAAGGCTCCCGCCGACCTGACAGAGGATGAACTGAAAGCAATCGTCAGTTTCGCCTGCACAGCGGCCAGCTTGTCCACCCAAAAGCACGGTGGCATTACCAGTGTGCCATCCCTGGAAGAAGTGGAGCAGCGCCTCTGAAAAAGGAGAACAGGTAACCAACATAGATGATTCTTTTGATTTCGTTTGAGTTGTTCCAAGCTGAATGGAATAAGAATATTGTATAATCGCCTGCGGGATGACCGTCGTTCCGAGGACAGAAATGATATGCGCCGGATATAAAAAAGGGCCGTCCATGACGGCCCCTGAAGCTGACTGACCGGCGGTCCGTGTTTACCGCTTGATATCATAATTCATATTCATCAGATTGCGGATGGCGGAAGCGTCATCCGTTATGTTTGCGTCCCCGTGAATCGTATGCTTGATGACCGAAGACGCGACGGCGAAATTCAGGATATCCATCGGCTTATCCCCCTTCATCATTGCGTAGATCAGCCCGGAAGCAAAAGCATCGCCGCCGCCGACCCGGTCCAGAATGGTGAAGGTAAACTGTTTGCTCTCAAAGGTATGGCCCTCATACCACATAAAGGCCTTCAGGCTGTTTTCCGATCCGGAATGGGCATACCGCACATGGCGGGCAATGCACTTCAGATTGGGATACCGCCGGACAAACTGCTGAAAGACCTCGTCCTGCTGCTCATAATCCGGCTGCAGCGGCACGCCGTCCTTCCAGTCTCCCCTGCTGTGATCCTCCTCGTCCTTCCACAGATGATAGGGTTCGATTCCCAGAAGCACGTCCACATAGGGCAGGCAGCGTGTACAGTAATCTCTCGCTTCCTCCCAGGTCCAGAGGGCGGAACGGAAATTGCCGTCAAAGGAGACCGTCAGCCCCAGCTCCTTCGCGGTTCTGAGCATATCCAGGATCAGATCGGCACAGGAAGGCGACAGCGCCGGCGTAATGCCGGAAAGATGCAGCCAGTCAAACTCGCACAGCAGATCCTTCAGATCATAGCCTGAAAAATCATATTCCGTCAGTGCGGAATGCTTCCGGTCATAGATCACCTTGCTGGCCCGGATACCGAAGCCGGTTTCCAGATAATAGGTTCCCAGACGGTGGGTCGGCGTCTGTTCCGGGGTGGAAAGGATCACCGGAGTGCAGTGCACGTCGCCCGACCGCAGGCTGCGGATCGCGCTCTTTCCGAGGGAATTGTTCGGCACCACCGTAAAGAAGGTGGCATCCACCCCCAGACTGGCCAGCGCCAGCGCGATATTCGCCTCGCTGCCGCCGTAGGAGGCTTCAAAGGAATTGGTCATGCGGATTTTATCGTAATTCGGAGGCGTCAGCCGCAGCATGATCTCCCCCATGGTAATAAATTTCTTTCCCGAATTCTTTTTCAGCAGCGGATTCCCGTGTTCCATCCGAAGTCCCTCCTCTGTGTATTTCCGGGCGGACGATGCCCGCCCGCCTGACTCCCTGTCTGTCTCCGGTTCAGCCGTCGATCCGGATCACATCCCCCTGCCGCGCGTAACGGACTTCCGGCAGCCCCAGAGCAGCTTCCCGCCGCAGCAGTTCCTCGTCCGTACTGAGCGGATCATGATGGATAATCAGCATATGGCCGGCGCCGCACTGCCGCATGAAACGCAGGCCGCACTCCGCTGTGGAATGGCCGAATCCTTTTTTCCCCAGATACTCCCGCTCCGTATACTGTCCGTCATACAGAATCCAGTCCGCACCCTTTGCAAAGGCAATGGCTTCCTCTTCCGTCAGCTCCCCGGGCTCATAATCCGTCATATACACCAGAGACCGCCCCCGCCAGGAAACCCGGAAGATCTCACAGTCCCCCGGATGACAGCCCAGCAGCCCGTCCACGAGCAACTCCCCGACGGATACAGGCAGCCGCAGCGGAACGATCCGTACATCCCCCGCATACTTCGTCAGCTTCAGCGGCCAGTAAGGCGGTGAATACAGCCCGTCCAGCAGCGCGGCCGGATCCTCCCCATTCCGCACGGGAACAGCGATTTCCGTATATTTCCCGCGCGCGGACAGCCGGGAATACATGCCCAGTCCCATCAGATGATCCAGATGCAGATGGCTCAGAAAAACCACCGGCGGATGCGGAAAATCCGCCTGTGCGCAGGCCAGTCCGCTGCCTCCGTCCAGGAAAATCGTTTCCTTCCCGGCCCGGATCTGATAGCAGGATGTGGCGCCGCCAAAGATCGCGTATTCAGGGCCTGATACCGCCATCGATCCCCGTGTTCCGAGCACCGTCAGTTCAAACCGGTCCTCATTCATTTTTCCCTGTCAACCCCCTGTACCGGATCCTCCTTTTCCGGCGGATCCTCTGATTTACACTCCGAAACGTCCATGGTACAATAAGCCTGTCCGCAGGCAGCGCAGGTCGTCTGT
Source organism: Clostridia bacterium (assembly GCA_017652125.1). Lineage (GTDB taxonomy): Bacteria > Bacillota > Clostridia > Christensenellales > Aristaeellaceae > Aristaeella. The sequence goes on along the minus strand of JAGCBO010000058.1, from coordinate 26,676 downwards.
TTTGCGGAGAAGGAGGAGCCTCATGAAACCGTTCCGGTATTCTTTTTCAGCCTTCTGCCGGCTGGCCGTCCTGCTGATGGTTCTTGTTTCCGTTTCGTCCGCCGCCGCCCTGTCCTTTCCCGCCCGCGGCGTGGTGAATCATGCCTCCGTCAACCTGCGGCGCGGCCCCCGCTCCGGCGCGGAGCGGATCGGTAAGCTTTCCCTCGGGGACCGGGTCACCGTCACAGGGACGGAAGAAGACGGAAACGGCGCCGCCTGGTATGCCGTTTCCTGTTCCGGGGGCAGCGGATATATCCTGGCGGAATATCTCAGCGTGGCGGATGAGGAACGGATTCAGGCCGCCTCAGCCAGCGGGGAAGCCGTCATGATGAACGCCTCCGTCACCGCTGTCTGCAAGGACTATCACGGGCTGGGAAAAACCTGGTCCCGGCTGTTTGAAGTCAACGGCCTGCTTCTGCCGGAGAAGGGGCTGACCGTCACCCTCGCGCCGGACGTACCCTTCACCCTCTTTTCCGGCCTGAAGAGCAAAAGCGCCAAAGCCCAGGCTTCCGGCACTCTCGGAACCGTCTATACGCCCGTCGCCGAAGAAATCGTCCACGGCTTTTCCGTCGGGCAGACGCTGACCGCGGTCAACAAAAACGGAAAGGAAGCCGTCTGGACCGTGACCTTCACCTTCGTTCCCGTGGGAGCCGTATCCCTGCCCTGATCCTCACGCATTCGCCGGACGGAACGGATACGCTTTGTACGTCCCGTCCTCCGGCGGCTGGCTTTTAAAAAAGCTCATGATTCCCTGACTGCCGACCGATTCATAAAAAGGCCTGAACTCCGTCTTGTTTCCGTCGGGAATCATCATCACATAACTGACTTTTCCGATTTCCTTCAGTTTGCCCGCCATATGCCGCAGCGCAATCTTCCGGTCCGGATAGGAAACCGTCTCGAAAAAGAAAAAACCGCAGTCATTCCAGAACTTCCGGGCGATCAGGATATCGGATTTCGGCCGCCCGGCCGCCATGCCGTTCATCGTGGCAAAATGAACGGTGATCCCTCTTTTTTTCAGCGCATCCATCATCGGCCGGGCCGTCGCGGCCAGATAGGCCTGCTGCCGCTCCGTGTAACGGGAAAGGCGGTCCGCTGTCCGGTACAGATCATTCACCGCCGTCCCCACCAGCCGGCAGAATTCCTCGGGAGTTCCCTGAAAGTCAAGAATGTACTGATCGATCGCCCGGGAAATACGGGTCAGCAATTCCCGCCGGGTTTCCGGCTCCAGCTTTGCGATTTCTTCCGAATTGCGCTCCACTGCCCGGCTCCCGGCGTCGAAATACTGCCAGAGCTGTCTGCATTCCCACTGATAGATCAATTGAACCACCCTAACTTATGTGATGTTCTCCTGCATCCAGCAGTCAGCGAGATCCGGCCAGACCGCCGCTTCCCGGACCGGAATATTGGTCCATTTCGTCGCCGGCGGGCTGTCCGGGTGAAGGAATCCGGCCAGCATTTCCTGCCCCCGGGGAGGAAGCTGTACCTCTCCCCTCAGCGCCGCTTCGGCGGTCAGCCGGCTCTGCTCCAGCGTATAGGGTTCGCCGAAGTTGCGTTCCTCCCAGTCCCGGTTGGACAGAGACAGCCCATGCTGCCCCCTGGGAAATACATGGTGTGAAAAGGGAACGCCGGCTGCCTTCAGCGCCTGCGCCATCAGGTAGCTGTTCTCCACCGGCACCGATCCGTCGTTGGCGGTCTGCCACAGGAAAACAGGAGGCGTATCCGGGGTGACCTGGCATTCCAGGCTCATCTTCCACAGCTCCTCCGGGCCCGCCGAAGCCCCCAGCAGGGCAACGAACGAATCCCGATGGGCGCTGGGCCCGGAAGTGATCACGGGGTAAGACAGAATAGCCCCGTCCGGCCGGCAGGAGAAGGAAGCATAGCCGTCATTCTCCTCCCGGACCTCTTTCCAGAAGACGCAGAGAGAACCGCAGGCGTGAGCCCCGGCGGAAAAACCGCACAGCACGATCCCGGAAGGATTCACCCGCCAGGCCGCGGCATTTTTCCGGATCACGCGGACCATTCTGGCCAGATCCTGCAGAGGCTGTGTTTTCAGCGGAGCAAGATCCCCGCAGTTCACCGTATAGGTGCCCACCAGGGTCTGATAGCCTTTATCAAAAAAGCACCTGGCAACGATCTCCCCTTCCGAAGGGGAAACATAGCGGTATCCTCCGCCCGGAATGACCAGTACGCAGGGGCGCACCTCGTCATCCTCATGCAGATACAGCCGCAGATTCGGCCGGAATCCAAAGGCCGCGGGATAGGTATATTCTCCCTCTTCCCACAGATTCACCCGGATCGGTTCCATGCTTATGCCTCCGCTCAGTCCGCTGTTCTTATTCCAATGTCCTTATTCCGCCGTTTCCATGACCGCTTTTTCAAAGAGGATGCCCTCCAGGCCTTCCTCGCTGTCCCACCAGGTCAGCTTCCCGTTTTCATCGAGATAGAATTCCGCGTTGACCTCATCGTTTTCGACCGAGGCGGAAATCACCTCTCCGGACGCGTCCAGCCCCAGCCGGGTTTTGGTGCCGAAGCCGAAAAGCTCTTCATTCGCGGGATCATAGCTGCCCGAAAGCACCCAGCTGATCCGCTCCGCGGGGCTCAGCGTCCATTCCATCTGAATGTCAAAGAAATCCCCCTGGCGGGCAATCGCGACGGTCATCGCCTGACCGTGGCCTTCGGGCAGCTCCAGCACGGCCGCCAGACTTTCCGCCGTCGCATCCCAGCGGCCGATCAGGTTCTCCCCCTCTCCGGCTTCCGCCAGACCGCAGGCCGCGCTCAGAACCATCGCGAGCAGAACGAGTAAAGCAATCATTCTTTTTTTCATCGTTTTTCTATCCTTCTTTCCGGCCCGGCGGAGCGGGCGCTTTCTGATTTTTTTGTATTCGGATACGCTTTACTTTATCATACTTCCGCCCGTTCTTCAAGACTTCCCGGCAAAGGAAAAGCTTGCTATTCCCCCTGAAAACCGGTATAATCTGCTTAGTCGGCACGGAATTTCATATCTTACTGTCACAGAGGAGGAAGAGCATGATCCCATCCCGCTTTTTGCTGGGCGTTGATTCCGACGGCACAGCCTTTGACAGCGTCAATCATAAGCACCTGGAAGCCTTTATTCCCGCCGCCCTGGAAATCTGGACCATGGAGGAGGATGTGGCCCGCACCTTTGTGGACATCTATAAACAGGTGAACCTTTACTCCGATCTGCGGGGGACCAACCGCTTTCCCGCTTTGCTGGAAACCTTTGAGCAGCTGGAGAAAATCTATCCCGACGAACCGGAGCTTCCGAATCTGGAGCCGCTGCGGGAATATGTCCGCAATGCAACCCGGTATTCCACCTTCTCCCTGCAGGACTGGATGACCAGTCATCCCTCCGCCGCGCTGAGCAAGGTGCTGGCCTGGTCCATCCGCTCCAACGTGCTGATCGCCCGGGCCTGCGAAGGCCTGATGCCGTATGACGGCGTGCAGGAAGCGCTGAAGGAGGCCGGCAAGGGCGCCGCGGTGGCCGTGATCTCCGCGGCCTCCCGGGAAGAGCTGGAAAAGGACTGGGTCTTCGGCGGTCTGATGCGCCATGTGGATATCATGATGGGGCAGGAGGACGGGCTGAAGCCCGATCAGCTGAAAAAAGCCATGTCTCTGAGCGGAGCCGTCTGTGTGCTGATGGTCGGGGACGCCAATCAGGACGCTGTGGCCGCCCACGAGGCCGGGGCGCTGTTCTATCCGATCATCCCCGGCAAGGAAGCCGCCTGCTGGCAGACCTTCCGGGATGAGGCGCTGCCTCTGTTCCTGGCCGGAAAATATACCGCTGAGAAAGAAGCGGAATACTGTGAAAAAATGCGGGCCGCCCTGGAGAACGGCGCCGGCTGATTTTCCGGACTGATTTTTGACGAATTGCTTTTTCTGCGAATTGATTTCTGACAAAAAAAGGCTGTGAAGCCGGGAGGAAATCCCGGGCCTCACAGCCTTTTTCTCAGGATCTTTTCCGAAAATAAACGGAGCAGATCCTTATTTCCCGATCAGTTGGAAGAAGGCGCGAACGCTCCCGCGGGAATCAGATCCACCAGCGTCTTCGCGTTTTCCTCTGTTCCGACCAGGGACATCATTTTCGCCATCAGGGTCAGCGCGCCGCTGGTCAGCTTGGTGGTCAGCGTCTTCATGGTTTCGCCGCTTTCATCCTTGAGCAGGCTCGCCAGATCAAAGCTGTCCGTCTTGCCTTCCGTCAGCCGCTCAACCTTCCCGCCGGTCAGAATCCGGACCGTCTGGGAAGCCAGTTCGTTCCCGCCGTATGTCACCGTTTCCTGCGTTCCGGTATTGTCCGCCACAGCCGTCGCGACGACAGACTTGCCCGTCGGCAGCGGGATTTCCAGATTCGCGTTCAGCTTCGTCCCCTGGACCTGCATATTGAAGGTCGCCTTCTGTTCGTTGGCCATCGGCTTTTCCGCTGAAATGAGGGCGCCGTCCTTGTTGAAGACCGCGGTCACGCGGACGTCTTTATGGTTGACTCCGGAAGAAGCGTTGATCACCATCTCTTCGCCGATCACACCGAAGCCCAGGCAGGCCGCCATCTCCGATTCATGCCGTTTGACATGGAAATAGGAGGCTTTCTGATCCTCTGTCGTATAGACATAGGCATAAATCGGCTGATCGTCCGCCCAGACTTCCACTTCGGCCAGCTTCTCGTCAATCTTCGCGGTCAGCTGCTCCGCCTGCGGAATCGCCTTCAGCAGCTTCTGGGCTGCTTCGCTGTCCAGGGCCTTTTTCACCGCTTTCAGCGCTATCAGCTTGACTTCCTTCTCCGAAATGTTGAAGGGCACGCGCATGGCGAACTGCATATCGTCCACGACAAAGGTGCCGGCTTCCGGCGCCCCCATCTTCGACATGATCCCCTGGGTTATTTCAGCGGTCATTTCGTTCATCACCGCGGCCAGCGCCTCGGGATCCAGCTGCGGAATGGTCGCCGGGGTGACTGCCTGCCCGCCGATGGTCAGACCGGAGAACAGCTTTTTCAGCTCTTCCAGACCGGTCTTCAGAATTTCCTGCGCATCCGCTCCGCTCAGCGTCAGCGCGGTATTCCCCAGAAGACTGGAAACCAGGGTAATCCCCTTTGCATCGGCCAGGGCGGCGCCGTTCAGCAGCGCTTCACCGTTGGCATAGAGGCCGCCTTCGAGATAACCCTGATCCACCACATACCGGGCGGAGACCTGATTGATCAGCGTGGCGGCCAGCGCGAGGATCCCCCGGGCCTTCTGCGTCTGCTCCTGCATGAGCTCGACGTACGCTTCCCTGTACTCCGGGCTGATCTCAGCCGACCGGATTTCAATCACATCATCCAGCAGGGCATTCACCGTATCCATCTGAATCGAGGCGGTACTCTCGATCGTAATCGGAGCTTCCATTTTCGACGTCATCCCGGCGAGCCCGGAGAAAACCATTACCAGAGCCGTCAGGACAGCCAATACACTGTTCATTGCTTCATCCTCCTTTTTGCCATGCCTGTGCACGGCGCTTCTCTTTTTCAATTATACTGTATCTGACGGAATTATTCAATTCCCGCGTTTGCATTTTTCCCTGCTTCAGTGTATGATTCAGAAGAATTTTACCGGATGGGAGGTTCTCCATGAAAAAACTGCTCTGCGCACTGCTGGTGCTGAGTATGCTTCTGTCCCTGCTGTCCCTGAGCGCCGCGGCGGCGGAACCGCTGCAGGACTGCCATAAAGTAAAGAATTCGTATACGGACACCAAAAACGCGAACCGCTCCGTCGTCCGCCTGTGGCAGGTGCAGACCGCCCTGGATCCGGTGACGGAAGAAATCAACGGCATTGCCAAAGCCTGGGCCGAAGAGCTGGGCGAGGGCCTTCCCGCCGCCGCCAACGCGACCGGCGGCAACAGCCGGCTGGACGTGGAAATCCGCTACAGCCGCACCGGGCTGCACTGGCTCTCCTTCCTGATTCAGGCGAGGACGACCTATCACCGGAAGGTCACGGGTCAGCGCTTCACCACCCGCACCTATGACATGGAAACCGGCGCTCCCGTGACGCTGACCGATATCTTCGGGGATGACGTGGATGCCTGGAACTTTGTGGAGCAGCGGGTCCGGGATACGCTGACCGCGTACTGGCCGGACGCTGAACCGGATCCCTCCGCGCTGAGCGCTCTGTGTACCCCCGGCGCTCTGGCCGGCACGCCCTTCACCCTCCACGGGATGAGCCTGGTGCTGCATTTTCCTGCCTCGGCGCTCTATCCGGAGCGGCAGACCCTGATGGAGGTTCCCTTTTATTATCCCGAAATTCAGGGCTGGATGACGCCGAAGGCCTATGAGGAAACCGATAACCTGCGCTACTACAAAACCTGCGCCCTGACCTTCGACGACGGGCCGGTCAATACCAATACCGCCAACGTGCTGACCGCCCTGATGGAAACCGGCGCCCGGGGAACCTTCTTTGTCATCGGGAACCGGGTGGAGGATTACTTCTGGCTGGTGCAGCGGGAGCATGACGAGGGGCACGCGGTTGCCAGCCACAACTGGCACCACGGGGATGTGCGCAAGATTTCCGGAAGCCAGCTGAAAGCGATGCCGGGACAGGTCAACGCCGCGATGAACAAGGTCATCGGCATTCCGGTACGCTACGACCGGGTGCCCGGAGGGCTGTATCCGCGCATGGTCTCATCCGGCGTGGACTGGGCTTTCATCCAGTGGAGCCTGGATACCTATGACTGGCGCGGAATCAGTTCCGGCCAGGTCATGAGCAAGGTCCGCAGCAAGCTTCGGGACGGCGATATCATTCTCTGCCACGATATCAAGCCCAACACCGCGGAATCCGCCCGCCGGATTGCCCGCTATGCCGAAGAACAGGGCTATATGCTGCTGACCATTGACGAGCTCTTTGCCAAGGACGGCGTTCAGCTGACCCCCGGAACCGTGTATTACCGCTGCGCCCCCGGCGGCGACTATTCCAAGCGCAGCGATCCCTGATCTTAGAAGGAAGACGCCGGCATCGTGCCGGCGTCTTCCTATTTATTTATTCTTCTTTCCCGTTTCGCGGGGTTACTGGGCTACCGCGTCCAGCACCTTCAGTACCACCTGAATATCCAGATCCTTTCCGGTGGTGGAAATCTGGCCCTGAGAGGCATCCTCCACCAGATCCGGCCGCCAGATCTTCAGGCTGACCGTATCCCCTTCCTTCAGGGTCAGCAGGACAGCGGACATATCCTCAAAGGTGGGGGTCACCGTGCCATTGGCTTCCAGAATAATGTCTCCGGGCAGCAGGCCGGCCGCTTCCGCGGGGCCTCCCTGTTCCACCGAGAGGATATAGACGCCGTTGGGCAGAACACCGTTCGTCATTTCCGCGCCGTTGAAGGTTGTTACGGAAACACCCAGGCGGGGCTTGCCGAACATAGCGCTGGAGGATGCATCCCCCTCGTTCTCCGTGTTCTCCGTGTTCTGCGTTTCCGGCTGAGCGGCTTCCGCGTTCAGCGCCTGCTCAATCACGTCCTTCGCCTCGTTAATCGGGATGCACAGGCCGATGTTTTCAATGCCCAGGGCGCTCATGGAGGAACGGGTTCCGCTGTACTTCATGTTGGGGATTCCCACCAGCTGGCCCGCCGTGTTGAACATGCCGCCGCCGCTGTTGCCATTGTTGATGGCCGCGTCCGTCTGGATCATCTTGTTCTTCGTCTTCACTTTCCGGCCGTAGGGATCCGTGGACGTGCTTCCGGAATCAACCTCCCGGTCCAGAGCGGAAATGATGCCCGCGGTGACGGTACCGGTCATAATGGAGCCGGCTCCGTTGCCCGGATTGCCGATGCAGATCGCCCAGTCGCCCACGACCAGCTGATCGCTGTCGCCCAGCTCCACCGGATTCAGAGGCAGGCCCGGCACATACAGCACCGCCACATCCTTGTTCTCATCCGCAGCCGCCACGGTGGCGTCATACAGGGTCGCTTCCGTATCCCCGTCCTTCAGAACGGAAACCTTCAGGCTGCTGGCGTGATCCACCACATGATAGTTGGTCAGCACATATTCCTTCGCCACCACGACGCCGGAACCGCTGCCGCTCTGCACTTCCCTGGAGCTGTCCTGGGAGCCGTTCCCCCGGCCGTTGCCCCGGCTGTTCGGATATCCGTACCCATAGAAGAAGTAGTCCCAGGGGCTGTAATAATCATTGCCGCCGTTGGAATAGGAAGAAACCAGCTGATAATTGTTCACGCCCACGACGCTGTCCCGGACCTTGGCCACCGCTTCCGTGAAGGGAGAGGTCAGCACCACCGTTTCAGCGCTCGCGGCGCCTGTCCCGCGGAAGACCGCCACCGCGGTCACCGTCAGGGCGAGAACCAGGGCCATCGCGATATAAACCAATACGTGTTTTCTGAATGTTCCAGTCATTTTCGATAACCTCCTTTCGGTTTCAGCTGCAGTATAGAAGGCCAATTTGACAGGAGTATGAACGCAGTGTTAACAAATCACATTTTTTCCGGAGCTTCGTTTTCCAGAACTCCGCTTCCCTGAACTCAGTTTTTCCCAAGCTCCGGATTGTACAGGAACTCCCCGGCCCAGTAGATATCCCCGGCGATATATTCCTCCTGTTTTCCCTCAAAGAAGAAGCAGATCCGGCTCATTCTGCAGTTCAGTCCCAGGGTATTGATCATGCTGTAGCACAGCGCCGCCTCCCGATCCCGGCCCCAGGCCTGAATCGAGGAGCGAAAGCTCTCCGACAGATTGATCAGCAGGGTGTCCCCGGCCGCGGCGATGCCCAGGATATCATCCTCCCGAAGCTCCGGCGGCATGGAGGCTTCCAGTCCGCCCGCCTTTTCCCGGGCCGTCGGTCCGTTCATCAGCTCCGTCAGCAGGGCTCTGGGCGTTCCGGTCCGCTGCCGGTTCATCGGGCGCTGGCAGGCCTTCAGTTTTCCGTCTCTGGAAAAATAGACCACCGCGCTTCCCCGGAGCCAGGACTGAAACATGCTTCTGCGGAAAAGGCCGCCCAGCGCGGTCACCTGTCCCGGCGCGCCGCTCAGCTCCGTCAGGGGCGTGTCCTCCACCCGGAAGCTGACAGCGCTGACGCCGGGCATAAAGGTGGTCAGCGTCATGGTCACCGCTGCCGCCAGGCTGGGCAGATCCGTCTGCCAGGCTTCCAGCAGCCCGTCAATCTCCCGCCGGAAGGACAGGGTGACCAGCTTTCCTCCCTCCGTCAGTTCGCTGGTCAGCGGGTCATAGCTCATCACGCCGGCCAGATCCGGCAGATCGGCCGACCCGATCTGGTTTTTCCGCACGTCGCCGATTGCCTGCAGAAGCTCCAGCGCCAGCTGGCGGGGCGTCTGGCCCCCAAAGTTCAGAATGCGGTTTTCACAGCCGATCCCCTGCCCGTCCGTCAGCGGATAATACAGGGTGGCCATGGCGCTCAGCGGGATCTGGGAAGCATCCTCTCCCAGCGGGACCCGTTTCGCTTCCATCTGCTCCCAGAGCACGGGCAGGTTTTCATCCGGATGGCCGGTCAGGCTGCCCATGGGCAGCGTACCGCTGACATCCAGCCCTACGCTCTGATCCGCCACCAGCACATTCACAAAGCTGATTTCATCCAGGGAGCAGAGCGTGGTGGCCAGGCCCACGCACATCTGATAAAACTCCGATGATCCAAGCTGCAGCGCGGCCGTTCCCAGGTTGACGGTGCAGATGCTGCCGCTGACCTCCACCGGCTGATTCCCGTACAGGGTGATCGTCCGTTCCCCGCCCCAGGGCGTAATGTCACTGTCCATCGGATAATTCAGCAGCACCGTGACCAGGGTTTTGACCAGATCATGCAGCTCCGCAACCGGGAGCGTGATCTCCCGGGGGATCATCTGCAGGCTGCCGCTTCCGTTCAGATAAAGCATGGCGATCCGTTCCTGCCCCACGACTCCGTCCCCGTCCGGCGCAGCCCAGGGCACTTCCGGCATGGAAAGCGCCGGCGCGGGTTCCCGCTCTTCCTCCCGGACCCGCGTGCAGCCGGTCAGGGCGGGCAGCAGAATCAGGACCGCCAGCAGACAGCCGATTTTCCGCTGAAAACGCTTCATGTCATCACGCTCCTTCCCGGGGCAGCCGCACGATAAACTCGGAGCCCTGTCCCGGATCCGACCGGACCGTGACCGTGCCCCCATGCAGCGTGACCAGCTGACGGACGATGCTCAGACCGAGACCCGTGCCGCCGGTTTCCCGGCTCCGGGCTTTGTCCACCCGGTAAAACCGTTCAAACACATGGTCCTGGTCCTCCGGCGGAATTCCCACGCCGTTATCCCGCACGCGCCAGACCAGCTCGTTTCCGTCCAGATGCAGCGCAATATGAATTTTTCCTCCGTCCGGCGTATATTTGATCGCGTTGTCCGTCAGATTGGAGAACACCTGATGCAGCCGGTCCCGGTCTCCCATCATGGTCAGCCCCTTTTCCACCTCGCAGGTCAGGGTCTGGCCCCGCTGTTTGGCCGCCGGGCTCAGCAGCCGCACAATCTCCTCCGTCAGATCCGACAGATCCACGGAGGTCTTCTTCAGCTCCATCGCCTGCGCATCCGTCCGCGTCAGCGTCAGCAGATCCGTAATAATCCCCGTCAGCCGGTCGATCTCATGGTTCATATCCTCCATGAACTCCCGCCGGAGCTCCTGGGGCATATCCGGCTGATACATCAGGGTTTCCAGCATGATTTTCATGGTGGCCAGGGGCGTTTTCAGCTCATGGCTCGCGTTGGATACGAACTGATTTCTCGTTTTGTCCAGGTTTTCCAGCTGGGCCGCCATGGTATTATAGGTCTGCGCCAGTTCCCGCATTTCGCCGCTGCCCCGGATCTCTGCCCGGGCGCTCAGGTCGCCTTTTCCCATCTTTCTCATGGTCCGGTTCAGGTCCATGATGGGCTTGGTCACCACCTGGCTGATGATCAGCGCGAGAACCAGCGCAACGATCACAATAATCATGAAAACCGTGACCAGCTTCCACTGAACGGTGTTCATGGAGTCCATCAGACCCTGGATCCGGCTGACAAACAGAATCGCTCCCAGCCGCCTTTCGCCGATCCGGATCTCCCGGACGCAGTAAGCCAGGTATTCCGCGCCGGTCTCCCCGCTCATCCGCTCCACCGTTTCCCGGCCCGGCGTATAAATCCCGTAGGCCTCCACTTTGCCGGCCGTCAGCACCTGCAGCACTTCCTCCAGATCCAGCCGGCGCCCGCAAAGCGTGCCAAAGGTATCAAACTGAACCTTTCCGTCCGGATCCAGCACCATGAGCCGCCCCTCCATCGCTTCCGCGTTGCTCTGCAGCGTGCGGTTCAGGCTGTCCACGGACAGCCCGTCCAGATCGGAAGCCACCGCTTCCGCCACGCGGCCGGTCATCTGATCATCCTCCCGGGTTCTCTGTTCAAACAGAAAATCCCGGACCACATCCGTCAGGATGGTCGCCGCCACGCCGAAGGAAACGCCCACAACGACAAAAAAGGCCAGCAGGATTTCCCACCTGATGCTGGCCCCGAAAAACCGTTCTTTAATCCTGGTCCGTGAAATAGTAACCCACTCCCCATTTGGTGAAGATGAATTCAGGTTTGGAGGTATCCCGCTCGATCTTCTCCCTCAGGCGCCGGATATGCACATCCACCGTCCGCGCATCCCCGGCATAATCGTATTTCCATACGTTTTCCAGCATTTGCTCCCGGCTGAAAACCGTTCCCCGGTTGGTTACAAACATCTGCAGAAGATCAAATTCCTTTGCGGTAAGCTTGACATCCCGTCCGCCCAGGATCACGTTGCGCTTGACCAGGTTCACTTCCATATCGTGAACGCGCACCACCCGCTGTTCCTGCTGCGTGCCGCCGCCGGAAACCCGGCGGAAAATGGTCTTGATCCGGGCCTTGACCTCCAGAATGTTGAAAGGCTTGGTCATATAATCATCCGCGCCATATTCCAGGCCCAGAATCTTATCCATATCCTCGCCCTTGGCCGTCAGCATGATGATGGGAACATCGCTGGTCTCCCGGATCCGCTGACAGACCGCGATTCCATCCATCTTCGGCAGCATCACATCCAGCAGAATCAGGTCAAAGCAGCCGGCATCGAATTTGGCCAGCGCCTCTTCGCCGTCCATGGCGCTATCCGTTTCATAGCCTTCCTGCTCAAGGGTATACTTCAGGCCCTTCAGGATCAGAGGCTCATCATCCACCAGCAGAATCTTCTTACCCACGCGAAACACCCTTTCGACCGACAGTTTCTCTCTTACGGATCATAGCTCACGCTGCGATTCTGCTTCGTATCCATCATGATAATCAGCGTTTTTCCGCGCAGCAGGGGCATCTCATATCCGTCCGGACCGTAGAACACCGTCCGGTCAAAGATGCTGCTCCGCTTCCATACGCCCTGATAATGCTTGCCGCCCATGAAGTAGTCCGCGTTGCCGGTGCCGTCCTTCTTTCCGGCCGGGAAGAACTTGGTTCCCTGCCCGTCCCAGTCGATGGTCACATACTGGACGATCACGTTGGTAAAGGTGATGGGGTTGCCGTGCTCGATCTCAAAGGTGAACGTGCCTTCACCGGATTTGTCCCGGTTCACCAGCTGCGGATTGCTCAGCGTCAGTTCGTCATACAGGGCGGAACGGTTGCTGTTATCCGGCAGGTAGACATAGCGCTCATACACATTCGCTTCCGGATCGTATTCCAGACGGCTGTTGTTCACCGCCTGCTGCCAGTTCACATAGATAAAGGAAGCGTCGTCTCCGCCCAGGGGCAGATTGTCCGTGAAGACATAGGCGTGGTTGTTGAACTCCCAGTCCGCGGGGGAAACTTCCTTCACGATCTCCGCCAGCTTGTAGCCGGCGTTGTTCGGCGCGTCAATCTGCGTCTTGTTGACGCGGAAATGGCGGTCGCCGGACTTGTAGGGCTTTGAATTGCCGTCGGTTCCGTTATACAGGATTCCCACGGTATTCAGCTTACGGCTGTAGGTCGTTCCCGGCCGGGCTTTATTCAGCTCGATCATCAGCGGGTCCACATACATATCCTGCTTGCCATGGAAGAAATAGGGGCAGTTCCATTCCGCCTGAATCGCCAGGTGATGGGTCCGGATGCTCCGCAGCGGCCCCACCATCTCCGGCAGCGCGTTATTGAACACCGCCGTATGACGGGTAATCCCGTCGCCGCTCAGCATCGTCTCATACATGACGTCGCAGTAGGACGCAAACCAGGGAGCGTTCTGCCCGATGCCGCCGTTGGGGTTGGAGATCTGAACCAGAACGGGATAGTATTTCCCGGTCTTGATCATTCCGCCAAAGGTCGCGGGGAGCTGCAGCGTGGCGGCGAGCTCGGCCAGATTCTCACCGGTGGTGGGGCTGATGCCCGCTTCGACCGTATTATCGCCGGTGGCATGAACGGAAATATTCCGCTTTTCTGTACCCTTGATGACGATTTTCCCGCTTTCCATTGCGGAAGCAGAACCCAGAAGAATGACTGCTATCAGCAGAAGGCTCAGTAATTTTTTCAAATCATTTCATCTCCCATACAAGAATCTTAACATTCCCGGAAGGAATCTGAAAAGATTTTACCATAGGAAGTCACGACATGTCAAATACTGCGGGGCTAATTTTTACATTTTCTTAAAGAAAATGTGTCAATTCGGTGATTTCAGATCGCTCTTGCCCTGCATGCGGAAATATGCTAATCTTCTCACGGAAAAAGCAAAGAAATCAAAGGCGGCGGGCCTCCGAACGGCCCGGCCGGAAAGGATGGCTCTATGAAATACCGCAAAGACCGATACGGGCAGGATCTGTCCGTCCTTGGCTACGGATGCATGCGTTTTTCCCGCAAAGGCACGAGCCTGGATCTGGAAAAGGCGGAAAAGGAAATTCTGGCCGCCTGGCACGCGGGCGTGAATTATTACGATACCGCCTATATTTATCCGGGCAGCGAAGCGCTTCTCGGCGCCGTTCTGGAGCGGAATCACCTGCGGGATCAGGTGCTGATCGCCACCAAGCTGCCCCAGTACATGATCAAAAGCACGGAGGGAGCCGAAAAAATCTTCCGGGAAGAGCTCTCCCGCCTCCGGACGGATCATATTGATTATTACCTGATGCATCATGTGACCGACTCCGCGCAGTGGGACCGGCTGGTCGCTCTGGGCCTGCCGGAGTGGATTCAGGAAAAGAAGGCTTCCGGCGCCATCCGGAACATCGGTTTTTCCTTCCACGGAAACTCCGATCAGTTTCTGAAGGTGCTGAACGCCTGGGACTGGGACTTCTGCCAGATTCAGTACAACTATATGGACGAAACCACGCAGGCCGGCGCCATCGGCCTGAAGGCCGCCGCGGCCCGGGGCATCCCCGTGATCATCATGGAGCCCCTCCGGGGCGGAAAACTGGTCAGCATGCTGCCGGCGGACGCCCGGAAAGCCATGGAGAACCACGAACGGAAGTGGACGCCGGCGGAATGGGCTTTCCGCTGGCTGTACAATCAGCCGGAAGTTACCGTGGTGCTGTCGGGCATGAACTCCGTGGAAATGGTGGCCGAGAATACCCGGACCGCCGATCAGGCGGAAGCCGGAGCCTTCACGGAATCGGATTTTGCCCTGCTGAATACGGTGAAGCAATCCATCCAGGCTCACGAGAAGGTCGGCTGCACCGGCTGCCGGTACTGCATGCCCTGTCCGAAGGGGGTGGATATTCCCGGAATATTTGCCAGCTACAACACCATGTACACGGAATCCAAACTCGACGGACGGAAGCAGTTCATGCAGACCGTCGCGCTGACGAAGACGCCGGCTTTCGCTTCCCAGTGCGTCGGCTGCGGGCAGTGCGAGAAGCACTGTCCCCAGTCCATCGCCATCCGGGAAAAGCTGAAGGAGGCGGACAGGGCGCTGCTGCCCTTCCCGTACCGGACGGCCGCCAAAGTCATGCGGGCCTTTATGGTCCGGAAAGGCTCCCGGAGCGCTCAGAACACGCAAAGCGGAAACGGCAGTAAATCGTAAACGCTTGCCGCGGATGTCCGGATCTGATATGATGAAGAAAAAACGGAGGAAACGGTTATGCTGAAAGAGCTGGGTTTCACCCGGGGAGTGAACCTGGGCGGCTGGATGAGTCAGTGCGATTATTCGGAAGAGAGGTTAAACGGCTTTATCCGGGAGGAGGATTTCGCCCGGATCGCCGAATGGGGGCTGGATCATGTCCGCCTTCCGGTGGATTATAACATACTGGAAGAGGCCGACGGAAAAGCCTGGCGGACGGACGGGTTTGACCGGATCAACCGGGCGGCGGAATGGTGCCGGAAAAACGGGCTGAATCTGGTCATTGACCTGCATAAGACCGCGGGGTTCTCCTTCGACGCCGATGAACAGGAAACGGGTTTTTTCAGCAGCGAGCGCTATCAGGAGCGTTTTTACCGTCTCTGGGAGCAGATCGCGTCCCGCTGCGCGGGAAGCCCGGATCACATCGCCTTCGAGCTGCTGAACGAGGTCACGGATCCGGCGTTCATGGACACCTGGAACCGGGTGGCGGATACCTGCATCCGGCGGATCCGGGCGATCGCTCCGAAGCATCTGATCCTGGTCGGCGGATATCATAACAACAGCGCTCACGCGGTTCCGGCGCTCAATCCCCCCGCGGACGACCGGGTGATTTACAATTTCCACTGTTACGAGCCGCTGCGCTTTACCCATCAGGGCGCGCCCTGGGTGCCGGAGATGGATACGGCCTTCCGCCTCTCCTTCGATGAGGCGGCCATCCCGGAGGATTATTTTGACAAACTGTTTGCTCCGGCCCTGGAAGCCGCCCGGAAAAACGGCGCCGAGCTTTACTGCGGGGAATACGGAGTGATTGACCGGGCCGCCCCGGAGGATACGGTGAAATGGTTCCGGATGATCCATGATACCTTTGAACGGTACGGCATCTCCCGCTGCGCCTGGAGCTACCGGGAAATGGATTTCGGTTTATCCGATCCGCGGATGGACGGCGTCCGGGCCGAACTGCTTCCCCTTCTGTAAACGCCGCGAGCCCTCAGGCCTTGGACCTGAGGGCTCGTTTTCAACTGCCGGCTTCGCCGGCCTATTCTTTTTTCAGCTTCATTTTTCCGGCGTTTTCCGCCTTTTTGCCCCTGTTGCTCAGCACCACGCTCTGCAGCAGGATGAACAGCGCCAGCATCGCGCCGCTGGCCATTTCCTGCCACCAGCTCTCGTTCAGGGGACTCAGACCGATGATCTTCTGAATGGTCGCCAGAATCAGCGCTCCGAAGAAGGTTCCGATGACATTGCCGACACCGCCGGTCAGCAGCGTGCCGCCGATAATCGAAGCCGCGATCGCGTCCATTTCCATCCGGGCCGCCACGCTGGAATTGCCCGCCGGTTTATGCATCAGGAAAGCAAAGCCGGCCAGTCCGCTCAGCAGACCGCTGATCACATAGGTGAGGAAACGGGTTCTTCTCACATTGATGCCCAGCATCAGACTGCTCTGCTGATTGCCGCCCAGCGCGTAGGTATGGCGCCCCAGCCGGGTGTATTTCAGCATGAGCGCGCTGAGGATCACCACGCACAGCGCGATAATCGCCCCGGTTTCCAGCTTGGCCGGAATCAGATTTCCGTTCTGCGCCGTATAGCCCAGGAACGGAATCTGCAGCTTGGTTTTGGCCACGTCCAGGAAAGCGGCGTGCGTCACCTTCACGGGATTAATGGACAGCATGGTCGTCAGGCCCCGGGAAAGGAACATGCCGGCCAGCGTCACAATGAAAGGCTGAATATCCAGATAGCTGATCAGGAAGCCCTGACCGACGCCGAAGGCCAGGCCGATTCCGAGGGACAGAAGCAGCGCCATGGCCGTGCTTCCGAACGCGCTTTCGATCCCGGTCCCGTTCAGGTACAGGGCGCAGCTCATGACGGTCAGTCCGATCACGCCGCCGACGCTGATATTGATACCGCCGCCGATCATGACAATGCTCAGCGCGCAGCTGACGATAATCAGCGCGGCGTTGTCATTCAGCAGGTCAAAGAACTGCTGGAATTTGAGAAAACCTCCGCCCATGAAAATCATGGCCGCGCCGTACATGACGACAAAGATTCCGATAGCGATGCTCATCAGGAGCTGACTGTCCGTGAAAGGTTCTCTGCGTTTCATGTCAGTTCACCTCCCTGCTGACGGCTCCGGCCCGGTTATTCTTCAGCCGGTGCCAGAACGAGGAGAGCGCCGTCTTGATCACGGGGGATCCGGCCACCACGATGAGAATAATCACGATGGCTTTATAGGCTTTCACGTTCGCCGGAGCCACGCTCATCGCGTACAGCGTCGTGGTCAGCATCTGAATGATATAGGCGCCCAGAATACTTCCGCTGAGACGGAAGCGGCCTCCGCCGAGGCTGTTTCCGCCGATCGCCACCGCGAGAATCGCGTCCATTTCAATATCGATCAGCAGCGTTTTATGGCTCACCTGACCGAGACGGCAGGTGCTGATCACACCGGCTACCGCCACGCAGACTCCCAGAACGATGAAGCTCAGCAGCTTGATCAGGGTCGGATTGATGCCGTTCAGCCGGCTGGCTCCCTGATTGATTCCCACGCTTTCCGTATAGAGCCGGATATTGCTGGTCTTAAAGAAAAGCAGCAGCAGGAGTCCCACCAGAATCACCATGAAAATGGGCGTCGGAACCGGGATGCCCGGAATGGTCATGCCCATCGCCTTGATAATCGGGCTTTCCAGCTGCGGCGTCGCGCTGCCGGTAATCCAGTAGGCGATACTCCGGCCGCAGGAAAACAGGATCAGCGTCGCAATCATGGGCTGGATCCGGAAAAACGCGACCAGCACGCCGTTAAAGCTCGTAAACAGAACCGTCACCAGGCAGCAGGCCAGGAAGCCGAGCACCACCGTACCCGCCGTGATATCCCCGCTGCCTTTCAGCACCTGAACAAAAACGCTGCCTGTAATCGCGCCGACCGCGCCGACGCTGATATCCTGACCGCCGGTCGCGGCGGTCACCAGCGTCATGCCCATGGCGATAATCGCCAGCTCGCTCGCGCTGTCAATAATACTGATCAGGTTGCCCGTCAGAACCGCGTTGCCGCTGTTATTGGTCGACAGACTGATACTGAAAAAGCCCGGATCCCGGATCAGATTAAACAGGATCAGAATTCCGATCGCGATCAGCGGAATCATCAGATCCGAGAGGACGCCGCCTTTTCTGCGTTTTCCCGTCATGCCTGCTCACCTCCCGCAATGGTCTTCATCACCGTGTCCTGATTCAGCTGATCTCCGGTCAGCTCCCCGACGATTTTCCGGTCCCGCATGACAATCAGCCGGCTGCAGGTCCGGAGCATTTCCTCAATTTCGCTGCTGATAAAGGTAACGGACATGCCTTCCTCGGCAAGCTTCAGCACCAGCCGCTGAATTTCCGTTTTGGTTCCGACATCAATGCCCCGGGTCGGTTCGTCCAGGATCAGATACTGCGGATGCGTCAGAAGCCACCGGGCCAGAATCACCTTCTGCTGATTGCCGCCGCTCAGGCTCTTAATCGGCGTCTCCTGGCTGGCGGTTTTGATCTCCAGGGTTTTGATGTATTCATCCGCGAAGGCTTCCTCTTCCTTCCGGCTCAGCGGATGGAAAAAGCCCTTCATCACCTGCAGCGCCAGAATGATATTCTCCCGGACGCTCAGATCCGCAATAATGCCGTCCCTCTTCCGGTCCTCCGGAAGGTATCCGATTCCGGCTTTCATGGCCTGAACCGGTTTGGAAATATTCACCGGCTTTCCGTTCACCTTCACATGGCCGCCCGTGACATGATCCGCCGCGAAAATCGCGCGGACGCTCTCGCTCCGGCCGGAGCCCAGCAGGCCGGTAAACCCGTTCACTTCGCCCTTTGCGATCCGGAAATCGAAGGGCCGGGCCTCCGCCGAGCTCAGGCCGCTGGCTTCATAGAAAGCCTCTCCGGAAAGAGCGTCGCTGCTCCCCTGCTTATCCAGATCGCTCAGCTCCGCCAGCGCGTGGCCCATCATCGCGGAAACCAGCTCCACCTGCGGCAGGCTCTGCACTTCAAACTCCCCGACCAGCTCGCCGTTCCGCAGCACCGTAATCCGGTCGCTGACCGCATAAACCTGCTCCAGGAAGTGCGTCACAAAGATGATACCCACGCCCCGGCTCTTCAGATCCCGCATGAGGCCGAAAAGCATCTCCACTTCCTTGTCATCCAGGGAGGAAGTGGGTTCGTCCAGGATCAGCACCTTGCAGTCGGCATCCACCGCCCGGGCAATCGCCACCATCTGCTGCACCGCAATGGAGCAGGAGCTCAGCTGCTGTTTCGGCCGGGCCGGAATGCCCAGGCTTTTCAGCAGATCGCCCGCCTTCTTTTCCATGTCCTTCCAGCGGACTCCGACGCCCTTGTCCCGCCCGATGAACATGTTTTCCGCCACAGAAAGATTCGGGCACAGCGTGATTTCCTGATACACCGTACTGATGCCGATATTCTGCGCGTCCTGAGGAGACCGGATGTCAGCAGGGCCGTCCTGGCCTTCCACGCGGATCTCGCCGGCATCCTTCTCGTATACGCCGGTCAGCACCTTAATCAGCGTGGATTTGCCGGCGCCGTTTTCTCCCATCAGGGCGTGAATCTCTCCCTTCCGCAGGGTAAAATCCACGTTCTGCAGTGCCCGCACGCCCGGAAAGCTTTTATAGATTCCCCGCATGGTCAATACGATTCCGTCCTGCATCCTGAATCTCCTTTCAAAAAGAGCGCGGTGTGAATCGCGGATTGTTCCACGCTCCACACCGCGCCAGTCTTACCTCATCCGATCAGAATCAAATTCGGATTATTCACCCAGGCCGTAGGTATTGATGTCATCCTCGGTGATGGTCCGGGCATCAAAGCCCTTCTCCTCGGAGATGATCTGGTTCAGCTCGTTCAGGCCTTCGATCGCTTCTCCGGCTTCCAGCTTCTTGATCATGCCGTCGATGACGCCAGCCTGGAAGGGGCTGCACTGTCCGTCGTAGTTCCACTCGCCGGCCAGCAGCTTCCGCAGGGCCCACTTGTTGCAGTCAAAGCCCATGATGATGATGTCCTTATCCACGCCGTGGGTCTTTCCGGCAGCGTCCAGAGCGGCAACCACGCCGTCCGCCATGCCGTCGTTCTCAGCGTAAACGATGTTGAAGTCTTCGCCGGCGTTCAGGGCCGCTTCAGCGATCTTCCGGGCTTCGTTGGGATCCCAGCTGTCTCCGCCGGTTCCTTCCCGAACGATGGTCCACTTGTCATCCGCGGCGCACTTGTTCTGCAGGGCGGTGGAGCGGCCGATCTGAGCGGCGCTGCCCAGCTGTCCCTGAATGTGCAGGATCTTGTACTCTTCCAGACCCAGGCTCTCCAGCCAGGCCACAGCCGTCTCGCCTTCCTTGGCCATGTCGGACACGACCGCGGCGGTGTAGAGGCTCGGATCGCAATCGATCATCCGGTCAAACAGGAAGACCTTGACGCCGGCTTCCTGCGCGGCCGCCAGCACATCGTCCCAGCCGGTCGCTTCCGCAGCGGAGACCAGCAGGTACTTCACTTCGGAGTTGATCAGGGTGTTGGCCGCTTCCAGCTGCTTGTCAGCGGTGGGAGCCGTGATGAAGGTGGCGTCATAGCCGTTCTCGGCGGTGAAGGTGTTCTGCAGATCCTTCACGTTCGCCTCACGATATCCGGATTCAGCGGGATCCAGGTTGATGATGCCGACCTTGATTCCGTCAGCCAGAGCCGCGGACATGGTCAGGATCATCGCCAGAGCGAGTACCAGAGCAACGATTTTCTTCATGGTTCTTTCCTCCGTTTTTTTATTTTGGCATTCCTGCCATCTGATGATCCTATTATATGCGGATTCCGGGATCATGAAAATACAGAGGATTTCGGTTTTGGTGGGAATTTTTCCGTTTTTTACAGCTGTGCTCCGGGTCTATTGTAGAATATTTTACGATTCCGGTTGAATTTTTTTTGCCGCTTCCCTTTCCCGGCGGTACTCGCTGGGGGTCATCCCCGTGGACTTTTTAAAAAGATAGCTGAAGTAATGAGCATCGTTATATCCGACGTCCTGGGCAATCTGGCTGCTCCGCAGGCCGGAATTTTCCAGCAGCTCCCGGGCCTTGGCCATGCGCAGGGCGGTCAGGTACTGGGTAAAGGTTACGCCGGTTTCCTGCGAAAAAATCGTGCTGAGATGGCTCTGGCTCAGATGAACCGCTTCCGCCGCGTCCTGCAGCATCAGATTGGGATCGCTGAAATGCTCCTCCAGATAGAGCCTTGCCTTCCCGACGGCATGATCCCCGTATCCTCCGCCCCGGGAGCTTCCTCCGATAATGGATCTCGGCGCCGGGCCGCTGGCGGTCTGCAGATGGCGCAGATGCCGGGCGCTTCGCATGCTCTGGCGAAGCGCGTGGAAATCCTCCACCGTTTCCCCGATCGCGATCAGCAGATGCTCCTCCGCCTCCAGCTCGGGCAGATGCATCGCGGAGCTGGCAAAGGAATACGCCCGTTCCTCCGCGTCCTCCGGGTGATCCCCCAGCACCAGCGCCCGGGCTCCCTTTGCGCCGGAACAGATAAACACCGTGCCCCGGCTCAGCTCCGCCAGCGCGGCCAGGGCGCTTCGGCAGGCCATGCGGCGGTCTCCGTCGGCCTCAAAGCTGATATCCAGCACCACATAGCAGGGCGCGGACAGATTCAGCCCCAGTTTCCGCAGCTGGGTCATCACCGCGTCGTCATCCGCCGGGTCCCCCTCCTCCGTGAACAGGGAAGCCAGCAGTTTGTCCTTCATAAAGGCATTGCCGCTGAGCAGGCGCTCCCGGAGATGCGTCAGATTATCCCGTTCCCTTTTGCGCTCCTCGATCCGGCCCCGCGCCCGGTCCAGCGCAGCCGCCAGCTCGCCGGCGGTCACCGGCTTCAGCAGATACTCCCGCACGCCGAGGTTCATCGCTTTTCGCGCATAGTCGAAATCATCATGCCCGCTCAGGATAATTCTTTCCACCCAGGGCATGGTTCGCTGAACCTCTTCGCATAATTTCATCCCGTCCATAAAGGGCATGCGGATATCCGTCAGCAGGATTTCCGTGTTCAGATCCCGCAGCATGGGCAGCGCCATTTCCCCGTCCGGAGCCTCCCCGACCAGCTGGCAGCCGTTCTCCTCCCAGGGAAAAGAATTTCTCAGGTTTTCACGGATCGCGATCTCATCATCCACGAGAAACACGTTCGTCATGATTGATCTCCTCTCTTGTACGGATCGGAATCGTAAAGGAAACCTCCGTTCCGGCGGGGCCGGACTGAATGCGCAGGCCCTTTTCCTTCCCGTAATACAGGCGGATGCGCATATGCACATTGCGCAGCCCGAATCCGCTCCGTCCGGGTTCCAGGGCGGCCTGAACCGTCGGCTGGCCGCTGCTCAGCATCGCCTGCACGGCGGAGAGCTGCTCCGGAGACATACCCTTCCCGGTATCCGCCACCGTGAAGATCAGCAGGCCCGTTTCCTGGCGCAGGCGGACCGAAATCCGCCCGCCGCCGCGCTTTGCCTTGATTCCGTGGTAGAGCGCGTTTTCCACCAGAGGATGCAAAAGCAGCTTCAGCATATAGGTGGAATCCAGCCCTTCCGGATGATCCACCTCATAATCCAGAATATCCCGGTACCGGGTCTTCTGAATGCTCAGATAGGCGGACACATGCTGCAGCTCCTGCGTCACCGGAATCCAGTCCGCCCCGGAGGAAAGACTGATCCGGAAGAAATCGCTCAGGCTCCGGGTCAGCTGTACCACGGCCGGCCCGTTTCCGCCTTCCGCCTGCCAGACGATGGTATCCAGGGTGTTATAGAGAAAATGAGGGTTAATCTGCGCCTGCAGCGTGCGCAGCTCCGCCTTGGCCAGATGATCCTGATTCCGTTTGGTCTGCTCCAGCAGCGCCTCCAGGCGGACCGCCATCAGATTGATCTGATCCGCCAGCTCCTGCATTTCCTCCACATGGATATTCCGCACGCGGTCGCGGAAATGGCCCTCCGCGATGCGCCGGACCGTTCCTTCCATGCGCTGCAGAGCGGTCGAAATTTCTCCCGTCAGCTTCAGGAAAGCAGCCCGGCTGTACCACCAGGCGGCAATCAGCAGGATCCCTTCCATCGCGGCCGCGCCCCAGACGATTTTTTCCAGCCGGGAGCCGGCAATGCCGGCGTTCCGGATTTCCTCCGCCACAAAGGAATCAATCATATCCGCGATCAGGCGGCCGACATTCCGGACTTCATCCACCACGGTCTCCATTTCGGAGATCGGTTCTCCCCCGGCCATCCCGTCCCGGATTCTGTGCGCATACTGGGCCAGCGTATCCATGGTCCGCCGGGCGACCGTCAGCTGCAGATGGCCGTTTCCGTCCGTCTCCGCCAGCAGCGCGTCGAGCGCGGCGTTCGTCCTTTCCAGACGGGTTTCCACCCCGCTCTTTTCATAGGATACCCGGCCGGCGGCCACGGAGAACAGATCCTCCGCCAGAGAGGTTTCCACCACCGGCTTCAGCTCCGCCGCGGCGTTCATCCGCCGCAGAATCGCGCTGGTCCGGCTGCTGTAGATCACCACGGTCACCAGGCCGATCAGCACCGGCAGCGTCAGGAGAACCGTCGTCGAAGTCGTGAACTGGCGGATCAGCCGGAGCAGACTGGTCTGCCCTCCCGTTTTGCGCATCCGAATCCCTCCACTCAGAATCCCTCACCTCAGAACCCCTCTACGGACGGATCCGTCAGATCATCAAAATCGCAGAAGACGCCTTCCTGCGGATGGGTGATCCGCGGGATCTCGCGGCCTTCCTTCAGCCCGCGGACCAGCTCCATCAGATCCTTTCCCAGATCCGGCGTACACTGAACCACGCAGTTGATCTTTCCGGCCTTCAGCGCGTCGACCGCTTCCTTCTCCCCATCCACCGTAATCATCAGAATATCCCGGCCGGGAGCCGCTCCGGACTGCTCCAGCACATCCAGAGCGCCGAGCGTCATGCTGTCATTATGGCTGTAAATCACGTCGATCCCGCCGACGCCGTATTTTTCCAGCAGGGTTTTCATGCATTCCTCGCCCTTGCTGCGCAGAAAGTCGCCGTTCAGGCTTTCCAGGATTTCGATCCGGTCATCCTTTTCAACCACATCGAGAAAGCCCCGCTGACGGTCGCGCATCGGGGTGGATTCCGGCGTCCCGCACAGTTCTGCCACGCGCAGATGCTCCGCGTGAATGGCGTCCGCCTTCCGCAGCAGATATTCCCCCGCCCGCCGGCCTTCCGCGTAAAAATCCGCTCCGACAAAAGCGGTATACAGGCTTTCGTCCGGGCTGTCGATCATCCGGTCCACCAGGATCACCGGGATCTTCGCCTGCCGGGCTTCCGCGAGGACGTTATCCCAGCCTGTTTCCACGATCGGAGAAAAGGCGATCACATCCACCCGGTAGGCGATAAAGGACCGGATGGCGTCAATCTGTTTCTCCTGTTTCTGATTCGCGTTCTCCGCCATCAGACCGAATCCGTATTCTTCGGCCGCCGCCTTCACGCTGGCTGTATTGGCGATCCGCCAGGAGCTCTCCGCCCCCAGCTGGCTGAAGCCCAGCACCACCGCTTCACGAGCGGCGTCCGGCGCGGGGGAACCGGCGCAGGCGCTCAGCACCAGCAGCGACAGGACGGCCAGCAGAACCTTAAACCTTTTTCTCATGCAGCATGCCTCCGGAACAGATGGGTGATTCCGCCCTGTATCATAAATCAAAACAGCGTTTTTTTCAACCGGACAGCTTCCAATGCTTCTTCCTTCCGCCTCTGCCAAGGTCATCCCTTTGCACTCATCGACCAGTCGCGGCAAATTGCATTTCGTTACAGCCTGTTCAGTCATTTGACCGGTACATATGCTCCGGCGCAATGATCTGCTCGACTTCAACGCCATCCACAGCGCCAACATTGTCTTTCTGAGCGGCTTCTTCCTTCATCGTGTTCCTTTTCTTCATCCGGAAGTACAGCGCCAGGCCAATCACAATGCCAATTCCAAGGCCGCCAACCGAGGTGATCCCGGAAAACAGGCCGTCAGCAACGATTGCGGTCCGCGTTCTTGCGGGTTCCCCGGATGACGATGGTCATTTTATGGGCTCCCCAGCCCACTGTCAGGAAGCTTTATGCTTCAGGAGATGCAGAAGCCGGAAAAGCCGGGAAAACCCGAAACCCGGCCGGTTGACGGGCCCGGGAGAATCACGTAAAATATGCTTTATGCCATACGGAGGAACGAAGGATGAAGTATATTCAGGTAAGCGGCCTGCGGAAGACCTTCTCAGTCCGGAAAAAGCGGGAGAAAGGGCGCCTGCTGCGGGAGAGGGACACCGTTTCAGCGCTGCAGGATCTCTCCTTTCAGATTGACCGGGGGGAACTGGTCGGATACATCGGCCCCAACGGCGCCGGAAAATCCACCACGGTGAAGATCCTTTCCGGTATTCTGACGCCGGATTCCGGAGAGGTTCTGGTCGAAGGCCGGATCCCCTGGAAGGAGCGCCGGGAGCATGCCCGCCGGATCGGCGTTGTTTTCGGTCAGCGGATGCAGCTCTGGTGGGATGTGCCGATCCTGGACAGCTATGACCTTCTGAGGGAAATCTACCGGATTCCGGAAGCCGATTACCGCTCCCGGCTGAATGAGCTGACGGAAGCGCTGCAGCTGGATTCCCTTCTGCGCACGCCCCTGAGACAGCTGAGCCTGGGCCAGCGCATGCGGGCAGAATTATGCGGATCCCTTCTGCACCGGCCGGGGCTGCTCTTTCTGGACGAGCCCACCATCGGGCTGGACGCGGTGAGCAAGCTGGCGCTGCGGGATTTTCTGAAGTGGGAAAACCGGGAACACGGAACAACGGTGCTGCTGACCACCCATGATATGGAGGACGTGGCCGCCCTGTGCTCCCGGGTCATGGTGCTGGGTCACGGAAAAAAGCTGTATGACGGCGGTCTGCCGGCGCTCCTGAGCCGGTACGACACGGTCCGGACCGTCACGGTCCGGTTTGAACAGCCGGATGTTTTTCCGGAGCTGCCCGGAGCTGAAATCTCCCGGGAGGGAGACCTCCTCCGGGTGGAATACTCCCCGCAGGTGATTCCGACGCCCGATATTCTGCAGAGGCTGCAGCAGGCCGGAACCATCCGGGAAATGACGATTCAGCCTGAAAATATTGATTATCTGATTGCTTCGATGTACCGGGAGATGGACCTATGAGAACCTATCTTTCAGTATTCCGCCTCCGGCGCAGAATGGAGACCCAGTACCGGGGAGCCATGATCGGCGGCATCATCTGTCAGGTCATGTTCGGTCTGATTCTGATCGCCCTGTACCGCGCCTTATATATGAACAAACCCCAGGCCATGCCGCTCAGCCATGTGGTGACCTATGTCTGGCTGCAGCAGGCTTTTTTCCGGATGCTGCTGGCCAGCGATCCGGATCTGATGGATAAAATCCGCACCGGCGGAATTGCCTATGATCTTTGCCGGCCGGTCGACCTGTACGGCTTTTACTATGTCCGGATCATGGCCCAAAAAATAACCGGAAGCCTGATGCGGGCCGTTCCGATGCTGATCCTGGCGGCCCTGCTGCCGGAAGGATGGGGCATCAGCCTCCCAGCCTCCCTGCCGGCGCTGCTGCTGAGCCTGCCGGCGCTGCTGCTGGGCCTTTTATGCGTTTCCGCCCTGGAGAACAT
>JAGCBO010000057.1 GCA_017652125.1 Clostridia bacterium | reverse complement strand
GAAATTCTGCACCCACTGTATTATGCCGGATACCCGGCCGGGGATTACTTTCAATGAGGAAGGCGTGTGCATCGCCTGCCAGAATAATGAAAAGAAAAAGACGGTGAACTGGGATGCCCGGATGGAGGAGCTGAAGGTTCTCTGCGATAAATACCGCCGGAAGGAACCCGGTCAGTATGACTGCATCATCGCCGTCTCCGGCGGGAAGGACAGCCATTATCAGGTTTATGTCATGAAGGAGCTCATGAACATGAACCCTCTGCTGATCACGGTGGAGGATTTCTACACCATGACCGAGGCGGGCAAGCATAATGTGAAGAACATTTCCGAAGCCTTTGGCTGCAATCTGCTGGCGTTCAAGCCGAACCGCCGGGCCGGGAAGATCATCTCCCGCTATATGTTTGAAAAGTACGGCCGTCCCCTGTGGTATGTGGACCGGCTGCTCTATACCGTGCCGCTGTACTATGCCGCGGCGCTGAAGATTCCGCTGCTCGTGTACGGGGAGAACGTGAGCTACGAATACGGCGGGGTGGATGACGAGGAAACCTATTCTGCCCGGGAGCAGGTGTTCAACGGCGTGGCGCCGGGAGTGGATCTGCAGGAGCTGGTGGACGCGGGCGTGCCGCGGGACGAGCTGGTTTATCTGGAAGCGCCTTCCCGGGAGATGCTCAACGGCCTGGAGCCCATCTACCTGAGCTATTTCGTGGAATGGAACGGAGTGAAGAACTACGAATTCGCGAAACGGCGGGGCTTCAAGGATCTGACCCACGAGTGGGACCGGACGAATCATGTCGAGAACTTCAACCAGATCGACAGCATCGGCTATCTGCTGAACGCCTGGATGAAGTTCCCCAAGTACGGCCATGCTTACGCGACGGACTACGCGGCCCGCTGGGTCCGCTACGGCCTGCTGACCCGGGAAGAGGCGGTGAAGCTGGCGGAGGAGCGGGACCACAACGTGGACCCGAAGATCGTGGAGGACTTCTGCGACTTTACCGGCATGACCATTCCGGAGTTTTACGAAGCCCTGGACAAGCTGTATAACAAGGAGCTGTTTGAGCAGAACAGCTGGGGTCAGTGGCGGCTGAAGCAGGAGTTTATCGAAGCCCGGCGGCACCCGAAGAAGTAATCAGTTCAACCCGGAAGGAGCGCTGTGACTGCGCCGGAGAGCAGCGCTCCTTTCGGCTGTGTGAAGGGAAAGAGGAGACAGCGAATGTACAGCACCTTTGAAATCGAGCATCTGCGGATCGGTATCGGGGAGGAGCCTCTGGTCATTCCGGAAATGGGCATTAACCACGAGGGATCGCTGGAGGTGGCGAAGCTGATTGTGGACGCGGCTGCCCGGGCCGGGGCCAGGATCATCAAGCACCAGACCCATGTGGTGGAGGATGAAATGAGCCACGCAGCCAAAAAGGTCATCCCCGGCAACAGCGACGTATCCATCTACGACGTGATGGCGCGCTGCGCCCTCAGCGAGGAAGAGGAATACGAGCTGATGCGCTATGTGCAGAGCAAAGGGCTGGTGTTCCTGAGCACGCCTTTTTCCCGGGCGGCGGCGGACCGGCTGGAGCGCTTCGGCGTATCCGCCTACAAGATCGGTTCCGGCGAGCTGAACAATTATCCCCTGATCCGGCATATCGCCTCCTTCGGCAAGCCCATGATCGTATCCACGGGGATGAACAATATTCCCAGCATCCGGAAAGCGGTGGACATCCTGGAGGAGGCCGGGGTGCCCTATGCCCTGATGCATACCACAAACCTGTATCCTACGGATCCCCGCCTGGTGCGGCTGGGCGCGATGCAGGAGATGATGGCGGCCTTCCCCGGCGTGCCCGTCGGTCTGTCGGATCATACTCTGACCAATACCGCCTGTATCGCCGCCATGGCGCTGGGAGCGGTCCTGGTGGAGCGGCATTTTATCGACGTCAAATCCCGACCGGGTCCGGACGTGGTCTGCTCTATGGACGAGCAGGCCTGCGCGGAGCTGGTGGGCGCGGCGAAGGATCTGCCGAAGATGATGGGCGGAAAGAAGGAAGCGGCGAAGGAGGAGCAGGTCACCATCGACTTTGCCTTCGCCACCGCCGTCACCATTCAGCCGGTCCGGGCCGGCGAGCCCTTCACCCGGGAAAACCTGTGGGTCAAGCGTCCGGGAACCGGCGAGATCCCGGCGGAGCAGTATGAGGCCCTCCTGGGGCGCCGGGCGAAAACGGAGATCCCGAACGATACCCAGCTGACCTGGGCGATGGTGGAATAACATGCAGAAGAAAAAGGTCCTGTTTATTACCGGAACCCGGGCGGACTACGGAAAGATGAAGCCGCTGATGAAGGCGCTGGACGCGGATGATCAGTTCAGCGTTTATGTCTTCGTTTGCGGGATGCATTTGTCGGAGCGGTTCGGCAGCACCTATGACGAGGTAAGGAAGGACGGTTACGAGCATATCTATATCGCCTTCGGGCTGAGCCAGACCCAGAACGCCAGCGTGAACCTGGGCAACACGATCTCCATGCTTTCCGGCTATGTGGAAAATATTAAGCCCGACATGATCCTGGTGCATGGGGACCGGATGGACGCTCTGGCCGGGGCGGTGGTGGGCGCACTGCACAACATTCTGGTGGGTCATGTGGAGGGCGGCGAGCTTTCCGGGACCATCGACGAGAGCATCCGCCACGCGATTTCCAAGTTTGCCCACGTCCACTTCGTCTGCACGGAGGAGGCCCGGGAGAGGCTGATCCAGCTGGGCGAGGAGGAGAGCCGGATCTTCGTAATCGGCTCGCCGGATATCGACATCATGATGAGCGACCGGCTGCCCGGCCTGGCGGAGGCGAAGGAACGGTACGGCATTCCCTTTGACCGCTACGGGATTCTCATGTATCATCCGGTGACGACGGAGTACGACATCATCGGAGGGAAGATCCGCCGGGTGGTGGACGCGGTGCTGGAAAGCGGCCGGAACTACGTGGTGGTCTATCCCAACAACGATCTGGGATCCGAGGTGATCCTGAACGAGTACCGGCGGCTGGAGAACGATCCGCGGTTCCGGCTTTTCCCGTCCCTGCGGTTCGAGCACTTCCTGGTGCTCCTGAAGCATGCGGAGTTCATGATCGGCAATTCCAGCGCCGGGATCCGGGAATCCGGGATCTACGGCGTGCCCGCGATCGATATCGGCACGCGGCAGAGCGGCCGCTATGCCCTGAGCAAGAACGACAATCTGCAGCATGTGGAGGAGGACGCGGCAGCCATCCTGGCGGCGATTGAAAAGACCCCCTCCTACCGGCGGTCCTCCTTCGTCTTCGGCAAGGGGAACAGCACGGAGCTGTTCATGGACATCGTACGGGAGCCGGCCTTCTGGAATACGGAGATTCAGAAGCATTTTGTGGACCGCGATATGTAAGCGGGGAAAGACGGGAGCATGGACAGAAATCAGACCTTTCTGGCAGTCATTCCGGCCCGGGGAGGCAGCAAGGGCATTCCCCGGAAGAACATCATCGACCTGAAGGGAAAGCCGCTGATCGGCTATACCATCGAGGCGGCGAAAAAGAGCCGGTACCTGGACTATATCATGGTGTCCACAGACGATGAGGAGATCGCGGCGGTGGCCCGGGCCTGCGGGGCGGAGGTGCCCTTTCTGCGGCCGGCGGCGCTGGCGGCGGATACCTCCCGCACGATCGACGCCATCGTGCATACGGTGAAGACGCTGGAGTCCCTGGGAAAGCGATTTGACCATCTTGTGCTTTTACAGCCGACCCAGCCGCTGCGGACGGCGGAGGATATCGACGGGGCGATCGAGCGCTATCTGGATGCGGGCGGCGTGGGATTGGTTTCTGTCAGCGAGGCGGAGAATCATCCCATCCTGATCCGGTCCATCGAAGGGGATCGGCTGAAGCCGCTGCTCTCCGTTTCCAGCACCTGCCGGCGGCAGGATATGCCCGCCTACTACCGGGTCAACGGCTGCATCTACATCAATCCCATCGGCGAGGTGGATGAGCGTCTGAGCTTCAACGACAATCCGCTGCCCTATATCATGGAAAAGAGCCATTCCGTGGATATCGACGAGCTGAGCGATCTGGCGCTGGCCGCCTGGTATCTGGAGCAGAACCGCTGAAAGGCGGACCGACGGAAACCCACGATCCAAAGGAGGACCGCGTATGAAATCGCTGTGGAAAAAAGCCTGGTTCCGGGATGGGCTGAAGCTGTTCGGGGTGTATCTGCTTATTCACGGCCTGATGCTGATCCTGACGGGCACGTTTCATGACGACTGGGTTTCCTGGATGCGGGATCCGGTGACGAAGGATCTGGAAGGCTGGCAGTCCGGCCGGCCTTACTATTCCTTTGTGATCGAGGCGGTCTGGTGGCTGCCGGGATACGGGTACCGGATTCTGGCCTTTTTCACTTATTTCATCGCCTATGATTTCCTGTATCTGACCCTGTGCCGGGTCCGGGAGCTGAGAAGGCAGGAGGCTTTCCTGATCACGGTGCTGACCATGGCAGTGCCGGTCAACGACGCCCGGGTGCTGCTGGCCAATTATCCCTACGCGCTGGGAATGATGCTGTTCTTTATCGGCGCCTGGATGCTGTTCGGCCATCTGGAGGAGCTGAAGCGGATCGGGATCCGCCTGGGGGTGCTGGCGATCTTTTTCCTCAGCTTCACGCTGAACTCGAACCTGGTGATGTACGGCGGCGTGCTTCTGTATATGATGATCCGGATCAAACCCCGGGAATGGGTGAAATATCTGGACTTTGTGCTGCTGCCCATTCTGTTTTACGGGTTGGGCAAGGTGTTCTTCCCGGTATCCGGTCTGGAATATGAGGAATACAATCTGATCTCTCTGAGCGGGCTGGCCTGGTCGGTAGCGGCCATTCCGGCGACCGTGAGAAACATCCTGCTGGACATGCTGAACATGGTGCTGGCGGATAATACGGCCTTCATGGCGGCGCTGGCGGCTGCGGCGCTCTGCGGCGGAATCCTGTTCCTGACCCGGAAGCGGCGGACCGAAGCCGAAGAGCCGGCGGGGCGGCGGGATCTGGTGATTTTTCTGTTCGGCTTGCTGCTGCTGATCGCGGGCTTCTTTCCCTATACGGCGGTGCGCCAGAAAGCCTATCTGGCGCTGACCGGAGTGAACGGCCGGGATTCCATGCTGCTGGGGCTGGGCACGGCGATGATGCTCTTCAGCCTGCCGATCCGGAGCCTGCGTCGGCCCGTTGCCGTCTTCGCGGTGGTGCTGGGCATTTTTCACTTCGGGACCTGGTATCTGAACTATCAGGCGGAATGGTACCGGCAGCTGGCCTTCCAGCACGATGTAGCGGGAATAGAGGATATTGCGGCCGGCGGAAACTATGTGGTGCTGGTGTCGCAGGATTCCGAGGTGGAGGACCGGCGCTTCTACACCTGGTCCGGTAACGCGGTGGCGGCCACCGGAAAGCAGACGGCTTTCCTGTTTAACGGGGAGTCCAACGCGAACATGCTGCAGGATCCGGAGAAGATCGAATACATAGTAGCCCATTATCCTCTGTACCGGGACTACGTCTATCATCCGGAGATCGACGGCAGGCTGTATTATAACGTGAGCGTTTCCCGGGAGGACGCCGTTCAGCTGAAAATGAAGGAACTGTTTGACCGAAAGGGCTTTGAGGAGCGGATCGGGGAGATCGGCGACGTGGATTACGTAAAGGTGGATAAAGAAGAAACACAGAAATAACCGCCCGGACCGGCGGGGAGGGTGTGATCAACAGATGGTCAGTTGGGTTTGGCTGGTGGTGGGAATCATTTTCAGCGGCTGTTTCGGCTTCACGGTCGGGATGATCTGGGATAAAAAGGACTGGAAGCAGTACCAGAAGATGGAAATGGAAAGAGAAAAAAAGCGGGAAGCCCTGGAAAAGGGCCATTGGTAAAATTTTATGAAAGCGTTGATTTTAAATTCCGGCCTGGGCTCCCG
>JAGCBO010000056.1 GCA_017652125.1 Clostridia bacterium | reverse complement strand
GTCTCCGAAGCATCAGAATCATCGGCCGCATCGGCTGCATCGCCCAAGCCGGAATCGTCCGTGATCCCGCCGGCCGCGCCGGTCTCCTCCGCGGAACCGGCCGGGAGGTCCGCTGAGCTGTCCGCATCGGCCACAGCGTCTGTCCGGAGGCCGGGAAGGGCCGCGGTGCCCTCCTGCAGGAGGATCTCCACCGTGTTTTCTCCCGCCGTCAGATCCTTCAGCGTGCGGTACGCCGGGGTCAGATCCCAGCCGGGGGTGAAGGTTTCCGGCATCGGCTCCAGCCGGATCGGATCTGTTCCGCTCAGGAGCGCCGGCGATCCGCCCGCCTGCAGGCTGCCCGCCTCCCGGCCGTTCTGCCAGAGGCGGAAGGATCCCGTCAGGGGAACCCGGACCTGCCCGCCGTCCTGCGTCCGGATCCCCGCAAGGATCACCCGCAGGGATACCGTCTCCGCCGCCGCGGGGGCTGAGAGCCCCGCCGGGAGCAGTAATGCCAGTGCCAGCAGCAGAGATAGAAACCGAACCCTTCTATTCATCGCCTGTTCTGTCCTTCCGATCGTTCCCTTCCTGCACTCAGTTGGCCGCGGTGGCTCCGCCCAGCTTCACTGAATGGCGGAATTTGTCATATACGTTGCTGATATAATACTCCCGGTATCCCTGAGGGAACGATACATGCAGAATGTAGAGCGTCTTATCCACGCAGGCGGCGATGATCCGCCCGCCGACCTTGACGCCCGATTCCAGCGTGCCGTTGTAGTTCGCGTAGATACCGTCGCTGTTCAGGAAGACCCGGCCCGCGGTTTTCGAGGGCTCGAAGCGCTTGAAGCCCGCGCCCTTGATCGTATCCAGGGCCCCGGTGATCTCCCGCGTCAGCTCCGTCTTGTTGTACTGTTTCGCCACCGGCACCGCCCGGATCACCAGCTGGGCCGCATAGTCCATGGACGGATCCGGATTCGTCAGCGTGAAGGTGTCCGAAGATGTCTCCTCCGCCAGCCATCCGCTCGGCGCCTCGAAGGTCATGTGCAGCATCGGCGCCTCATAGGCAATAAAGCCGAAGTTCAGCGTCGGCAGCGGCGTCGCCGTGGGCTTGTCCACCGGATCGATCAGCACCGGGGTCGCTCCCGCGTATTCGCTTTTCATCGTCGGCGCCGGGGTCAGAACGTTCTCCTGGGCGGTCATGGGGATCTCCTCCTCATCCCCGCCCTCCTCCGAGGCCGGATCGTAGCTGCCGTTGTCATAATCCGTGGCCGCCACCGTCGTGTTGCCGAACAGCGACTGGGATTCGGACTGCACCGTCACCGCCGCCGTCGCCGCCGGCGCGCTTTCCCCGCTCCGCGGCTGATTCGGAAAGGTTTCCTGCTGCTGACAGGCCGTCAGAAGCACCGCGCTCAGCACGAGGATCAGACACAGCATCCTTCTCTTCCACATGATTCTACCCCTCCATCCTCTGAACCCGATTCCGGTTCATGCTCTGTTCAGGCTCCGTGATTCACTCCTGGGAACGAAAAGGGCCGTCCCCTCGTTCCCTTTATTCCGCGTCCTCGGTGTACAGCGGATGATACACCCGGCGGTCCAGGCTGAAAATCTTCTCGCTGAAGGCGCCTTCCGGCGTCTTATCCAGCACCGCCTTCATCGTGTTCATCCGCGCGTCCGTAATATCCAGCCAGTGCAGCGCCTCCGCCTCCGGGAACATCGGCGGCCGGGGACTGCCGAATTCCGCCTCCCCGTGGTGGCTCAGCAGCATATGCTCCAGCAGCACCACCGTCTCCCCCGTGACGCCCGCTTCCTCCGCCGCCCGGTGCAGGTTCGTGATCCCCCGCACCAGATGGCCCAGCAGCTGCCCGTCCCGGGTATAGTCCGTCACATTGCCCGTCCGGTCGCTCTTCAGCTCGTCGATCTTCCCCAGATCATGCAGGATCACCCCGGCGAGCAGCAGATCCCGGTTCAGCCAGGGATAGACCTCCAGCATTCCCTCCGCCAGGCGCAGCATATCCGTCGTATGGTGCAGAAGGCCGCTGCGCTCCGCGTGGTGCATCCGCTGCGCCGCCGGAAACCAGGGAAGGCTCTCCCGCACATGGGCCAGCATCGTCTCCGTCAGCTTTTTCAGCTTCTCATTCCGGAAGGAGGCCACCGTCTCCCGGATCTGCGAAAGCATCTCCTCCGGCGACCGCGGCGCGCAGGGAACCAGCGCGTTCATATCCACCGGATCGCCTTCCTCCGCCGGCCGCCACCGCTCGACCCGCAGCTGCAGCCGGCCGTTGTACTCCTGAATCAGCCCGCGGACCTTGATCACCCCGCCGGCCTCCGGCGTCTCCGCGCCCGCGTCCCAGTTCCAGATCTTGCTGTTGATCTCCCCCGTCCGGTCCGTCAGGTTCATGTCCACATATTCATTGCCCTTGACATCCTTCCGCTTCTCCGCGGACCGGATCAGCAGGAAGCCCTCGAAGCGCATATCCCGCTGCAGCCGGCATACCGTCACCTGTTCCATTCGCTCTCTCTTTCCTCAGGGCCCGGAAGGCGGATCAGAAGGGCGCTGCGCCCCCGCCGCTCTCCCGCGCCAGATTCGTGAAGGTGGTAAACTCGCTCAGCCACGCCAGCTTCACCGTCCCCAGGGGACCGCTGCGCTGCTTCGAGATGATCACCTCGCCGATGTTTTTATCCTCCGTGTCCCGGTTATAGTATTCCTCCCGGTGCAGAAACATGACCACGTCCGCGTCCTGCTCGATCGACCCCGAATCCCGCAGGTCGCTCAGCACCGGCCGCTTGTCCACCCGGTCCTTGTTCGCCCGGCTCAGCTGCGCGCAGGCCACCACCGGAATCTTCAGCTCCAGTGCGATCGCCTTCAGCTGGCGGCTGATCTCGCTGACTTCCAGCTGGCGGCTCTCCGTCCGCCCGTCCCCGTGCATCAGCCCCAGATAATCCACCACCACCAGATCCAGCCCGTGCTCCATCATCAGGCGACGGCAGCGGGATCGCAGCTGCGTCGGCGTGATCCCGGCCGTATCGTCGATATACAGCGGCGCCTCCGCCAGCGGCCCCAGGGACCCGGCCAGCCGGATCCAGTCCTCGTCCGTCAGCGTCCCCGTCCGGACCCGCTGCATGTCCACCTTCGCGTCGGAGCAGAGCATCCGCAGGGCAATCTGCTCCCGCGGCATCTCCAGGGTGAACACCGCCACCGTCTTTCCCCGGGCCAGGGACGCGTGCTGTGCGATATTCATCGCGAAGGAGGTTTTGCCCATGCTCGGCCGCGCCCCCACCACGATCAGCTCGCCCGGGTGCAGCCCCGTCAGCAGGTTATCCAGATCGATGAAGCCCGTCGGCACCCCCGCGATCTCCCCCCGGAGCAGCGCCAGCTTCTCGATCTCGTCATAGGTGTTCAGAAGCACCTGGTCCAGGGGCTTCAGCGTGTCCCCGTCGGACCGGTTCATCACGATATCGAAAATCGCCTTTTCCGCGTGGGCCAGCACCTCCGGCACCGGGTTCATCTGGCTGTAGCACTCCCGGCTGATCGCCTGCGCCGCCTCCAGCAGGCGCCGCAGCGTGCTCTTTTCCAGCGTCAGCTGGATGTAGGCGTCCACGTTCGCCGTGGTCGGCACCTGGGAAATCAGGCGGATCAGCGCCGCGCTGCCCCCAACCCCGTCCAGCGTCCCCCGCCGCCGAAGTTCCGCGTTCAGGGTGGTCAGATCGATGGGGGTATGGGCCCGGTTCAGCTCCGCCATAGCCGAGAAAATTTCCCGGTGCTCCGCCTGGTAGAAGTCCTCCGGGGTCAGCCGCTCGAGCGCCCGCAGCACCGCGTTGCTGCTCTGCAGCATGGCTCCCAGCACGCTGACCTCCGCCTCCGCGCTGTTCGGCACGGCGGCATGCCTCAAATCATCCCGGATCTCCATCTCTCCGTCCCCTGTACCCTTTTTATCCGTCAGCCCGTCTGTCCGGTCCCTGCTTTATTTGGCAATCGGCTCCACGTTCAGCTTCATGGGCGTCGTCACCCCGCTGTACAGCCATACGCTGATCTCCCGTACGCCGATCTCCCGGATGGGATCCCCGATATCCAGCTTGCGCCGGTCCACCTTGATCCCGTGCTGCTTCTCCAGCGCCTCGGCCACCTCCGCCGCGGTCACGCTGCCGTACAGCCGCCCTTTTTCCCCGCACTTCACGTTCAGCGTCACCACTTTGTTTTTCAGCTGCGCCGCCTTCGCCTGCGCCTCCGCCCTGGCTTCCGCCTCCCGGGCGTCCTGCGCGGCGCGCTTGCGGGAGATCTCCTTCAGCGCGCCCGGAGTCGCCTCCGCGGCCAGCTTCTGCGGAAACAGGAAATTCCGCGCGTATCCGTCGCTGACATTCAGGATTTCATCCCGTTTGCCCACGTTCTTTACATCTTTCAGCAGTACTACCTTCATGCCCAGCCCTCCTTCACAGGCTCCCGGCGCTTGCGTACCGGCCGCAAGCTGCCCTCGATCGCCTGCTATATCACTTTATTTTATTCCATATTGCTTCAAATTGCAAGGAATTTGAAATTTTTTCTTAACAAATATGGAGCGCGAAAACGGACGCCGGTCTGTTTTCCCGGCGTCCGTGATGGGGTTCCCGATCAACCGTTCAGGGATCGTTTTCCGCCTGACGGCGGGTTCCCTCCGGCTTTACTCCGCGGCTTTCTTTTCCAGCTGCAGGGTATAACCCAGCTTCTCCAGAGGCGCTTGCAGCTTCTTCACGACTTCCTGCAGCGTTTCCAGATTCATGTTGTCGAAGTCCAGCGCGCTTTTCAGCGCCGCTTCCGCTTCCGCCTTCGCGGTATCGACGGCTTCCTTCAGGGTTTTTTCGGCGGCTTCCTTCACGGCCGCCAGCTCCGCCGTCAGGGTTTCCTTTTCCGAGGTTAAGCCGTCCAGCTGCTCCTTGACTTCAGCCATCGCGGTCTCCGCGGCTTTTTCTGCGGCTTCCTTCGCGGCCGCCAGCTCCGCCGCCAGCGCGTCCTTTTCCGAGGTCAGCTTGTCCAGCTGCTCCTTGACTTCAGCCTTTGCGGTCTCCAGCGCTTTCTCCGCGGCGGCTTTGGCGGTT
>JAGCBO010000007.1 GCA_017652125.1 Clostridia bacterium | reverse complement strand
GGCATGAATCAGCGTCGCGCCCAGCCCCAGGCCGACGATCACCGAGATGATGGATTCCCAGGAAGCATAATTGGAATACAGCCCAAACTCCTCCTGGGTCATTAGCCGGACAAAGATCGGCGTGGTCAGAAAGCCGATCCCCCTTCTGAGAAAGGAGGCGGCCGTATACCAGATCCCGCTTTTCAGCGCTTTCCTGTCATTGCTCAATGCTCTTCTTTCCTTTCCCGGTTCCGGATCCATATTTTTTCGGCTTACCGGATGCCCAGCTCCCGGAAAGCCCGCCGGTAATTCTCCGCAATCTCCCCCGGGCAGCCGAAGATCGCCCGGGCGGTCTCGATATCCCGCCGGATCTCCTCCTTCGGCCGGTCCAGCAGCGCGGCGAACTCCTCTGCCGTGCCGAACTTCAGCTCCGCCACATTCTGATAGATATCGAAAACCTGCTCCGGATTCTGAATGATGTAGGAGGGAATCCCAAACTGGGAGGCCTCCAGCATCACCGTGGTGTTCCGCACCACCGCCGCGTCGATCTCCCGGAAGAAATCAAAGAGCGGCTGTTCCCGGGGCACAAAGGATACGCAGGGCTCACCCCGGTACGCGTCATAGCGCTCCTCATGGCTGGTGGGATGCAGCCGAACCAGCAGCTTCTTTCCCCGGGGCGCGCAGTAATCCCGCAGCACCTCGATCATGCGGAAGTTGTCCTCCAGCATGTTATCGTCGTCCAGAAAGGCTCCGATGACCCGCAGCTCCTCCGGCAGCGCTTTGGGTTCCGGCTGATTGTTGATGAAGGTATAGAGGCCGACCACCTTTGTATCGTGGTCAAATCCGAGGATCTTCCCCTCGTCCACCGTAAACCGGCTGTTGGCCAGCAGGGTTTTGCTGTGGGAGCCGGTATAGGTCCAGACGTCGAAATTGGCGCAGTAGACGCCATGCTGCAGCGTCACGGTTCCCCGGCCTTCCCGGTTGAAATGCTGCGTAAACCAGCTGTCCAGATACTGCACGTCGTTCAGCGCCAGCATCCGCCGGAAGGCGAGCCCCTGCTTCCGCTCATACGCTTTCACCGCCGCGTAGCGAACCCGGCACTCCAGAAGATACCCCGCGTAGTACAGCCGCTGGGCGAGGGTCATGCCGGGCGCGGCCTTCATCTCCCGTGTCCAGGCCAGCATCTTTCCCAGATGCCGCAGCCTTTTCAGGGTAAAGCGCTTCCGTCCCGGCCGCAGATACACGTGATGCTCCGACAGGTTCACCGCCCGCTCATAGTTCTCCCGCAGACCCTTCCGGAAAAGATAATAGGGCGCCAGGTAAAACAGGGTGTCCCCGTCCCCCGCCCGGACGAAATCCTCGTCCGCAAAAAACAGATCCCGGAGCAGTTTCCGGAAAAAGCGCTTCAGCAGTTCCCTGTCGGAGTGGATATCCCGCTCCCGCAGCCGGATCCGGTGATACAGCACATCCCCGATCCGGATCCCCTCGCACCCGCTCAGCGTAATGCCGTTCAGGGCCTCCACGGTTCCCTCGTGATGCAGCACCTGCTCCTTCAAACCTGTTTCCTCCACACCATCCGGTTCACCACGCCCACATAGCTCTGGATAATCCGGACCACCTTGTCCGACACATTCTCATCCGTATAGTCCGGCACCGGCACCGCGCCGCCGTCCGGCTCGTTCTTCAGCAGGGCCACCGCGGTATCCACCGCCTGCAAGAGGCCCTTCGCGTCGATCCCGCTGAGAATGAAGCAGCCCTTGTCCAGCGCCTCCGGCCGCTCCGTGCTCGTGCGGATGCAAACCGCGGGGAAGGGATGCCCCACGGAGGTGAAGAAGCTGCTTTCCTCCGGCAGCGTGCCGGAATCGGACACAACGCAGAAGGCATTCATCTGCAGGCAGTTATAGTCATGAAAACCCAGGGGCTCATGCCGGATCACCCGGGGATCCAGCTGAAATCCGCTTTCCTCCAGGCGCTTCCGGCTCCGGGGATGGCAGGAATACAGGATGGGCAGGTCATACTTCTCCGCCATCTGATTGACCGCCCCGAACAGGCTGCGGAAGTTTTCCTCCGTATCGATGTTCTCCTCCCGGTGGGCGGACAGCAGGATATATTTTCCCTTTTCCAGCCCCAGCCGCGCGTGAATATCCGAGGCCGTGATCTTCTCCAGGTTTTCGTGAAGCACCTCCGCCATGGGGCTCCCGGTCACATAGGTGCGCTCCTTTGGCAGCCCGCATTCCGCCAGGTATCGCCTTGCGTGCTCGGAATAGGCCAGGTTCACGTCGGAGATAATGTCCACGATCCGGCGGTTGGTCTCCTCCGGCAGGCATTCGTCCTTGCACCGGTTCCCCGCCTCCATGTGGAAAATGGGGATATGCAGGCGCTTCGCCCCGATCACGGACAGGCAGCTGTTGGTATCCCCCAGCACCAGCACCGCGTCCGGCCGGAGCTCCGTCATCAGCTCATAGCTCTTCGCGATGATATTGCCCATGGTCTGCCCCAGGTTCTCCCCCACCGCGTTCAGATACACCTCCGGATCCGCCAGGGACAGATCCCGGAAGAAGACCCCGTTCAGGTTATAATCGTAGTTCTGCCCCGTATGGGCCAGAAGGGTATCGAAATACTGTCTGCATTTCCGGATCACCGCCGCCAGCCGGATGATCTCCGGCCGAGTGCCTACGATGATCAGCAGCTTCAGCCTGCCGTTTTCCTGCCACTGTGCCATTTGCTCTCTCCTCTTTCCCGGCTCTTACGCCTCATACCGGTTCATAGAAGGTATCCGGATGCTCCGGATCGAAAACCTCGCTGGCC
The DNA here is from genome assembly GCA_017652125.1 of Clostridia bacterium. Classification (GTDB taxonomy): domain Bacteria; phylum Bacillota; class Clostridia; order Christensenellales; family Aristaeellaceae; genus Aristaeella. The sequence continues at coordinate 7,073 of JAGCBO010000007.1, read as the reverse complement.
CACATCAGGGTCACCAGGTCCTCCGTTTCGCTGAGGTTGATGATGTTATGAGTATAACCCGGCAGCATGTGCACTGCCTGAATCCGCTCCCCGCTCACCGGAAACTCCAGTACTTCCTCCGTTCCCAGCTTCCGCTCCTGAATCAGGCCCCTGCCGCTGACCACGATGAAGAACTCCCACTTGCTGTTATGCCAGTGCTGCCCCTTCACAGCCCCGGGCCGGGAGATGTTCACGCTGAACTGGCCGTGGTCCGCGGTTTTCAGGAGCTCCGTAAAACTTCCCCTCGCGTCAGAGCGGGTCACCAGGTCAAATGCCACCTTCTCCTTCGGCAGATAGGACAGATACATGGCATACAGCTTTTTCTCAAAGCTGCCCGAAGGAATCGCCGGCATGAAAAGCGTCGCAGGCTGATCATGGAAGGTTCGCAGGCATTCGACAATGCGCCCCAGGGTCGCCTTGTGGGTCACCGGCGCGCCGCAATACCGCCCCTCGGGATTCCACCGGGGCGTCAGGCCGTCGTAACCCTCCTCCCCGGCCGCCAGATAGTCGCACCGGTGTTCCTTTCCCTCCAGGGCGTCGAACATCTCCTCCACCAGATCGTCGATGAACAGAAGCTCCAGCTCCACCGCCGGATCATTGACCGTAACGGGCAGATCGTTGGCAATCTGGTGGCAGAAGGTCCCCACCGCGGAGTTATAGTTCGGCCGCACCCATTTTCCCGCCAGGTTCGGAAAGCGGTAGACCAGCACCTTTGCCCCGGTTTCCTCCCCGTAGCGGAAGAAGAGTTCCTCCCCGTCCCGCTTGCTCAGACCATACTCGGAAGTGCCGAACCGGCCCGCCAGGGTTGCCTGCAGGCTGCTGGACAGCATCACCGGGCACCGGTTTCCCTGCCGCCTGAGCGTCTCCAGCAGCCGGGAAGCAAAGCCGTAATTCCCCGCCCGGAACTCCGCAGGATCCTTCGGCCGGTTTACCCCCGCCAGGTTGAACACGAAGTCCGCCCGGGCGCAGAAATCCTCCAGCTCCTCCGGCGTATTTTCCAGATCGTATTCCATGATCTCGGAAACCGCCAGTCCCGGCCGGGTCCGGTTCTTCCCGTCCCGCAGGGCTTTCAGGTTCTCCACCAGATTCCGGCCCACAAAACCGCCGGCTCCGGTTACCAGGATCTTCATAATGCTCCGCTTCCTCCGTCCGCCGCTGTCTGTTCCGCCCGGTCAGGATTCCGGCTCCTCTTCCGGCAGATCCGGCAGTTCTTCCTCCAGAGACTCATCGTCCAGTCTGCCGATCCGGATATTCCCAACCTCTCCGTATTGATACAGCTGATCCAGCAGTTCAATCGCGCCCCTGAGCTTTGTGCGCAGCAGATAGCCGCCCGCTTCCGTAGCCCGGTAGATCTCCTCCGCCGGAATGTCCGGATGCCAGTCATAGGCCAGTGCGTGAAACTGTTCAATGTCCCGCAGCACCTGAATCACTTCATCCCGGGAGAGGGGGGATAATTCGGGTGCGTTCAGAATGGCATTCAGTACCGCTGTGGCCGTCTTTTCCTCTTCCGTTCCTTCTCCGTAAAGCTCCAGGGCATTCTGGAACTCTTTCCGTTTTTCAATCACGTCCTCCTGATAGGAAGCGCTGAACGCCAGAAAGACCGCCGTATTTTCCAGCCGCGGATCCGGCTTCAGAAAATCCCCGATCCGCAGGCAGGATTTCAGTCTCGTTTTCTTTCCCATCCGGCCGATCAGTTCCGCCTCGTCCAGCAGAATCGCCCATCCGTCATAGCCGGCCCGGCGGAAAAAATGGCTCATGAAGAAATAATAATCCGCCCAGTGCCTGGTCTTGCTGAAGGTTTCATTAAACTTCGCAACCTTCCCGTTGATGCGCCGGTAGCTCTTTTTAATCAGCTGGGGCGACACAAAGTCCCCCTCCAGATCCGCCATGAACAGCGCCCGCTCTTCCTCATCCTGGGTTCTGGTCATTGCCTGCAGCAGGAAATAAAGCCTGTTTGTTTCCAGCTCGGTCGCGGCGTATGCCGACATCTCCGTGGCGAGGCTGCTGCCGGATGTCATTTCCTCAATCTTTTCCCGGAATCCCGGCTGGCCGGCACCCGGAAGCCAGGTGTTGGCCATCAGCCTGCGGTAAAGCTCCCAGGGCTTGTCGATCGGCGTTTCCTTGCCCAGGGATACCATGGAAACCACCATATGGTTCTCCAGCGCCAGGTTAAAGGCCGTATGCAGCATATGGGTTTTCCCCTCGCCATACCGCCCGGTGAAAATCATTCCGCCGGATTTGTTTCCCTCCCGGGCGGCGTTCAGCCGGCCTTCAATTCTGGAGCGCATCCCCGGCCTGGATTCGGAAAAATACTCTCCCACCTCTCTGGAGGGAACCCCTGAGCGCAAAGCTTCAATGATGTGCCGCGCATTATAATCAAACATCCGCTTCCTCCCCCTCCACCACGGCACGGTTCACCATATAGGGCAGGCCCATCGCGCCATACTGGGCCCGTTCCATCAGTCCATGGATTGTTTCTTCTGAGGGCACCTCTCTGGGCTCTCCCATGGCGGTCAGCGTTTCCGCGAGCTTTCGGGCCATCTCCATCACCAGGCCTTCATTCCACTTTTCTTCCTCATACCGGTCCAGGTTCAGAATGTCCGCAAACCCGTTGAACCGGTGTCCGACCACTTCATTCTGAATGCGCAACCAGAGCGCCTGATAGGTCTTCATGCCGGCGTTTTCATTGTCCATCAGCTCCCGGTTCAGACAGAAAACAAAGAGCAGATACCGCATGCTGTCGATCTCATCGATCAGCTGGCGGATGCTTTCATACGCGTCCTCCCGTTTCGCTTTGGAATACTTTATCCCATTTCCGTCTTTATTGTTCATCAGGGCTTCCAGGTCATCCACGACAATCATGACGCCGGAATATCCGGCCAGATGCGCCGTTTCCGCCAGAGACCGAAGCAGATGCCGGGCGTTGAACCGGGTCACGCCGACCGGCGTCATACCGAGGGCGCGGATCTGCCCCGCTTTCACGGCGGGATCTCCGTTCAGCCAGCCCCTGATCAGGTCGCGGTTGGCCGGTTCCAGCACCGGATGTCCCAGCAGATCGCCCGTCAGCAGGGAACAGCAGGCCGCGAATTCCCGGTCCAGCAGCGGATTGCGGGTGAAAAACTTCCGCAGGGCGGAACGAATGTCACTCCGGGCCAGCACGTCGCCTTCTCCCCGCTCGCTGAGATAATCCATCAGCGTCTGACCTTCGGCCAGCGCGTTTGGATCCACGTTCATACCGCGGATGATTTCCCCGGCGCAGCCGGTCAGAATCCGGTCCAGTCCGCACTGGGAAAGGCACCGGCGGTAAATCTCGCGGAAATCATTCATCGCGACTTCCCGCGCGGAAAAGGTGACCGTCAGATAGCCTTCCCGGTGGGCTTCCTTCTCCAGAATCCGGGCCGTATGGGTTTTGCCGCTGCCGGGCTGGCCGCAGAGAAACTTGATCTTGCTGCCGCCCGCGGGAATATAGCTCGTCAGATAGTGTTCCCTCAGAAAATGAATCAGCGGATCCACGCCGACCGAAATGCGTTCCAGCGTCATTTCATCTTCCGGCGCACGCCCCGCCACCAGCGCGGCCAGCGCCGCGTTTCCTGCTTCCGCCATCGTCTCTGCCTCCCGGATATCCTTACTCTTCTGTATTCACAATGTGACGAAGCGTACTGATATAGTTCTCCACGCCTGTGCTGCTCAGCACCCTGTAGCCGCTGCCATTGCGGCTCGTTCCCAGGTCAAACCGTTTTCCGTCCTTCGTCACCCAGGCTTCCGGTCCCTTTTCATAAGCCCTGGCAAGATCAAAAGCAAAGGCCTGCGCGTCATAGTCCTTTTTCGCCCGGGCCGTCGGCGCCAGATATTTGTAGATTTTCGCCAGCGCGATGGTGGTGCCGTCGCGGGCCGTTTTCGTATCCGCACGCAGCCGGGCCGTCTCATACGCTTCCGCCAGATCTCCCATAAAGCTCTGAACATTGAAGTTCGCGCTGTACAGTTTCGCCTGTCCCGCGCGAATCGTCTCCGCTACGTAAGACGGACGGACGCTGTAGACTTTCTTCCGGTCCATCCAGACCTCCGCCGCGTGCTCCTCATCCGCCACGATCCGGATCTTGTAGGGAAACATCTGATAGACGCCCTTTTCTCCCTGAACGTCAATCCCCTTCGCCTGGCAGCTTTCCAGCAGCTGGCGGGTAAATTCGCCGCTGATAAAATACTCCTGCGTATCGAACCCGGACAGCAGCGTTTCCGCTTCCTTCACGCTGTTCTGCAGCGCGGCGACGGTCTCTCCCAGCGCCGCCAGCGTCTTTTTCATCTCCGCCAGATTGCCCAGATCCTCGTTTTTCTGCAGGCTTTTCTGCTGCCGGGACGCCGCCGCGGCCGCGTCCTTCAGCGCCTTCTGTACAGGTGTCAGGCTGCTCATCAGATTCTCATAATTCATTTTGTTTTCCCCTTTCATCGCGTTTTATTCCCAAACGGCAGTATAACGTAAAACAAACCCCTTTGCAACGTCGGCTCCGGAAGCATTTTTCACATTTTCCCTGCCACGGCTTCCATGGTTTTCCAGTAATTGCGGGCATGCACGGTTTCCGCGGTTCTGCGGTTTTCCTGAATGACGCGTTTCGGCAAAAGGTGATCCCCCCGGATCAGGCCTTCTTCCATACAGTTCCTCAGGCTTCGGATCTGCGCCTCCGTATAGCCGTTCTCTTTCGCTTCCCGCACAACCTGCCAGCAGGCGCAGGCATAGAATTCATCCGTAAATGTGTTTTCATCCGGCCAGTACCGGGCGCTGAAGGTTTCCATGTCCTCCAGCCCCGGCAGATAAGCCCTGTCCTCAGCGGACTCCCGGATGTAGAGATAATACAGGCAGGCAGCGCTCTTTCCCGGCGACCGCCGGAGAATTCTGCCCAGCCGCTGGATCCGCTGGCGGGAAACGGAACTGCTGCTGACCACAATGGCCGTGTCCGCATCCGGTACATCCAGCCCCTCATCGAGGCATCTGCAGCTGACGAGGATCCGGAACTCATGCTCCCGGAATTCCCGCAGAACGCGCGTCCGCGCGTCCCGGTTCATTTTTGAGTGATAGATTCCGCATACATTGCCCCATTGACGCCGGATCAGCCGCACGATCCGCTCCGCCTGCGTCACCCGTTCACAGAAAATCAGAATCCTGTGGCTGTCCGGCAGCCGGTCCAGCAGCGCCATGCAGCAGACCAGCCGCCCTTCCGCCAGGCGGACCAGCTGAATCCGGTCGTAGGTCGCGATCAGAAAAGCGGCCGCCGGATTCATGGGATTCATGGCCGCCGCTTCCGCCATCCGGGATACTTCCCGCATAAAGCGTTCCCTCGGAAGGCCTTTCAGATCCGGCCTTGCCTTCACCAGCAGAGCGTAATTCATCCGGACCGCCAGGCTCAGCTGCTGATACCGGGCCATTTCCTTTCCCTGAAAGCCGGCGGAAATCTCGCAGACCACAAAAGGGGAAAGAACGCCGTCCCGGGAAGCGCGGTTGACTTCATACCGAAAAATCACATCCCCCAGCGCTTCGGTCAGCACCTCATCATGGTTCGTATCCAGCGGCGTCGCGGATAAGCCCAGAGAAAAATATCGCCCGCTCTCTTTTATTTCCGAAGTGAGAAAATCAAACACCCGCCGGTTCTGCCTGCTCTGAAGATGGTGGCATTCGTCGCAGATCAGCAGCAGCGGATGCCCCAGCGCCAGTTCCTTCCGGGCCCGGAAAGCCAGCGCCGTCCGCGCGGAATTGATAATATAGATGATCACCCGGCGGTCCTTTACATCCTGTACACCGTCCCCGACAAACCCGGGACGCAGCTCCTCGGAATGCATATGGCGCTGTATCGCCTCATACCACTGCCTGGCCAGCGGAATCGTCGGAACCACAACATAGACCGCCAGACGCGGATGCTTTTGCAGCAGCTCATCCACAGCGGCCAGGGCCAGCGCCGTTTTTCCGGTTCCGGTCGCCGCCTGCACAATTCCCCGGGATCCATGGCCCAGCCAGGCTGCCAGGGCATTCTTTTGCCAGCGGTACAGTTCCATCGCCGCCTGCTCCTTTCCATGGATCAATATCGTTTGTTTCCGTTTCAGTTATGCCGGATGCCCCGCAGCTCTTCCTGCACATAGTCGGTCGTCAGAATCTTCCGGACCGTGCCTTCCACGTCCAGCAGGGTGGTGTTGTGGCTGGTATAAGCCTCGTCCGCCATAGTCTGAACCTTCCCCTCGACGAAGTATTTATCGTAGTTCAGGTCCCGGTTATCCGCCGCCACCCGGTAATAGCCGCCCAGATCCTCGCTCCGCAGCCGCTCCTCCCGGGTCATCAGTGTCTCGTACAGCTTCTCCCCGTGCCGGGTGCCGATCACCTTCATCCCCGTGTCGCCGAAGAGCTGCTGCACCGCCTTCGCCAGATCCCCAATGGTGCTGGCGTCGGCCTTCTGGATGACCAAGTCTCCCGGGTTCGCGTGGTCGAAGGCAAACCGGACCAGCTCCACCGCCTCGTCCAGGTTCATCAGGAAGCGGGTCATCTGAGGATCCGTCACCGTAATGGGATTTCCCGCCCGGATCTGATCGATAAACAGCGGAATCACCGAGCCCCGGGAACACATCACGTTCCCGTACCGGGTGCAGCAGATCACGGTGCCTCCCCGCTCCGCCGCCACCCGGGCGTTGGCATAAATTACGTGCTCCATCATCGCCTTGGAAATACCCATGGCGTTGATCGGATAGGCCGCCTTGTCCGTAGACAGGCAGACCACCCGCTTGACTCCCGCGGCCACTGCCGCGTGCAGCACATTGTCTGTCCCCTCCACGTTAGTCTTCACCGCCTGCATGGGGAAAAACTCGCAGCTGGGCACCTGCTTCAGGGCCGCGGCATGAAAAATGTAATCCACGCCGGGCATGGCGTCCGCCACGGAACGGGGATCCCGCACATCCCCCACGTAGAACTTAACCTTTTTCGCCGCCTCCGGAGGCTCCGCCTGCAGGGCATGGCGCATGTCATCCTGTTTTTTCTCGTCCCGGCTGAAAATCCGGAT
>JAGCBO010000055.1 GCA_017652125.1 Clostridia bacterium | reverse complement strand
TTCGCGGAGGATCTGAATGAGCTGATCAATGAATCCAGCTCCACCTTTCCGTCCTGCCGGCTGACGGAGGAAGATGAGGCGGCTATCTATTTTTCCTCCGGCACCACAGGATTTCCCAAAGCCATTCTGCATAAGCACCGCAGTCTCATGCATTCCGCGATTGTGGAGCAGGCGCATCACGGGCAGACCAAAGAGGACTGCTTTCTGCTGATTCCTCCTCTTTATCACACCGGTGCGAAAATGCACTGGTTCGGCAGTCTGATCAGCGGCGGAAAGGCCGTTATCCTGAAGGGAACCCGGCCTAAAACGATTCTGGAGGCCGTCAGCAGCGAAGGCTGCACCATCGTCTGGCTGCTGGTTCCCTGGGCGCAGGATCTTCTGACCGCGCTGGACAGCGGAGAGCTGAAGCTGGAGGACTATCATCTGGATCAGTGGCGGCTGATGCATATCGGTGCGCAGCCGGTTCCGCAAAGTCTGATTAAGCGCTGGCTGCAGTATTTCCCCAAACATGAGTATGATACGAATTACGGGCTGAGTGAATCGATCGGACCGGGGGCTGTGCATCTCGGCATCGAGAACGTCCGAAAAGTCGGGGCGATCGGCATACCGGGATATGGCTGGCAGATTAAGATTATCCGGCCGGACGGAAGCGAAGTGCAGCAAGGCGAAGTCGGAGAACTCTGCCTGAAAGGCCCGGGCGTGATGGTCTGCTACTATAATAACCCGCAAGCGACCGCGGAAACCCTGAAGGACGGCTGGCTGCTGACCGGCGACATGGCCCGGCAGGACGAGGAAGGCTTCATCTATCTGGTGGACCGGAAGAAGGACGTGGTCATCACCGGCGGCGAGAACCTCTATCCGGTTGAAATTGAGAATTTTATGGCGGCCTATCCGCCGATCAAGGATGTGGCTGTCATCGGCCTTCCGGATCCGCGGCTGGGAGAGATTGCCGCCGCGATTGTGGAACTGGTTCCCGGCGCGACCGCGACTGTGGAAGATATCCAGGAATTCTGCACGGGGATGCCGCGGTATAAGCGACCGCGGAAAATCATTCTGGCGCCTGTTCCCAGAAACGCGACGGGCAAGATTGAAAAGCCGGCACTGCGGAAGAAGTACGGGGCGGAAGGCCTGGTTGATTCCCAGAACAAATCCTGAGAGAGGAGAGATCTGTCATGAAAAAACTGCTGATCGGAAATGAAGCGGCAGCGTGGGGATTGTATCACGGAGGACTGGGACTTGTGTCCAGTTATCCCGGGACGCCTTCCACGGAAATCACCGAATTTCTGGCTCTGCACAATGATATTCATTCCGAATGGGCGCCGAACGAGAAGGTGGCGATGGAAGCGGCCTTCGGCGCCAGTCTGGCAGGAATGCGTTCCGTCTGCGCCATGAAGCACGTCGGACTGAACGTTGCCGCGGATCCGCTGTTTACGCTGAGCTATACCGGCGTTACCGGCGGGATGGTGATCTGTGTCGCGGATGATCCGGCGATGCACTCCTCTCAGAACGAGCAGGATTCCAGACATTATGCCATCGCCGCAAAGGTTCCCATGCTGGAACCGTCGGATTCCGCGGAAGCCTACGCGTTTGCCCGTTCCGCTTTTGATCTGAGTGAAAAATACGATACGCCGGTCATTCTCAGAATGTGCACCCGGATCGCGCACAGCCAGTGCTCCGTGGAACTTGGCGAAAGGGAAAACGTTCCGCTGAAGGAATACGTGAAACAGCCGTCCAAGTATATCATGATGCCGGCCTACGCCAAACAGCGCCATCCCATCGTGGAGGAACGGACGGCCGCCCTGACCGCGTATGCCGAAGACTGTCCGTACAATCGCGCGGAATATGCCGCTCATTCCGACATCGGTATTATCACTTCAGGCTGCAGCTATCTGTATACCAAAGAAGTATTCGGGGATACGGTCAGCATTCTGAAAATCGGTATGCCCAATCCGCTTCCTGTCAGGCTGATTCAGGAATTCGCCTCCAGCGTGAAAAAGCTCTATGTGATTGAGGAACTGGATCCGATTATTGAAAACCATATCCGCAGCCTGGGGATTTCCGTGAAAGGCAAGGAACTGTTTTCCGCCATCGGCGAATTCAGCCAGAAAACCATCCGGGAGGCGTTCCTGTCGGAAGGACTTCTGCTGCAGGCTCCTCAGCCGCAGGGCCCCTCGCCCTCCGTTCCCGGAAGACCGCCCATGATGTGCGCCGGCTGTCCTCACCGGGGAATGTTTTATACGCTTGTTAAGAATAAGATCAGCGTTCTTGGAGATATCGGATGCTATACCCTGGGCGCCGTCGCGCCGCTGAACGCACTGGATTCCACCCTGTGCATGGGCGCCAGCGTATCCGGACTGCACGGATTTAACGCAGCCCGCGGAAAGGAAGCGGAGAAAAAGACGGTGGCAGTCATCGGAGACAGCACGTTTATGCACAGCGGAATGACAGGGCTCGTCAACATCGCCTATAACGCGACCAATTCCACCGTCATTATTCTGGACAACAGCATTACCGGCATGACCGGCCATCAGCAGAATCCCACCACAGGATACAATATCAAAGGTGATCCCGCGGCCAAGGTGGATCTGGAAGCCTTATGCAGGGCTCTGGGCATTCAGCGGGTCCGGGTAGTGGATCCTTATGATCTGAAAGCCTGCGAAGAGGCTGTGCTGGAAGAACTGGCCGTGGAGGAGCCGTCCGTGATAATATCTAGGCGGCCCTGTGTCCTTCTGAAGTATGTGAAGCCGAAAACGCCTCTGGCGGCGGATCCGGAAAAATGCCGGGGATGCCGGAAATGCATGAAGCTTGGCTGCCCGGCCATCAGCTTCCGGAACGGGAAAGCCTGTATTGACGCTACGCTGTGCGTGGGATGCGGTGTCTGCGAACAGCTTTGCGCCTTCGGGGCAATCGGAGGGAGGAAAGAAGCATGAAGACCACCAGTGTAATGATTGTCGGCGTCGGCGGACAGGGAAGTCTGCTGGCCTCCAGACTGCTTGGCACTTTACTGACGGATGAAGGCTATGATGTAAAGGTCAGCGAGGTGCACGGCATGAGTCAGCGGGGAGGAAGCGTCGTGACTTATGTCCGCTACGGAGATAAGGTTTACAGCCCCATCGTAACGGAAGGGGAATGCGATTTTATCATCAGCTTTGAAAAGCTGGAAGCGGCCCGCTATGCCTCCTGTCTGAAAAAGGGCGGCAGAATCATTGTGAATACGCAGCAGATCGATCCGATGCCGGTGATCACGGGAGCGGCAGCGTATCCGGAGAACGTACTGGAAGAGATGAAGGCAAACGGATTCAATGTGGATGATTTTGACGCCCTGGCTCCGGCGATGGAGGCCGGAAGCGCAAAAGCCGTCAACATCGTGCTGATGGGATATTTTGCGGCCTGCAGCGGAATGGAAAAGGAAAAGTGGCTGGCGGCGCTGGAAAAAACAGTGAAGCCTCAATTCCTTGAAATGAACAAAAAAGCGTTTGAGCTTGGTTACGAAGGACAGACCAGCCGGACAGCCTGATGCAGATTGACGATTTCGAGCGGGGAAGAAGCGGATGCTTCTTCCCCGTCCAGCGTCCAGGGAAGATTTTCCGGCGCATCGATCTCAAAACGGGAGGATCGGATAAAAATCAGTCTGGGGTCGTTGTAGTTTTTGGACCGAAGGGCGGTCAGCACGCGGTTCAGCTCCAGCAGATCGGACGGAAAGGGGATCAGCAGCGACTCAAAAAGGCCGTCGCTCATGTGCACTTCATGGTCGGCCAGCTTCAGAATGCCTCCGAGGGAGGTGGAGTTGCAGACAGCGCCGAAGAGATAATCGTTTTCATAGCACCCGTCATCCGCCGTAATTTTCAGGTGAACAGGCCGGACATCCGCCAGGGAGCGGATCCCTTCCAGAATATAGGCGGCATGGCCCAGAATATTCTTCGCGGCCTGAGAGGTCGTATAGTAAACAGCCGTAAACAGTCCAAAGGAAGCCGTGTAGGAGAAAAAACCGTCCTGCCCGAAGCGGCCGACATCCAGTTCCCGGGGTTTTTCCCGTACCAGCTGCTGGCAGGCTTCCGTCATGCTGGAGCTGATTCCGATGCCGGAAGCAAAGTCATTCGTGCTGCCGGCGGGCAGATAGCCGACCGTCGTATGATGACCGCCCCGGATCAGACCGGAAATCACTTCGTTCAGGGTGCCGTCTCCGCCGCAGACAGCCACAAGATCATATTCCCCGGCTGCTTTTTCGGTATAGGCCGCGCCGTCTCCGCGCGCCCGGGTCAGATAAACGGTCGGCAGATAATCCGCCTGATTCAGAATGGTCAGTATTTCCGGAATTGTCCTGCGCCACTGCCGTGTGCCGGCCATGGGATTGATGATCAACAGCACTTTTTTCATCAGACAGATTCCTTTCCTCCTGGATCACTGATTCCATTCTACCACAAAGAAACCAGAACCTCAAATCTCTAAAAACGGAAGTTTTAATCCTTTGGAATCAAGTTCCGGCTTGTAATCTTCGGGAAAAAGGCATATAATTTTATTGTTGCCGCGGTAAACGTTCGTGTTTTTGGAGGATCATCCATGGAACTGCTGCGCCGGAAGATTCTGGAAGAAGGAAAGGGAATCGGAAACGATATCGTCAAGGTGGATATGTTTCTGAATCACCGGATCGATACGGAACTTCTGTATGCGATGGGCGAAGCCTGGGCGGAAGCTTTCCGGGCGGACAGGCCGGATCTGGTTCTGACAGTTGAAGCGAGCGGAATTGCCATGGCGGTCGCCGCAGCGCATGCGATGGGAAATCTGCCCGTTGTTTTCGCAAAAAAAAGTAAAACCGCCGTACAGGGCCAGGAAACAGTCCAGGCTCCTGTTTATTCATTTACGCATAAAACACAGAATATGATCCGCATTGAACGCCGGTATCTGCCGGAGGGGAGCCGTGTGCTGATTATCGATGATTTTCTGGCAGACGGTCAGGCGGTACGCGGAATGATGAGCCTCTGCGAGCAGCAGAAGGCGACGGTGATCGGCGTCGGCATCGCTGTTGAAAAGGGATTCCAGCCCGGCGGGAAAGCGCTGAGGGAGCAGGGAATCCATCTGAAGTCGTTGGCTGTCGTGGACCGGATAGAGGATGGTCAGATCATTCTCCGTCCGGATGACGATTGATCCAAATAGAATTTGTTCCACAGGAACAAAAAGAGGAGGAGAACCATGAAGAAAATCGTTGCTCTGATTCTTGCGCTGGCGCTTTGTCTGACCGCTTTCGCGGCGCTGGCCGACGGGATCGCCAAGGAAAACATCAAGCTGGGCGTGATCCTTCTGCATGATGAAAATTCCACCTACGACCTGAACTTCATGAACGGCGCAAGGGAAGCCATCGCCGCGCTGGGAATGGACGAGAGCCAGCTGCAGTTCTACCGCAATCAGCCGGAATCCAGCGCCTGCGCCGAAACCGCGCTGGATGCTGTGGATGAGGGCTGCAATATCGTGTTCTTCGACAGCTACGGACATCAGTTCTATACCGACGATGTGGTCGCGGCGAATCCCGCGGTACAGTTTGTCCACGCTACGGGCGACCTGGCCCACGTGAAAGATTTCCCCAACCTGGCGAACGCGTTTGCCACAATCTATGAAGGCCGCTATCTGGCGGGCGTTGCCGCCGGTCTGAAGCTGAACGAAATGAAGGCCGCCGGCAAGCTGAAGGGCGACGTTCACATGATCGGTTACGTCGGCGCCTACACCTACGCGGAAGTGGTTTCCGGCTACACCAGCTTCTATCTCGGCGCGAAGAGCGTTTGCCCCGATGTCATCATGAAGGTGCAGTTCACCGGTTCCTGGTACCATGAGAAGTGGGAAAAGGAAGCGGCTGAAGCTCTGATCGCCGCCGGCGCAGACCTGATCTCCCAGCACGCGGACTCCATGGGCGCCCCCACGGCCTGCGAGAATGCCGGCGTGCCCAATGTATGCTACAACATCTCCACCAAGGATGCCTGCCCCAACACTTATCTGGTCTTCAGCCGGATCAACTGGGAGCCCTACTTCGAATATCTGATCGGACAGGTGATCGCGGGCGAACCCGTGGATAAGGACTGGGTAGGAGATATGACCACCAATTCCGTCGTCGTTACGGATCTGAATGAAGCGGTTGCCGCCGAAGGAACCCAGGCTGCCATCGATGCCGCCCAGGCTGAGCTGATCGCCGGAACCCGCAAGGTCTTCGACCTGGAAGCGGATAACTTCATCACCGTCGGCGGTGAAAAGGTCACCACGTACCTGTTTGAGAAAGACACTGACTTCCAGAAGGAAGCGGTCTATGACGGATACTTCCATGAATCCGAAAAAGGATTCCGCAGCGCTCCGTATTTCGATCTCCAGATCGACGGGATCGAGCTGCTGAACACCTATTTCGAAGCGCGCGAAGAATAAGACCGGAATCCCATCCGGAATACCGACCCCCGAGGAACAGGATACGGGGGACGGTTTCCGGAAGGAGATGTGCTGACAAACAGCGGACTGCTGCCCCGGGAGGGGCAGCAGTCCGTGTCCGTTATAGCAGGGAGCCTTTCGGCCGAAGCCGAAGCTCTTCCGGATCCATGGCTGATCAAGTGAAGACAACGATTTCGGAGGAAACACCGTGGAAAAAAAACTGGCGCTTCAGATGCGCGGAATCACCAAGCGGTTCGGCACGGTCCTGGCCAACGACCATCTGGACCTGGACGTTTATCAGGGCGAGATCCTGGCGATTCTCGGCGAGAACGGCTGCGGAAAGACGACCCTGATGAACATGATCGCCGGTATTTATTTTCCGGACGAGGGCGAGATCCTTATTGACGGGAAAGAGGTCGTGATCCGTTCCCCTAAGGACGCGTTTGACCACAGGATCGGCATGGTCCATCAGCATTTCAAACTTGTGGATCTTTTTACAGCCGCGGAAAATGTGGTTCTGGGCACACAAAGCGATGAGAAGTACAACCTGAAGGCGGTCAACGCCGAGGTGAACCAGATCGCGGACCGCTACGGCTTTCACCTGGATCCGGCGAAGAAGATCTATGACATGTCCGTCTCCGAAAAGCAGACGGTGGAGATCATCAAGGTACTCTATCGCGGAGCGGATATCCTGATCCTGGACGAACCGACGGCGGTGCTGACACCCCAGGAGATCACCCGGCTCTTCGCCGTACTGCGCCGGATGCGGACGGACGGAAAAAGCATTATCATCATCACCCACAAGCTGAACGAAGTGATGGAGGTCAGCGACCGGGTGGCGATCCTGCGCCGGGGGCAGCACGTGGCCACGGTCCGAACGGCGGAGACGAATGAAGCGGATCTGACTACCATGATGGTCGGGCGCCGGATCGATCTGAACATCCATCGTTCTCAGCCTGTGAACGCTCTTCCGCGGCTGATCGTGGAAGGTCTGAATCTTTACAACGCGGAAGGCATCCACGTGCTGAAAGACATCTCTTTCACATCCAACGGCGGGGAGATCCTGGGGATCGCCGGCATCGCCGGCAGCGGGCAGCGCGAGCTGCTGGAATCCATCTCGGGTCTGCAGCCTGTGGCGAGCGGAAAGATCACCTTCTTCAATCCGAAGAAAGACCGGCCCGTCAGCTTCTTCCACAAGAGCATGAAGCAGGTGCGCGCGCTGGCGGATAAGGGAGCCTTCCACGACCGGAATATGAATAGTGTAAACTTCCGCGGGATGCGCAGCAAGGCTGTCCGGAAAATGGTAAAGGACGGCGATGTGCTCTTCCGCGAAGATGAGGTGATGAACCTGCGGGACAAGGATCCGCTGGAAATCCGACGTCTGGGCATTCACCTGAGCTTCGTTCCGGAGGACCGGCTGGGCATGGGCCTGGTCGGCAGTATGAACATTACAGACAATATGATGCTTCGCAGCTACCGGAAGGGGCCGGCGGGTTTTCTGAACAGAAAGAAACCGAAAGCCCAGGCGGAGACCATTATCCGGGATCTGGAGATCGTGACCCCGGGCGTCGGAACGCCGGTACGCCGCTTATCCGGCGGAAATGTACAGAAGGTGCTGGTCGGCCGGGAAATCGCCTATACGCCGAAAGTCCTGATGGCGGCTTATCCGGTGCGCGGCCTGGACATCGGAAGCAGCTACACGATCTATAACCTGCTGAACCGGCAGAAGGAGAGCGGCGTGGCTGTGATCTATGTCGGCGAGGATCTGGATGTGCTGCTGGAGCTTTGCGACCGGATCATGGTGATGAACGGCGGTGCGGTGACAGGGATTGTGGACGCCCGGACGACCACCAAAGAAGAAATCGGTCTGCTGATGGTTAAGACAGATGAGCGGAAGGAGGCGGAAGACGCTTGAGCAAGGCAAATAAAAACGGAGTCCGTGAGCCGCTGATCCATCTGAGCAAACGGGATTCGATTCATCCGGGAAAAGCTCTGGTGATCCGACTGATCGCTGTCGTGCTGGGGCTGGTAGTCTGCGGCCTGGTTGCGTTTCTGCTGATCGAAAGGCTGCAGCAGAAACCGGAAAGAATCGGGGACTTCTATTATTCCTTCATCAAGGGAGCCTTCGGCACCTCCAGAAAATTCTGGAAGTTCCTGAAGAACGTTTCGATCCTGCTGTGCATTTCCCTGGCGCTTACCCCGGCCTTCCGGATGAGGTTCTGGAACATCGGCGGCGAAGGGCAGACGCTGATCGGGGTGCTGGCCTGTATCGGTGTGGATTTTTACTGGGGAGGCAAGCTTCCCGAGCCTCTGCTGCTCGTTCTGATGCTTCTGGCGGCCCTGGCGGCCGGCGCTCTGTGGGGAACGATTCCCGCCCTTTTCAAGGCAAAATGGGGAACCAACGAGACGCTGTTTACCCTGATGATGAATTATGTGGCGACCTTCCTGGTCTCGTTTTTCCTGATGATCTGGGTCACAAGCGGATCCGGCGTGCTGCCCCAGATGAAAACCGGCAAGCTTCCTACGCTGGGCGACAACAGTTACCTGCTGATCATCCTGATTGTGCTGGCGCTGACCATCGCGATGTATGTCTACCTGAGGTATTCAAAGCATGGTTATGAAATCAGCGTAGTGGGTGAAAGCGTGCGGACGGCTCAGTATGTGGGCATTAATGAGAAAAAGGTAATCATCCGCACCATGATCCTCAGCGGCGCCCTCTGCGGTCTGGCGGGATATCTGATCGGCGCGGGACTGGATCTTTCTGTCAGCGCCGACTCCGTAGGCGGACAGGGGTTCACCGCCATCATGGTCAGCTGGCTGGGTAAATTCAATCCGCTGGCGATGATCCTCACTTCCGGACTGATTCAGGTGCTGAACCAGGGCGCCGCGCAGATCAGCCAGGATTTCGATGTGCCCGGCGCGCTTCCCAACGTGATCGTGGGCATCATCCTTTTCTTCATTATCGGCAGTGAATTCTTCCTGAACTACCGGGTGCATTTCCGTAAAGGAAAGGAGACCGTGAAATGAATATGTGGCTGAATTTCCTGATCGATGCGTTCGCCTTCGGCGCGACATTCATCTACGGCTCCACGGGTGAGATCCTGACGGAGAAAGCGGGCCACCTGAACCTGGGGATTCCCGGCATCATGTGCATGGGAGGCGCGGGTGGCTGCCTGGTGCTGAACATGATCGGCAGGAGCGATCTGCCGCCCTTCCTGATTGTGATCCTGGGGATCCTCGGCGCGCTGGTCTTCTCCATGCTCTGCGGCCTGATCTACTCCTTCCTGACGGTCAGCCTGCGCTCAAACCAGAACGTGACCGGACTGGCGCTGACAACCTTCGGCGTAGGCCTGATGAAGGTTCTCATGATTAAGCTGGATGCGACAATCTATCTGGTCGGTCCGAAGCAGATGTACCGCTGGCCTTTTGCCGGACGGCAGGACAGCCTGCAGGCGCTGGGCGTGCTGTTTTTCATGGCGGTACTGATCGCACTGGCCGCAGGCTGGGTACTGACCAGGACCCGGATCGGACTGAATCTGCGCGCGGTCGGAGAAAACCCTGCCACAGCGGATGCTGTCGGCATCAATGTGACGCGATATAAATACATGGCGACCTGCATCGGAAGCGGAATCGCCGGACTGGGCGGATTCTACTACATTATCGACTATATGGCCAGCCAGGAAGCCTATCTGAGCGTGGAAGCGCTGGGCTGGCTGAGTATTGCCCTGGTCATCTTCGCGCTTTGGCGGCCGCCGCTGACCATTATCGGCTCCACGCTGTTCGGGCTCCTTTTCTCCTGCGCCAGCTTTATCACCAATATTCCAGGCATCACAGTCACCATGGCGATGAAACCGCTCCTGCAGATGCTGCCGTATGTGGTGACGATCATCGTGCTGGTGATCTCCAGCATCCGGAACAAGCGGGAAAATCAGCCGCCGGCCAGCCTTGGCCTGAGCTATTTCCGGGAGGAAAGATAAAAGCAGTCATGAAGAAAAAGAATCCCCGGCTCCTGGCCGGTATTGCGATACTGGTTATCCTGATCCTGCTGGGGAGCCTGCTCGTCAGCCAGATGATTCCGACCATCCGGGAAACCCGGCGGGAGATGAGCCTGACGCCGACGCCTCTGCCTCCGGTTCCCGGAAACGTGATGGCGCTTACTCCGGATCCGGCGGCCCCGACCGCTGAGCCGGTGCTCCGAAACGGCGCCAGGGGCCAGGAGGTAACGGATCTGCAGAGCCGGCTGGCCGTTCTCGGCTATTATGATCCGGCACAGGTGGACGGAGCCTTCGGAGCCGGAACCCGGGAGGCGGTCATCGCTTTTCAGAAAGCCAACGGACTGGAAGCAGACGGGATCGTCGGCGCAGAGACAAAGCAGATTCTGTTTTCCGCCCAGGCCGTTCCGTTTACAGCGCCTGCACAGGACAAAGATGAAAACGGGGGAGAATCAAAATGAAAGTCGTTCTGGATCACCTGACCAAAAGATTTCCCGCACGCAGCAAGAAGGATCATGACGTGATTGCGGTCAATGACTTCAACTTTGAAATTCCCGACGGAAAACTGATCGGCCTGCTCGGACCCAGCGGCTGCGGAAAGAGCACGACGCTGAATCTGATCAGCGGTCTGGAAAAGCCGACCTCCGGGAAAATATACTTCGGGGAGGAAGACGTAACCGATCTGCCTCCGGAAGAGAGAGGCGTCGGCCTTGTCTTTCAGAATTATGCCCTGTATCCGCATCTGACGGTGGAGCAGAATATCATCTTTCCGCTCCAGAACCTGAAGGGGGAGCAGAAGATGACCCGGGAGGCCATGCACAGCAAGGCGATGGAAGTGGCCCGACTGGTACAGATTGATCAGCTGATGGAACGAAAGCCGAAGGAGCTTTCCGGCGGTCAGCAGCAGCGGGTGGCCATTGCCCGGGCGCTTGTGAAAATTCCCCGGGTTCTTTTGCTGGATGAGCCGCTGAGCAATCTGGACGCCCGGCTGCGTCTGCTGACCCGGGAAGAGCTTCGCCGGATTCAGCGGGAGACCGGCGTCACAACGATTTTTGTCACGCATGATCAGGAAGAAGCCATGAGCATCAGTGATCAGATCGTGGTCATGAAGGACGGGATTCTGCAGCAGATCGGAAAGCCGCAGCAGGTTTATGACGATCCGGTCAATCTGTTCGTCGCTCAGTTCCTGGGTACCCCTCAGATCAATGTGTTTGAGGGCAGAATCCAGGCGGGAAAAGTATGGATCGGAGAGGAAGCGGTTCTGGACGCGGAAGGGAAGCAGGATGGAGACGTCTGGGCAGCCATCCGTCCGGAAGGATTCATTCCGGATCCGCAAGGCGTATTAACCTGCAGCATGGACCGGGTGGAAGTCATGGGACGGGATATCAGCATTGTCTCGACACATGAGAAGATGACGGGCCGGAATATCCGGAGCATCATCGGCGCGGAGTATATGCCGAAGGATTCCTCCGGAACCATTCGCTTCAATCTGAAAAAGAACAAGGTCCATCTGTTTGACCGGAAAAGCGAGGAGCGGATCAAATGAAAAAGAATCTGAAGGCCTGGCTCTATCTGCTGCCGGCCATTCTGTTTCTCGGCGTTTTCATGGTTTATCCGCTGGTTGACGTTTGTGTTTACAGTCTGGAGGAAAACTATAACTTTGCCCGTCAGAGCTTTACCGGGGTCGGTCTGGGAAACTTTCATCATGTTCTGAGCGATCCGTATTTTGTCCAGGCGCTGAAAAATACTTTTCTGATCGTTATCATCACGGTGCCGCTCAGCACGGGTCTGAGCCTGCTGATCGCCCTGGGCCTCAGTTCAATCAAACCGCTGAAGAACCTGTATCAGACCGTCTTCTTTCTTCCGTATGTGACCAATACGCTCGCCGTCGGTCTGGTATTTATGATTCTTTTTAAAAACACGGAATATTCTCAGGCGATGGTGAACCTTCTGATCACCCGGCTCGGCGGCACCGGAGTCGATTTTATTGAAGGACCTTACTGGGCGAAAATGTTTGTGATGTGTTTTTACACCATCTGGGTGGTCATGCCGTTTAAGATTCTGATTCTGACCAGTGCGCTGGCCAGCGTCAACCAGGATTACTATAAGGCGGCCCGGGTGGACGGCGCTTCCAGCGGAAGAATCTTCTGGAAGATTACGCTGCCGATGATCAGTCCGACAGTGTTTTATCTGATCATTACCGGCTTTATCGGCGCGTTCAAGGCTTACAGCGACGAGGTTGCCCTTTTCGGAACCAATCTGAACGCCGCGGGGATGAATACGATCGTTGGATATGTCTATGACATGCTGTACGGAGACAGCGGCGGATTTCCCGGATATGCCGCCGCAGCAGCGCTGATTCTGTTCGCGATTGTGTTCACGATCACCTATATCAATCTGACCATGAGCAGAAACAAGGTTCAGTACATGTGACCGGAAGGGGACAGGAGATCAATATGGAAATGAGCAAAAAAGGCAGCCGCCTGTCCAAAGGGCTGATTTACTTTCTGCTGACCGTATGGGCTGTGGTGGTTTTATTTCCCTTTTACTGGATGATTCTGACAAGCCTGAAAGATTTCCGCGTCTATAATACGGAGTATATTCCGCGCTTTTTTACGGCGAATCCGACCCTGCAGAATTATTCGGATGCCTTTACCAGCGTTCCGCTGGGAAGATATCTGCTGAACACCGTGATTTTTACGGCCGCAACAACGGGCCTGATGATGGTGGTTATCGTTCCGGCGGCCTATGCCTTTGCCAGGCTGGAGTTCAAGGGACGAAATCTTGTATTTGCTCTTTTTCTCAGTCTGATGATGATTCCGGCGGAGCTCGTGATTATCACGAACTACGTCACGATCGTGAACTGGAATATGCGCAACACCTATCTGGGAATGATTCTGCCGTCCGTAACCAGCATTTTCTATATTTATCTGCTGAAGGAAAATTTTGAGGCGATTCCGGACGAACTGTACAGCGCCGCCAAAGTGGACGGAACCAGCGATCTGAAATATCTGCTGAAGGTGATGGTGCCCATCAGCCAGCCCACGATCGTTACCATTGTTATTCTGAAGGTCATTGAATGCTGGAACAGCTATGTGTGGCCGAGGCTGATTACCTACGATCCGAATTACTTCCTGGTTTCCAACGGAATTCAGGAAATCCGGGAAAACGGTTTCGGAAAGGAAAACATTCCGGCGATGATGGCTGCGGTGGTGGTCATCAGTATTCCGCTGATCGTGCTGTTCCTGTTCTTCCGGAAGAAGATTATGGCCGGCGTATCGAGGGGAGGGACGAAAGGATGAAAAAAGGGAAGAGAACCGCTCTTCTGCTGCTTCTGCTCCTGATAATGCTTCTGCTCAGCGCCTGCCATGGCAGCCAGACCCGGGGGAGCCTGAAGATCCCGGAGCAGTTGGATGAAAGCAAACCGATTCATCTGGTTTTCTGGGCGAAGAACGATACCAACAAGGTTCAGACAGCCGTATACCGTCAGGCGATTGACGACTTTCAGACCCTGTATCCAAATGTATCCATCGACCTGAGGCTGTATGCGGATTACAGCCGGATCTATCAGGATGTCATCACGAACATCAGTACGAATACCACGCCCAATATCTGCATTACCTATCCGGATCATATCGCAACCTATCTGACCGGAAATCATGTGGTGCTGCCGCTGGATGAACTGATTGCGGACGGGAAATTCGGACTCGGAGGCAGTGAACTCCGTTACGATTCTCCGAAGGCGGAGGAAATGGTGCCGGAATTCATGGAGGAATGCCGGATCAACGGAACCACCTACGCGCTGCCCTATATGCGCAGCACGGAAGCGCTCTATATTAATCAGGATTTTGTGGAAAAGCTGGGGTATCAGGTTCCGGACGTGCTGACCTGGGATTTCGTCTGGGAAGTCAGCGAGAAGGCCATGGAAAAAAATGAGGACGGCACCTTTAAGCTGAACGGACAAAAGGTCATGATTCCCTTTATCTACAAGAGTACGGACAATATGATGATCAGCATGCTGAAGCAGCTGAACGCTCCCTACAGCTCTGAGCAGGGAGAGGTGCTGATTTTCAACGATACGACCAGGAGCCTGCTGGAAACCATTTATCAGCATGCGAAGACCCGCGCCTTTTCCACCTTTGCCATCAGCAGCTATCCCGGAAACTTTCTGAATGCCGGACAATGTGTTTTCGCGCTGGATTCCACGGCCGGCGCCACCTGGATGGGCAGCGATGCGCCTATGTTGGACATTCATGAAGAACAGGTGGTTCCCTTTACGACAGCCGTGCGGCCTATTCCTCAGTTTCAGCCGGAAAACCCGCTCATGATCAGCCAGGGGCCGAGCGTTTGCGTGTTTTCAAAGGAGGATGATCAGGAAGTGCTGGCCAGCTGGCTTTTTGCCCAGTATCTGGTCAGCGACCGGGTACAGCTGAGCTATGCCGAGACGGAGGGATATCTCCCGGTTACGCTGAAGGCGCAGAACAGCGAAGCCTATCAGGAATATGTTTCCCGCAAGGGGGAGGACAATAACGCTCATTATGCCGTTAAAATCGAAGCCAGCGAACTGCTGCGGGCCTATACCTCGCATACGTTCACGACGCCGGTCTTTAACGGAAGCGCGAGTCTGCGCTCCGCGGCCGGGCAGCTGGTGGAGAATGTTACCCGCAGCGCGCGCCGGAAGGAAGAACTCAGCGACGCGTATTTTGACAGATTATACAGTGAAGTGAGCAGCCTGTACCGCCTGGATCAGATTGGAATCAACGCGCAGAAGGAGGAGAATTCCGGTTCACGGGAACTGCCGGCGGAATCCCGGGCCCTGCTGATCGTGATTCCGGCTGTCTGGATCCTGATCATTGTGTTCAGAATCTGCCGGCTCCGAAAAGAACGGCAGAAAAATAGGAAAACGAAGGGAATCCGTTGAGTTTTTTCCCCGTTTGATGTATGATGGAAAATGATAGAAGCGGGTTAACTCCGCTTGCTCAGAAAGGAGAAGGAATCCATGAAGAAGATCGTTGCTCTGGTACTGGTACTGATGATGGCAGTCTGTTCCGCTGCCGCTCTGGCGGAAGAGGAAAAGGTGATGACGCATGAAGAGTATATCGCGGCCGAGCTGGATACCGCGGTCACCCTTGAGACCTATGTTCAGGCGACCCAGGCCTGGTGGGACGGGAAAATTACCGTTTATGCCCAGAGCCCGGACGGAGCGTATTTCATCTACAACATGACCTGCGCTGAGGAAGACGCCGCGAAGCTGGTTCCCGGCACCAAAATCCGGGTGAAGGGCTACAAGGCCGAGTGGGCCGGCGAGGTTGAACTGGCTGAAGGCGCCACTTTCGAAATCATCGAAGGCGAACCCTTCATTGCCGAAGCGGAAGATGTGACCGCCAAGCTGGGAACCGATGAACTGATCAACTGCCAGAACGAACTGGTTGCCTTCAAGGGCATGACGGTGGAAGCTTATGACGAAACCGGGGCCGCCTTCGCGTACAAGAACGCGGAGAACAAGACGGACGACCTGTATTTCAAGGTTTCCAAAGACGGCGCCACCTATGATTTCTGCGTGGAGTACTATCTCTGCAATGAAAGCACGGATGTGTACAAGGCCGTCGAAAACCTGAAGGTCGGCGATGTGATCGATCTGGAAGGCTTCCTCTACTGGTACAACGGAGCGAATCCCCACATCACCAAGGTCACTCCCGCTCAGTAATACGGAATTATTTCACGACAGCGGCGTCCGGTGCAGACCGGGCGTCGTTTTTCAGTACCATTTTCCATCCGATAACGCCCATGCAGACGGCAGCCAGAGCCATGACGGCCCAGCAGAGATCCATGCGCATCCAGGTCAGGAAAGGAATTTTCTTCTCCAGCGCGAACTCCATCAGCATAACGACGCCGCACATGGCCAGCATGCCGGCAAGGGAAGGCCAGAGGGAACGGAACTCCGCCTTCCGATCCTTCGAACGGAAGAGACAGCAGAAGAAAACAATCAGCAGGGCGGGAAGCGCCAGCAGCTGGTTGACTTTCACAAAGCCCCACCGTAATTCAAGATCAATTCTCAGGCTTTCCAGAAAAGTCTGGAGAGACGCGTAAAGCACCAGGAAGAGGAGCGCCCTTGTTCCGGACCGGCGGGTGGAAACCCGCAGCAGAAGAATGAAAATCACGAGGGCCGCCAGCGCCTCCAGCAGAAAAACGGAAAAACACCAGAAACCATGCCGATCCTGCACCGCGAAGGGAAACTGCTGAAAAAAGGACGGATCCTCCATGGGGAAGGAAGTCCTTTCCAGGAGGGGATCAAACCATTCATCCACATAGTCTCCCAGTCCGGTGCCGGAAAAAAACTCTGCGGCACGGGCCAGCGAGACAAACAGGGCGAAGGGAGCAGCCGCATCATCCAGAACGGAGGGGGCGGACTGACGGGTCATGCGGCCGGTCAGCCAGGCGGCCAGGACAAGCCCGGCCATCACACCGTAAAACATGTATCCGCCTTCACTCAGGCGGAAAAAAGTGTCCGCGCCCCGATCCAGAAACCAGGTCAGCGAAACCAGAAAGTAGCCCAGCCGGCCTCCCAGCAATCCCAGCGGCACCGCAAAAAGGGCGAACCAGCTGACAGAGCCGGCTTTGAGCCGGGAACGGTGCTGCATCAGCAAAAAGCAAAAAAGGGCACTGACCGCCAGTGCCAGACCATAGGGATAGATGGTGAAAGAAAAGAGGGAAATGGTTTTCATGAATTAATTCACCGCCGCAGAAGCAAAATAAATAATATCAGAGATTTCCCGGCTGTTCGCGGTATTATGAATCAGCTTTCCGTTAACGAGAACATGGGTGGAACCGCCGCCGTCCAAATTGTATGCGACTTTGCAGGTGGGGAAGAGCTCCTCAACATAATTGGCCAGCTCCTGCATATTCATCCCAACGCTGTTGCCGCCGTCAATTTCCACTACCGCGTATTTCAGATGATCCAGCTGACAGATACAGACGCGCTGCGTTGCCATATTGGGCGCGTGCTCGCCTTTTCGGTCAATCTCCTGAACCTCTCCGTCCAGCACAAGGGCGGGACCGAAGGTAAAGGTGTTCACGGCCTTCCGTCCCTGGGATTCCAGCCGGAGCAGGTAAGCGGCCATGCTGTCGCTCGTGGCGCTTTTGACAACGGTAAAATCGCCTTCGCTGTCGATCACAAGCACATCCCGGAGCGCTTTCTGAATGTCCAGGGCATCGCGGTAAAAAACCCCCTGACGGACGACATAACCAAAGTCATATGTATACTTGGCAAAGTCGGAATTCAAAGCGACCACCGCATTGACGCGCTGTGCCATCTTGTTGGAACGCTCCAGCTTGCGGCTTTCATAGCTGTCGTCGCTGAAAAGCGTTCTGAGCTGGCTGGGATCGCTGATCTCAATCGTGATCCAACGGCAGGTGGTCCGTTCTGCGCTGGATTTGGGCTTTCTCGGAGCGGCTTCCACCACGACATGGATCGATTCATCCCGGTACTCCGTTTTTGAGATCCAGCCGTCAGGCTGAATCGGACGACCGTAAACGGACATCTCCGGATCCAGCGGCTGCACCTCAGCCAGGGAGGGAGAAGACAGAACCAGCGTCATGCAGAGAAGCAATAAAACCGTAATGACCCAACGAACGGCATTTCCGCGCACGCAATATACCTCCAGAATAAAGAATACTCAGGGAACAGGTCTCATTTTATGTAATATCCACAGGAAAGTCAATAAGACACTTTTCAGCAGGAACGAACCGACAGATCAACCATCCCGGACGGAGGGAAGTACTGTCATATCGATACAGAAACAGCATTGCTTTTCCCGAAAAAAAGGGTAATATATAGATGAAAAAGAAAGGGAAGGGAATATGCGTATATGAAAGGGAACTATAACCCAGGCATTCACGCAACACTGCTGGCGGCAGTGGGAGCATACCTGTTATATCTTGCCTGGAATCTGTTTGACAAATACAGGAGCGGCGCCAATGAGATGGATCCCTTTTTGAACCTTGCCGCCGTCATCGTATTTGCTCTGGGCGGACTGGGAACGATCGTTTATGCATGGACTGTCTACCGGAAGAGCCGGAAGGAAGAGAAGAGCAGTGACACGCAGCAGGAAGAACAGGATCTGACCAGGTTTTCCGGCAAATAGGAAAACGATATCAGGCACAGCCGGTTTTTTCATTGTTTTTCTGCCGGCTTCATTTTCATTTTTTTTGCAAAATGTATTTACAAAAAATGCGGGCAAGTGTAAAATATGGTTAAATTAATTCCGGATGGGCAATCCGGAAAATAAAAAAAGGAGTGTACCCAATATGAAGAAGATCGTATCCCTGGTCCTTGCTCTGGCACTGGTTCTGGGCCTGTGTTCCTTCGCTACTGCCGAAGGCGCAGCCAAGAAGGTCGGTATCGCAATGCCCACTCAGTCTCTCGAACGCTGGAACCGTGACGGCGCTTATCTGAAAGAGCAGTTTGAAGCTGCCGGCTATGAGACCGTTCTGTCCTACTCCGACAACAAGAATGATCAGCAGGTGAACGATATCGCCAACATGCTGAGCGCGGATGTCAGCCTCCTGATTATCTCCTGCGTTGACAGCGACGGTCTGAACACTGTTCTGGACGAAGCCGCTGAAAAGGGCATTCCGGTTATCGCGTATGACCGTATGATCAACAATGACGCTGTTTCCTATTATGTATCCTTTGACAACTACACCGTTGGTGTGCTGCAGGGCACCTTCGTGAAGGAAGCTCTGGATCTGGACAATGCCGGCGACAAGACCTTCAACATGGAGTTCACCGGCGGCGCTTCCACTGACCCGAACGCGGCTTACTTCTTCAACGGCGCCTATGACCAGCTGGCCCCCTATATCGAAAAGGGCACCATCAAGGTTCCGTCCGGCCAGACCACTCTGGCGCAGTGCGGCACTGAGCAGTGGAGCACTGACGTTGCTCTGTCCCGTGCTCAGAACATCCTCGGTTCCTTCTACGCTGATGACACCGTGCTGGATGCGTGGCTGTGCTCCAACGACTCCACCTCCGCCGGCGTTGCCCAGGCGATCGAATCCGACTACAAGGGAAGCAACAGCGTGATCGTGACCGGTCAGGACGGTGACATTGCCAACCTGGCGAATATCGTCGACGGCAAGCAGACCATGACGGTGTACAAGAACGTGGCGAATGAAGCGGTTGTGACCCTGTCTGTCGCCAAGGCGATTCTGAGCGGCGAAGCCATCGACGGCGCTGCTCTGGCTGCTGCTCAGGAAGTTGAGTGCGCTTTCGATACCTCCTCCTACTTCAGCTCTCCCGAGAAGAACACTCCCGCCTTCCTGCTGGTTCCCACCGTTGTGACGAAGGACAATCTGAGCTATCTGGTTGATACCGGACTGTATCAGTGGGATGCTGATCAGAAGTATCTGCTGGCCAAGTAATCCAATCCCATTCGAAGAAACTCTACGGCGGGCGGGGCAATCCCCCGCCCGCTTTTCAAAATGATGGTTTTATGAAGGAGGAATTATACTTGGCTGATATTATTCTGGAAATGAAAAACATCACCAAGGAATTCCCTGGCGTCAAGGCGCTGGATAACGTTAATCTTGTTGTGGAACGCGGGACGATCCATGCTCTGATCGGTGAAAACGGCGCCGGAAAATCCACGCTGATGAATGTCCTGTCGGGTATTTATCCCTATGGCACATATTCCGGCGAGATCTAC
The DNA here is from genome assembly GCA_017652125.1 of Clostridia bacterium. Classification (GTDB taxonomy): domain Bacteria; phylum Bacillota; class Clostridia; order Christensenellales; family Aristaeellaceae; genus Aristaeella. The sequence continues at coordinate 342 of JAGCBO010000055.1, read as the reverse complement.
TATAACGGGAAACTGTGTAAGTTTAAGTCGCTGAAGGTATCTGAGGCGGAAAATATTGTTATTATTCATCAGGAACGTGCTTTGATTCCGCTGCTCTCCATCGGGGAAAACATGTTCCTTGGAAACGAGATCCGGAACAGCGCCGGGGTCATCGACTGGAACAAAACCTATGCTGAAGCCGAAAAACACATGCGGCAGGTTGGCTTGCAGGAATCGCCCCATTCGCTGATCAAGGATATCGGCACAGGCAAACAGCAGCTGGATGAAATTGCCAAGGCCTTTTCCACGAATGTTAAACTGCTTATCATGGAGGAGCCCACGTCTTCCCTGAACGACGAAGAC
>JAGCBO010000054.1 GCA_017652125.1 Clostridia bacterium | reverse complement strand
GCGCTCGACCATGTCCACATATTCGCCCTTCAGCGCGTCGTAGCCATAGCCGTTCTTCTTGGCGTTCTTGATGTGATCCACAATCACGCTGCCGTCGATTCCGGCGTTCGCGGCGATCTCACGGATCGGTTCCTCCAGCGCGCGCAGCACGATCTGCACGCCGGTCCGGGCATCGCCGGCATACTTATCCAGCAGCGCGGCAACCTTCGGGCTCACGTTCAGCAGGGCGATACCGCCGCCGGGCACAATACCCTCTTCGGTCGCGGCACGGGTCGCTGCCAGAGCATCCTCGATCCGCATCTTCCGCTCTTTCATTTCCACTTCGGTGGCGGCGCCGACCTGGATCACCGCTACGCCGCCGGCCAGCTTGGCCAGCCGCTCCTGCAGCTTTTCCTTGTCATAGTCGCTGGTGGTTTCGCCGATCTGGGCACGGATCTGGCTCACGCGGGCCTTGATGTCCTCTTTGCTGCCGGCGCCATCGATGATCGTGGTGTTTTCCTTGTTCACCTTGACCTGACGGGCTTTGCCCAGCATATCGATGGTCGCTTCCTTCAGCTCCATACCGGTCTCGGAGGAGATCACGGTACCGCCGGTCAGGATGGCGATATCCTGCAGCATTTCCTTGCGGCGGTCGCCGAAGCCCGGAGCCTTGACGGCGACGCAGGTGAAGGTGCCGCGCAGCTTATTGACCACCAGGGTGCTCAGCGCTTCGCCTTCCACGTCTTCCGCGATGATCAGCAGCTTTTTGCCGGTCTGCACAACCTGCTCCAGCACAGGCAGCAGTTCCTGAATGGAGCTGATCTTCTTGTCGGTGATCAGAATCAGCGGATCATCCAGCACCGCTTCCATTTTCTCGGTATCGGTGACCATGTAGGCGGAGGAATAGCCGCGGTCGAACTGCATGCCTTCCACGGTGGTCATGCCGGTGGACATGGTCTTGCTTTCCTCAACGGTGATGACGCCGTCGGCGCCCACGGTCTCCATCGCGTCGGAAATCAGGGATCCGATCGTCTCGTCCGCGGCGGAGTTGGCGGCAACCTGAGCGATCGCCTGCTTGCCGTTGATGGGCTGGCTCTGCTCGCGCAGGCCTTCCACGGCCGCTTCGGTAGCGGCTTCAATGCCCTTCTTCAGGATCATGGGGTTGGCGCCGGCAGCCAGGTTCCGCAGGCCTTCGCGAATGATGGCCTGGGCCAGCAGCGTAGCGGTGGTGGTGCCGTCGCCGGCCACATCGTTGGTCTTGGTGGAGACTTCCTTCACCAGCTGGGCGCCCATGTTCTCAAAGGGATCTTCCAGTTCGATTTCCTTGGCGATGGTCACGCCGTCGTTGGTGATCAGCGGAGCGCCGTACTTCTTGTCCAGCACCACGTTGCGGCCCTTCGGCCCCAGGGTGATTTTCACGGTATCCGCCAGCGTATTGACGCCCTTCTCCAGGCTGCGGCGGGCTTCTTCTCCGAATTGAATCTGCTTTGCCATATTCTTTCAGCTCCTTCTGTTTTCTGAATCCTGATGAATTATTCGACAACCGCGAGGATATCGTTCTGCCGGACGATCATCAGCTCTTCGCCGTCGATCTTGACTTCAGTGCCGGCATACTTGGAATAGATAATCTTCTCGCCGGGCTTGACATGCATGGTGATTTCCTTGCCATCCACGTTGCCGCCGGGGCCGACTGCGATTACCATCGCCATCTGGGGCTTTTCCTTCGCCGCGCTCGTCAGAATAATACCGGACTTTGTGGTTTCTTCCGCTTCGCAGTTCTTGATCACGACGCGGTCACCCAAAGGCTTCACTGTCATTTTCAGTTCCTCCTGTTTCTCATCTGTTTCTGGTATTGTTAGCACTCATTTCGTTAGAGTGCTAACAAGCCTTCTGTAATATAAGTCAATTCCATGGTGTGCGCAAGTTTCCATGGGTTGATAATTTGGATGTTTTTGCTCTTATTCGTTTGTTTTCTTCTGTTTTCTCTGTAATTCTCTGAATTTTAAGATTTCTCCGGGCGGGGCCCTGTGTTACACTGTATCCGTCTGCGGGAAGGCCCGTCCGGTTTTCAGCCCCTCCGGGCAGTCCGCTTCATCCGTTGTTTTCAGGAGGATCCGTATGAACGAAATCTCCGGCGCCCTTCTCGCCTGGTATGACCGGCACGCCAGGGCGCTTCCCTGGCGCGGCATCTCGGATCCTTACCGGACCTGGGTCAGCGAGATCATGCTGCAGCAGACCCGGGTGGACACCGTTATTCCCTATTATGAACGGTTTCTGTCCCGTTTCCCGACTCCCGCCGATCTGGCCGCCGCCGGTGAAGAAGAAGTGCTGAAGCTCTGGCAGGGGCTGGGCTATTACTCCCGGGCCCGGAATCTGCTGCTTGGCGTCCGCCAGGTCATGGAGGAAAAGGGCGGCGTCATCCCCTCCGATCCGAAGGAACTGGAAAAGATAACGGGCATCGGCGCCTATACTGCAGGAGCCATCGCATCCATCGCCTACGGGGTCCGGGTTCCGGCGGTGGACGGAAACGTCATCCGTGTGCTGTCCCGGCTGTACGGGATCCGCTCCGACGCATCCGCGCCGGATACCAGGCGGCGGATCCTATCCCTGGCCGATGATCTGGTTCCGGCGGAGCGGCCGGGGGATCACAATCAGGCGGTGATGGATCTGGGGGCCACGGTCTGCGTTCCGGGGACGCCGGACTGCCGCGCCTGCCCCCTTGCCTCGTTCTGTAACGCCCGGAGCCTGGGCGACGCGGCGGATCTGCCCTTCCTGCCCGGCGCAAAGCCGCCGAAGCAGCAGCCCTTTACGGTGCTGCTCGTTCTCTCAGGCGGCCGGGTGCTGGCCCGGAAGCGGACGGAAAACATGCTGAACGGCCTCTGGTGCTTTCCGATGCTGCCCGGCTTTCTTTCGGAAACGGAGCTGAAAGAAAAGATTCCGGATGAGCTTCATCCGGAATCGGTGATTCTGAAAAAAGAACGGGAGGCGCGCCACGTGTTCACCCACCGGGTCTGGCAGATGCAGATCTGGACCTGCCGGGTTCCTTCGGACGTCCCGACTCCCCGGGGCTATCAGTTCCTGGATCCCGGTCAGATCCGGGACGTGCCGTGGCCGGCCGCCATGTACGCCGCCCTGGACTGTCTTCAGGCCTGTTCCATGAAAGCCTGATAGGCCCGCACGGATTCATAGAGATCCGCCTTGGAGATAATCTCCATCGGGGCGTGCATGTTCAGCACGGCGACACCGCTGTCGATGACGTTCATGCCGTAGAGCGCGCAGATATAGGCGATGGTTCCGCCGCCGCCCAGATCCACCCGGCCCAGCTCCGCGGTCTGCCAGGAAACATTGTTGTCGTCCATGATCTTCCGCAGTCTGGCCATGTATTCCGCGTTGGCGTCGTTGGAGCCGCTCTTGCCCCGGGAGCCCGTAAACTTGTTGAAGCATACGCCCCTTCCCAGGAAGGCGGCGTTTTTCTTCTCAAAAGCGTCCCCGTACAGCGGATCATATCCCGCGCTGACGTCGCAGCTGAGCATGCTGCTGTTCCGCAGAGCCCGGCGGACCTGCAGTTCGCTGTACGCGCCCTGGAGCGCCAGAATTTCGGCTATGGCATTCTCCAGATAATTGGCCCGCATCCCCGTCGCGCCGACGCTGCCGATTTCTTCCTTGTCCACCAGCATGCCGCAGCAGGTACGCTCCGGAATATCCCGGATCTGAAGCAGGGCCGCCAGCTCCGCCCAGGCGCACACGCGGTCGTCATGACCGTAGGACATCACCATGCTGCGGTCCAGGCCGAAGTCCCTCGCCTTCCCGGCGGGAACGATTTCCAGCTCGGCCGAAATCAGATCCTCTTCCTCGATCTGGTATTCATCCTTCAGGATCCGGAGCAGGTTCGCCTTGACCGGCTCCTTCTCCACGCCCTCCAGCGGGCTCCCCGCCAGAATCAGATCCAGCTTTTCGCCCTCGATGGCCTCGGCCAGCTTTTTCTCGTTCTGCTTCTGGGACAGATGCGGCAGCAGGTCGCTGATGCCGATCACCGGATCCCCGTCCTTCTCTCCGATGGCCAGCTCCACCCGGGAGCCGTCCTTCCGGATCACAACGCCGTGGATCGCCAGCTCCCGGGCCACCCACTGATACTTCTTGATGCCGCCGTAATAATGGGTATCCGCCAGGGCGTAATCCGTATCCTCATACAGGGGATTCTGCTTCAGATCCAGCCGCGGCGAATCGATATGCGCGCCGACGATGTTCATGCCCTCTTCCAGAGGCTTTTTGCCCATCAGGAAAGCCAGCACCGCCTTGCCCATAATGCAGACATAGATCTTGTCCCCGGCCTGAACCTTTTTCCCTTCGCGGATCAGCTGCTCCAGCGGCTGATACCCTGCCGCCTCCAGCATGGCGACGGCTTCCCGGGCGCATTCCCGTTCCGTCTTTCCCCGGTTCAGAAAGTCCTGATAGGCTTCCCCGGTTTTCATCACCTGTTCCAGATCCTGCGGGCTGTACTTCTTCCACGCGTTCGGTCTTTCCATGTTTTCACACACTCCTCGGGCCTATCTTATCACCGGCTTCCGGAAATAGCAAACAATTTTCACAATTCTTTCACTTAACCGTCGGCTGTTTCTAAAACT
>JAGCBO010000053.1 GCA_017652125.1 Clostridia bacterium | reverse complement strand
GCCCAGATCTTCGAGGCGATCGGCCTGAACGACGCGGTCCGGCTCATGGAAGAGACGGCCCGGAACAATCCCGGGGAGGAAGCCGCGCTGCTGGCGGAAAAAATGCGCCGCTTCAGTGAGAAACCGGCGCCGGTGTTCGTGCCCGCGCGGACGGTATTCCCAGACCTGGACAAGGCGGAAGCCTTCTGTACGGACGAAGCCGGCCGCACCGCGCTGGCCGGCGGCGTGAGCGACAGCCGCCTGTTCGACCTTTCAACCGGCGCGGAACTGCTACGGTTCAAGCCGTTCCATTTTCTGGAAGCCAAGTCGATCCGCCACGTCCAGCTGGACGAAACGGGGACGTACGCGCTGATTACCTACGGCAAGGACAGGACGACGGGCAAGGCTGAAGTCTATCATCTCCGGGAACCCAATCCCAATCTGGTCAGCGACTGGGGGCAGCTACCGTTTTTCAGGCCGGAAATGTATTACGACGCGGCGTTTGCCGGAGACCGCCTTTACGGGATCAGAATCCGGGAAAGGTACGGCGAGGCCCTCCTGACCGCATGTGACCTGACGGCGGCCCTGGCGGACATCAACACACCGGTTCATGAACTGGAGCGGGAGCTGTATTCGGTCCCGCTGCCAAGGTTATTTGACATACAGTTCAGCAACGACGGCAGGCGGTTCGTGATTGCCGGCGGGGAACGGATCCTGCTGTACGACACGGCAGGCGGGGAGTGCGTCGGGACCCAGAAATTCCATGACCGGAACTGCCTGTTCACGCACGGCGGCTGTACGCTGGATCATGACTGCCGGTACCTGATCGACCCCAACGGGAATCTCTATGACCTGGACCGGAAGCATATGGCCCGGACCGGGCTGCTGCAGGGAAGTGGCATCCGGCAGAATCTGCGCGTCGCCCCGTGGAAGGGCGGAGCGGAGCCCGAATTCCTGGTCTGGGGTAAGACTGAAAGCGGAACGGCCGCCACGGAAACATTCACCATCCGCCCGAAGCCCGGCGGCGCGGAATACGCAGTCAGCCGGATCCGGTCGACGGTCGAAACGCTGGACGCGCAGGAGGCGTGCGCCAGGGAAACGGAGGCGATCCGGAAACTGCTGGAACGGAACCGTGTTTCCGAGGCACTGGAAAAATGGCGCGAGGCAAAGGACATCCCGGGCTTCACGGAGACAAAGGAATACCCCTGGCTGACGGACCGGTTCGACAGGGACTGCATCCGCGCGTCCGTGGAAAAATGCGTGATTACGGAACAGTTTCCATTGGGCGCGGGGGAACGGATCATCCTGGCCTGCGGCGGCATGCTGCTGACGGCCTGCGAAAAACGGAAGGGCGGCGTGGGAAGCCTTCCGTCCACCGTGATTTCCCTGCGGGACGCCGGGGACGGGCGGAAGGCCTGGGAACTGGACCTGTCTTCCTTCGCGGGACGGCTGTACGATCTGATCCCCGAAGACGCGGATTACGCGGAGGAAGCTGGGATCATCGCGGTCAAGGCCGGGCTAATGACGGCGGACAAAACCTGCCTGTTCCTGATCGACTTCCGGAGCGGGAAATGCCTTGCGGAGAAGAAGGTTCCGGACCGGTACGGCAGCGTCCTGATCACGCCGGACGGCCGGAAGATCTGGCTGACGGACAGCGGAAAGAGCGGCAGGATGTTCCGCGGCCCCAAACCGGGCTGGCCGCATTCGCTCAACCCCGACGATCCGGATTTTATATCCCTGTACCGGGCCAGGTACGCTCCCGCGGCCTGCGGCGCCGAGGACATGGTGTGGCTTTCCCGGTACAGGTCCGACGGGCTTCAGTTCACCCGTGACGGCTGGTTCGCGCTGGCGAGGACGGACAGCGTATACGTGCTTGACATCAGGAACCGCCGAGCCGTTGCCGGACGGCAGGGCCTGGCCGGCCAGGTGCTGGACAGAAGCGGAAGGAAATACTACGCCGTCGCCGTGAACGACGGCTGGAAAGTGGTCTGCTGCCATATCGAGTATGATTACCGGAGCCCGCGGGATGCCGGATGACGGCAGGGCAGCCGGCGCGTTTACCCTGAACACTGACCGAAGAGGAGATCTCCATGCCGGATTCACGAAAAAACGACGATCTCTGGGTGCAGCTGCTGGACACCTACCGGATCGAAAGCGACGCCCTGCACGGCGGCATGGGCAGCGTGTGGCGGGTTCGCCACACCGGGTGGAACACGGACCTGGCGATGAAACGGCCCCAGCCGCGGATGTTCTCCACGGAGGACGCCAGGCGCCGGTTCATCGACGAATGCCGGAACTGGATCAACCTGGGGCTGCACCCGAATATCGTCTCCTGCTACTACGTGCGCGAAATCGGCGGGGTGCCGGCGATTTTCTACGAATGGATGGAGAACGGGGACCTGGAACAGCATATCAGGGACGGGACACTGTATGAAGGAGCGGCCGGTGGACTGCAGGCGCGGCTGCCGGACATCGCGATCCAGTATGCCCGGGGACTGCGCTACGCCCATGAGCAGGGGCTGATCCATCAGGACGTAAAACCGGCCAATCTGCTGCTGACAAAGGACTGGCAAGCGAAGGCGGCGGACTTCGGCCTGGCTGGCGCAGCTGCGCCGGGCGGAAGAGGAGTTCGGCGGCCACCGGTTCTTTGCCCTGCGCCGGCAGATTACTTGCTTCCGCACCCACGGCGGACCGGCCGGATGGTATGAAATCAGCACTTTCCGGCCGGGGTCCTACTGGAACAAGCTGGATATGGCCGTGTTCCATCCCATGGACGGGACGATTGCTTTCCACGTCCCGTTCCACAACGCCGTCCGCTTTTTTGACGAGAACGGCCGCCCGGCCGGCGAGACCCGCCTGGTCAGATGGGAAGGCATCTATCCCGCCATGTCCGGACCGCGCTTCTCCCCGGACGGAAAGAAGCTGGCTATCGGCGGGTTCCGGCAAGTGATGCTGCTGGACCCGAAAGGCGAACAGGAACCCCGGCTGTGGTGGACGCCGGGTACGCCCGGTTCCGGCAGAACCCGGACGGCAGAACGCTGCTGCTGTTCTCGGCCGATCCGGTCAGGAAGGTATCTTTCCTGGACCTTGAAAGAGGGGAAATCACCTGCTCCGTCTCGCTGACCAGGGGCGGCGGGGGTTCAGTCCGGTATCCCGGCATTTTCCCGTTCAGCGCCAGCCCGGACGGCTCCGTGCTGGCAACCGCCGAAAACGAAACAGTAACCCTCCGATCCCTGCGGGACGGCACAGAGGCGGAATCCTTCGCCCTGCCGGAAACCGTGAAGGAACTGGCTTTTTCCCCGGACGGATGCGTCCTGCTGGCTGCCGTCCGTGAGGAGGCTTTCACCTGGGCGATACAGTGGGAACTGGAATAACGAAAGGAGAACCCCATGCCGGATTCACGGAAAAACGACGATCTCTGGGCGCAGCTCCTGGGAGCCGCGAGAACGGAGGCCGCAAAGCAGGCGGACGTGACGAAACCCGATACCGCCCCAGTTGCCCCGGCCACGGACGACCCGTGGGCGCAGCTGATGACCGCCGCGGAAGCGGAAGCGGACCGCCGGCCGGGCGGAAAGCAACCGGACCCTTCCGCCACCGCGCCGGAAGGGACGGAACCCGATCCGCCGGCCACCGTGCCCGAAGGGACGAAGCCTTATCCTTCCGCGACGGTCCCGGAAGGCGCGGCGGCTTCCCCGGAGGGACGCCCGTCTGTCTCTTTTGAAAAAGGCGCGATGCTGCTCGGCACCTACCGGATCGAAAGCGACCCGATCCACGGCGGCATGGGCAGCGTGTGGCGAGTGCGCCACACCGGATGGAACACGGACCTGGCGATGAAACGGCCCCAGCCGCGGATGTTCGCCACGGAAGCGTCAAAGCATGGTTTCATCGGCGAATGCCGGAACTGGATCAACCTGGGGCTGCATCCGAACATCGTATCCTGCTACTACGTCCGTGAAATCGGCGGGGTGCCGGCAATCTTCTCCGAGTGGATGGAGAACGGCAGCCTGAAGGACCGGATCGGGGACGGATCGCTCTACGAGGGGGAGGACAAGGAGGTTTCCGCGCGGCTGCTGGATATCGCGATCCAGTATGCCCGGGGGCTTCACTATGCCCATGAGGCGGGCCTGATCCACCAGGACGTGAAGCCGGACAACCTGCTGCTGACAAAGGACTGGCAGGCGAAGGCGGCGGACTTCGGCCTGGCGAACGCCCGGGCGCAGCTGACCGTGCTGGAAGGGGATCCGACGCTGCCGGATCCCGGGCAGACGCTGAACGCCGCGGCGGGCGGGTATACCCCGGCCTACTGCTCCATGGAGCAGATGGACGGAAAGACGCTGACGAGGCGGACGGACATCTACAGCTGGGCGGTTTCCGTGATGGAGACGTACGTCGGCAGCCGGCCGTGGCAGAACGGCGTGGTCGCCGGCGCGGGCTGCCGGGGCTATATGTCGGAAAGCAGGGTTCCGGTCCCGGAGGCGCTGCAGGACCTGCTGGCGAAGTGCATGGAAACGGACGTGGACAACCGCCCCCATGACTTCGCGGTGATTGAGGAAGAGCTGAGGAGGATTTACCGGGAAACCGCCGGCAGGGAGTACCCGCGGCCGGAACCGAAAGCGGCGGCGGACACCGCGGACTCCCTGAACAACCGCGCGCTGAGCGCTCTGGACCTGGGGGAAACCGCCGGGGCGGAAAGATACTGGAACGCGGCCTTGGACGCGGATCCCCATTTCGCGGAAGCCGTCTATAACCGGGGACTGTACCGGTGGCGCACGGGGAAGATCACGGACAGCGAACTGCTGGACGAACTGGAGCAGTTCAGCCGCAACACCGGAATCCCGGCGGATAAATACATCTCCGCCGTCCGTTCCGAGCGGGCGGAGGCCGGCAGGCTGTACACGGAAGACGCCTCGGACCAGGCCTGCGGCGTGTACGAAGGCGCGCCGCTGGACCAGCTGGCAAGCGGGGACGGCAGCCGGAGACTGATCCGGCGGCGCGGAGCCTTTACCCTGGCGGACCGATCCGGCCGGGAACTGCGCCGGTATGAGACGCCGGAACTCGACTACGCCTGTGCGATCAGCCCGGACGGCAGCACTGTTTTTTATGCTTTCCGGGACACGGCCGGGCCGGCGCGGGACATCCGCCTGCATATCCACCGTCCGGACAGCGGTACGGAGGAAACCTTCCCGATCCGGGGCGTCCCGAAGCTTGCCGAGGTGAAGGCCCTGGCCCTGACCCCGGACTGCCGGAGAATCTTTGTCGGAACGGACATGGGGCAGGTGATCGTCCTGGACCGGAACGGAACCGAGCGGGAGCGGCACAACCTTGACAAATGGCTGACCTGTATGTACGCGGATCCGGAAACAGGCCGGGTCGCCGCCGGCGCGTACAGCCTGTACCTGTTTGACCGGGAAGGACAGCTGATCCGCAGATTCTGCGGGCACGGTTCTCCTGTACACTCTGTTTTCGTACGGGGCGGCCGGCTGGTTTCCGCCACGACAAAACGGATCGGCATATGGGACACGGAAACCGGGCAGTGCCTGCTTTCCGAAGAGGTGAGCGGACTTGATTCCTTCGACGCGGCTTGGCTGGAAGGGGCGGACAGGCTTCATGCCCTGCAGCTGCGCGAACACACGGAGTATGCTTTTTCGGAGAGCGGGAAACGGGCGGCGTACTCCGTGAGCAGGCCGCAGGCCGCCGCCGACAGGACGGAGAGCGACGAGCGCTTCGCCGCCCTGTGCGCGCGGGCGGAGGCGGCCATCGCCGGCGGAGACGCGGCCGGAGCCCTGCAGGCGCTGGACGAAGCGCGGCGGATCGGGGGCTACGAAAGGAATCCCCGGCTGACGGACCTGAACGAACAGGCCGGACGGCTGTGCCGCCGCCGCGGCATCCGCGGCTGCGTCTCCAACCCGGCTGACACCAAAGTGCTCGGCAGTCCCTCCCTCATCTTCCGCGCCTGTTTTTCCAGGGACATGGAAAGCATCTACCTGAAAAAGGACACCAACGAGATTGACGACGGAACCGTGGCCAGGTATTCCCCCTCCTGGGAACGCCTGGCGGAATCCGGGGCGTATTCCACCGGCGCCATCCTCTGCGAAGCGGGCGGATTTGTGGCGGTGGCCGGGCTGTACGGCGCGGTGCACCTGCTGGACGCGAAGAGCATGGAACGGATCCGCTCGTTCGATTACCCCATGCGCACGGCGCCGCGGCTTGAGGTTACGGCCATGTGCGCATCAGGGGACCGCTTCATGGCCGTCTCCCGGATCAACGGCCGGATTGACGTCTTCGACCTTCCGGCGCAAAAGGTCATATGCACCATCGAGGCCGGACTGGGGGAAAAGGCCGTGCTGGATATGAGCCCTGACGAAAGCCTGCTGATGGCGGCGGACGGCGGGAGCCGGATCCTGCGCGCCTGGCGGATTCCCGGCGGAGAGGAAGCATATTCCGTCCGGGCGGGGGATGCATGCCTCGGACCGGGCCTGGAAAACGCCGGGGATACCGGGATCAGCGAGGCCCGCTTTACCGACGATCCGGATACGGCCCTGTTTACGCTTTCCGTGCCGCACGTCCTTTACACAGGGGCCGGAGGGTTCCTGCACGGAAACCTCGACAAGTACCGGGCCGTGTGCAGAATCAACCTGAAGACCGGAGAGGAAACCGTCATTTCCTCCCTCACAGCGCTCCGGAAGCTGACGCCGGTCGCCGGCAGAACCTGGTGGGCGGGCATTCATTCCCGCACGGCTTCGGTCGTCCTGTTCAATCCGGACGACCCCGCCTTCGCCTATTCGTTCGAGCCGGTTCCGAAGGAATACTTCAGCGAGGAGATCCTTTACCCGTCCGCCAGTCCGGACGGAAGGTACCTCCTGGCCTCCGGCGCGATCAGGCGGCGGAACGGCATGATCCGGAGATGGGAAATCGACTGGATATACGAAGCATAAAGCAGTACGGAGGAGAATTTCATGCCGGATTCACGGAAAAACGACGATCTCTGGGCGCAGCTCCTGGGAGCCGCGAGAACGGAGGCGGCAAAGCAGGCGGACTTGACGAAACCCGACGCCGCCCCGGCCGCGGACGACCCGTGGGCGCAGCTGATGGCAACCGTGGAAGCGGAAGCGGACCGCCGGCTGGGCGGAAAGGAACCGGATCCTTCCGCCACCGCACCGGAGGGGACGGAGCCCGATCCATCGGCCACCGTACCTGAAAAGACGGAACCGGATCCGTCGGCCACCGTGCCCGAAAAAACGGAACCCGATCCTTCCGCGACTGTCCCGGAGGGAGCGGCGCCCTCCCCGGACGGGTTCCCCGTATCCTTTGAAAAAGGGACGCTGCTGCTGGACACCTACCGGATCGAAAGCGATCCGATGAAGGGCGGCATGGGCAGCGTGTGGCGGGTGCACCATACCGGGTGGAACACCGACCTGGCGATGAAACGGCCGCATCCGGAACTGTTCGTGACGGAAGCGGACAAGCAGAAATTCATCGACGAATGCCGGCACTGGATCAACCTGGGCTTGCATCCGAACATCGTCTCCTGCTACTACGTCCGTGAGATCGGCGGGGTGCCGACGATCTTCTCCGAATGGATGGAGAACGGGGACCTGGCGCACCATATAAAAAACGGGACGCTGTACGAAGGCAGCGGCGCGGAGGTCCGGGAGCGTCTGATGGACATCGCGATCCAGTACGCCCGGGGCCTGCATTACGCGCATGAAAACGGACTGATCCACCAGGACGTGAAGCCGGGAAACCTGCTGCTGACAAGCGACTGGCAGGCGAAGGCGGCGGACTTCGGGCTGGCGAACGCCCGGGCGCAGCTGACGGTGCTGGAGGGCGCGCCGACGGTACGGGAAACGGACCGGACCATGAACGCGGCGGCGGGCGCCTATACCCCGGCGTACTGCTCGATGGAGCAGATGGACAGGAAGGTGCTGACCCGGCGGACGGACATCTACAGCTGGGCGGTTTCCGTGATGGAGATGTATGCCGGCGTCCGGCTGTGGGAAAACGGGGTGGTGGCCGGCGCGGGCTGCCGGGACTACATGGCGCAGTGCCGGGTGCCCGTACCGGAGGCGCTGCAGGAACTGCTGGCGAAGTGCATGGCGATCAGCCCGGAGGATCGGCCCCATGATTTTGGCGTGATCGGGGAGGAACTGGAACAGATCTGGGAGGACGTGACCGGGACCGGCTATCCCCGGCCGGCGCCTTCAGCGGCGTCGGACACCGCGGATTCCCTCAACAACCGCGCGCTGTCCTTCCTGGACATCGGCAGGGCGGGTGAGGCGGAAGCGCTGTGGGAAAAGGCGCTGGCGGCGGATCCCTATCATGAGAACGCCCGTTTCAACCGGGAACTGTACCTGCTGCGAAGCGGCCGGAAGTTCGATTACCAGGTGATGGAGGAACTGGCGCGGATCCCGACGGAGGGGCAGGCGGACATGATCGCCGCCATTGCCCGCGAGTGCCACGGCGCGGATGAGGAGATCCCGGAAAACTACTTTATCGGCAGCGACACGCGGAAGGAAGCCATCGAGCTGCAGTCGGCCGTGAGGCAGGGGGATAGGGTGCTTTTTTCCGGGCGCCTGAACGGGGGCGACCAGCCCCGGTGCATCGGCAGGTTCGCGATCGAAAACCGCGGGAACGACCTTGAGATGACGGTTTTCCCGGCGGAAAAGGATAAAACGAAGAAACTCTGGCTGGCCGTGCCCTGCCCGGAAGGAAACCGGGCGCTGCTGGTACGCGGCGACTGCACGCTCAGGCTGTGTGACTGGAAAACGCAGCAGGAACTGAAAGCCACCGAACCGATTCCGGAACTGAAAATGTTCCGCTATACCGGCAATTACCCGTATTTCTCTCCAGACGGCGGCACGGTGGCCGTGTACGTCAACGCGGACGAATACACGTTCTTCCTGCGGACCGACGTACCGGAGGTCACCGCGCAGCTGAAGATGCGCATGATCGGCTTTTACCCGGACGGCAGGGCCCTGCTCCGCGGAAAGGTCGCCCGGGGAAGGGAAGGGCTGTTTATCCGTGAAACGGACGGAACGGTCCGGGAGGTGTTCCGCTTTGGGCGGGCGCTGGAAAAAGCCAGGGAATACTGCGGCCCGGACGGGGTTTTCCTCAGCTATGAGTACAGGGACAGGCCGGACGAATGCTTCTGCCTGGACGGGGATTTCCGGGCCGTTCCGCTGAGGCGGGAAATGTTCGACACGCTGGAGTACATCCAGTACTACGACGCCGCCCACGGCTTCCTCTGCAGCGGCGGGAGCCGGAAGTACTACTGGGATACCGGGCGCCAGCACTGCCTCTGCACCTTCACGCCCGGGGGCAGGTATTCCGTCCGGGGAGAGAACGCGGTCACGGACATCGCCCGCGGCCGGCTCCTGCTGTGGGACCAGGGGAGCTACGCGGTCTGGCAGCCGCTTCCGCTTCCCGCGCTGCCGTATCAGGCGCGCCCGGCGGAATGGCGGCTTTCCCGGGTGACCACCGCGGCGGAACGCCTGGAGGAGGAGAGCCGGCTGGGCATACTGGCGAAGGAATTTGAGCGGTACCGCCTCGCGGGCGAGACCGGCGGGATGGCCCGGGTCCACAGGGAGTGCCTGGATATCCCCGGATTCAGCGGCAGCAGGGCGGCCGTAAAGATGGAGGACGCCCTGGAACCCCTGGCCCGCAAATCCGCTCTTTATACGGTCCACAGCGGGCCGGCGCCGGGCGTCGATTCCGAAATGTACGGCATGGCGGAAACGGTCCGCTGCTCAGCGGACACGGCAGCCTCGTACAACCCGCACAGGCCGGGCTGCATACGCTTTTTCCGGATGGATGGTTCGCCGGCATACACGGCGGATCTCCCCGAAACCGCAGAGTGGGCCGCCGTGCGGAACGGGCGGATCTTGGCCTTCGGGAAACAGCTGGACGCGGCGGCGTACGACCTGCGGGGCCGCCCGCTGGATCCGGCGCGCCCCGCTCCCCGAAGCTGTGAACCGCCGGACCTGAACAACGTCTTGAAATACGGCTTTCCCCGGATGATCGCGGCGGACCCGGCGGGCAGGCGCATCCTGTACGCGCTGCACACGCCGTTCGACCCTTTCCGGAAAAAGCAGGACATGGGCCTGTACCAGCTGGACCTGGAAACGGGCCGGACACTCCGGCTGACAGACAGGTACCGGGAAGACTGCTGCGCGGATTACCTGAGCGACGGATCCATCCTGCTGGCGCCCATGCCGCCGGACGGCCCGGAGAACAAGGAAACCTGCGGCCTGAGGCGGCTGGATCCGGAGGACGGAAGCCTGATGCACCTGTATTCGCTGTCAACCAGGCCGCTCGACAGGGAGGACAGCTGCAGCTTTATCCTGAACCCGGAGCGGAACTATATCCTCACGCACTGCATGAAGCGAACCATGGGCCTGTACGGGGAGCGGGTGCTGTATACCATGGACGGCCGGCTGGTCTGCTTCTGGGAGAACCGGGTGGAGAATCCGGTCTTTATCCCGGGCGGACTGCTGCTGAGCTACGGAGACGCTGATTTCCACCTCATGAGCCTGGAAACAGGGAAGAATGTATACAATGAACCCCTCCGGGGAGAAACGCTGGTTTCCCCGGACGGACGTGAAATCCGGCGCGGCGGGAAACTGCTCCGCCCTGAATACGAATACCGGGCGGACTGATGAACCCCGGTGTGAAAGGAACAGATATGGATCAGGACAGCCTTACCCCCACGACGCCGGTGATCCCGCTGAAGGGCAGCTTCCGTGCCGGCCTGCAGCCGGGCACGCTGCCGTTTGAAACGCCGGACAGCCTGAATCTCCGCGCCCTGGACGCGCTGGAGAGGGGAGACGCGGAGGAAGCGGAAGAGCTCTGGGAAGCCGCGCTCCTGAAGGATCCCGGCCACCTCAATTCACGCTTCAACCTGGCGCTACACCGGCTCAGGTCCCGGAAGGACGCGTCCCCGGACGGCATCCTGGCGGAGGTGCGGGACATGGAGGCCGGGAACCCGGAGGGACTCGCCGAGGCGATCATCGGGGAGCTGGGAAACGAACCGGAACCCGTCACAGGCAGCGTACAGACCGCGACGTTCAGGCAGGCCCAGGTCTGCGCCACCCTCGCCGCGGGCGGGAAAATGCTGCTGGCGCTGAACAGCGGCGGGTACGTCTACGCGGTCTGCTATGACAGGGAGTCAGGCGAGCTCCTGTGGCAGGACGGGAACGCCCACTGCGCGGAAGGCAAAGGTTTCCGCTGCGCCGCCATCCGGCCGGACGGAAAACTGTGCGTCACCGTTTATGAAGGCGGAACCCTGCTCCTGTATGACATGGAACAGGGGAAGATTCTCCGCGTGCGGGACGGGATCCCCATCCACAGGAAGGGGGAACAGGAGAAACTCAGCATGGCGTTCAGCCCGGATGGGCGCCTGCTCGCGCTGGGCGAGCCCCGGTACCGCGACCAGCCGTATCCCCATACACTGCTGCTGGACGTTCCCGGACTCCGGGTCATCGCCGACGTCCGGATGGAGCTTGCCTGCATGACGCCGGAGAATACCTGCGTGGTTCGCGGCAGGGAGGAAGGACGGAAGACCGACGCGCTATACGAGCTGGATGAAAACGGGGAACGCCGGGAAAGGTTCCGGTTTGAAGCGGCTCTCGATATCACGCGGGAATACCATCTCCTTCCGGCGCCCTTCCTTTGCTATTCCTACCGGAAGACGGGGGAATGCTTCCGGATCGACGGATCGTTCCGGAAGCAGCCGCTGGACAGCGGGATCTTTCAGGAAACGGAATCGCCGCCGTTTTACGACCCGGTCCACGGGTGGCTGTATACCCACAGCGCGGGCGGAATGCTGACCCTGTGGGACCTGGATACGCAGCGGATGCTTTACCGGACAGGCTACAGAGGCCGGAAATGGCGGGACGGGAAACGGGTGATCTCTTCCGAGGCCGCTGGGGCCAGTATCGTATATGTTGCCGGCGCGGAATACAAAGACGGCCGGTGGAACGCCTGCCTTTCATACCGGGGAACCTGGTATGACTGGAACTGGTGCAGCCTGGCCATGCCGGCCTGCCGGGAACAGAAGCCGGCGGAATGGCGGCGGACCCCGGCGCCGGGCAGCCCGGACCCCGCGGTAGTCAGGAAACAGGCCGCGGCGCTTCGGGACGGCATCGCGGAATGCCTGGGACGGAACGACACGGCCGGGGCGCTGGAACGGTGGCGGACCTATAGGGACATCCCGGCGGCCATCGAAAGCGGGGAATACGCCCGGCTCGAAAACGCGGTGGACCGGGCCGCCAGCAAGGCCGCGCTGCGCGCCGCCCGGGAAACGGCCGCCCTGCCGGAATTCCCGGCCTGGTCGATGAACACGCGGCATGAACTGACGTGCCTTCCGGGGGACCTGCAGATCCTGTGCGGAACAGACGAAAAGGACGCCTCCGTCTGTTTCTTCAGCGGGAGCGGAGCGCTCCGGAGGAAGATTCCCCTGCCAGAAGCGCGCTTCACCGCCTTCCGGGGAGACAGGTTTTTCGCGTTTTTCAAAGACAGGGACTGCATAATCTTTGACGCGGAGGGAAGGATCCTTCCGCTTCCGTGGCCCGACTGGCCGCAGGAAAAGAGTTACTTTGACCTTGACCCGGAGGGCAGGAGACTTATCTACCTGGAAACCTGCTTTGGAACAGGGATCCGCCTGAAGGACCTGGATACAGGAGTGGAGCAGGTGGTGATCGACACCAGAGGGGATAGGATGTACGATATCCTTCCGCCGCGTTTCCTCCGGGACGGCAGTTTCGTTTACCGGAACAGGAGCGAACTGCGGGTCTGCGGGCCAGGCGGCCAGGAAACCGCGTGCGTCCGGGACGAGACGTACAGCCGGGACGGGTACGGCAACGACCTCATGTTCCCGGATCCGGACCGCAGGTATATCCTTTACCGTTCGGACGACCGGAACAAGGGAGACGCGTGGACCGTTTACGATTCCGCGCTGAATCCCGTCTGCCGGTGGGACGACGGGACCGGCCGGGTCCGCTGCGCCTTTATTCCCGGGACCAGCCTGATCGCCTGCGGGATTGACGGAACGGTGTATATCCGGGACTGGCTGACCGGAAACCGGGTGTTTGAGGCTGCCGCGGACAGCATCCGGGAGGTGAGGGTGCGCCCGGACGGGCGGGAGCTGTACGTGCGGGATCGGGAGACAGTCCGGAGCTTCCGGCTTTCCTATGACTATACGGTTCGGGAAGAGAAGTGATTCAGTCCCGGCGCTTTTCGCGGTACTGAAAAGAATCGTCCTTCCGGAAGGTTCCGTCCGGCTGGCGGCTCCAGGTGAGGCGCCAGGTTTTCGTCAGCCCGGGCGACGCCGAGCGGACGGTGCAGGACAGCCCTGCCTCCGTGCAGGTGACCGTGTACTGATGATCAAGCGCGGCGTCCGTATCCGAAAAATAACAGATACCGGTAAACGGAAGCAGGGAACTGTCCGCGGCGGCGGCCAGGCAAAGGCGCTGGAACAGGGAACCGCCGTCCCCGCACCGTTCCTCGCTGAAACCGTCCGGTGCGAGCTCCGTGTCTGTTCTCACAAAAACCGTATTGCGGAACACGCCGGCCTGCCCCTGCCAGCTGGTGCCGGCGCTTTCGCGCCCGCAGGCTTCCAAAGCCCCGGCAGCGGCGCCGTCCGAGGGAAATTCCAGTTTATATCCGGCTGTTTTCATGCTGTCGCTCCCTGCCGCGGTATGCCGCGGTCATTCTCCTCCGATCACGATGACGCGGGTATCCCTTCCCAGATGCGTCCAGACCCACCAGGCGTTCAGGCCGCCGCTTTCCTCCGACGCGCGGATATCCATGCGGACGCAGCCGTGGCTGGCGGCGCCGCCGAGGTCCTCCAGTTCCTGTGTGTAGTACCGGACGGAGTCCCTGGTTTTGTAGCCGACGGTATGCAGCAGGTAATCCCCGTGGAGGCGGATGGGGTAATCGTAATGGTACCCATCCATCTGGAAATCCTTCATGCGGGAACCGATGAGGTAGACGCCCGGCGGGGTGGCCGCCAGCGGGTTGGCGGCGTTCAGGAGGCCGGTGGAGACCCGGATCCGGCCGATGCGCCGGCCGTCCTCGTAGACGGTCATGGTATGGTTGTCCTTGTTGATCAGCGCGCCGTAATGCAGGCGGGGCGGAATAACGGTCAGCTTATCCGTCTGCACCCAGCCCTCCATGTATTCGCCGACAGCATGGCGCCAGGCCGCGACCCTGCACCAGGTGCCGTCGGTTTCCAGCACCGGACCGCGGCGGTCCATGCTGAGATGCTCCCCCCGGGGGAGTATTTTTTCTTTTTCATCAGGTAAAGCCCCTGCCCTTCGGTGCCCGCGCCGACCACGGCGGGCGCGGTCAGGGCGGCCCAGACTTCCTCATCGTTCTCAGGGTCCGCCGGGAAGATATCCCCGGTCTCGGAAACCGCCGGAACGGGAACCGGGGCGGACGACAGGGTGACGGTCGCGGAAACCCGGCGGTCCGGCAGGGCGGACGAATACGCGGTGAGAATGTAATCGCCGTCAGGCAGGAGTTTGCGCTTCCGGTCCTTTCCGTCCCATTTCAGCGTGACGGGAACGGTGTCTTTCGCTTTTCCCTCCAGGGTGCGGAGGACTTTGTCCGGCTCTTCGGCGGAGGCGATCTCCAGCCGGACGCCGCCCTTGCGGCTAAGCCCGCACTCGACGCGCAGGGCGTCCTCCTTCGGGCAGAAGACGTCGGCCTCTGGCAGGCAGCTGACCGCGGCGCACAGCGGCTGGGCCACCTTTACCTCCACGGACGTTTCCGCGACGGCGCCAGAGGCGTCCTGAAGGCAGGCGGAAAGGGTGATCCTGCCGGGCGGGAGCGGCTCGCCGTGCCAGCTGAGGCCGTCCCAGGAAACGGAGGTTTCCCCGGCTTCCACGGCCAGATCGACGGCCGCCGGCATCAGGTCGTAATCCGGCAGGGACGGGGTCAGCGTCAGGAGCCCTGAGGTATCCGAGCGGACCAGGAGAGTGTTCTGATCAAAGGGGGTGACCGTACCGGCCGAAAGCTCCAGCGCGCAGGCGCAGCGCGCGGCCAGGGTCAGCAGTACAACCGCGCAGACAGGCAGCAGCCTCCGGAACTTCATACGGATCCTCCCTTCACGCGCTTTTTTCTGCATTATACCCGTTCCCGTACGCCTATTGCAAGAAAAAACGGGCAGCAAAAAACCGCCCGGCAACGGGGACGGCCTTTTTCATTTCGCCGCGGGGCGTAGGGGGATGCTTCCCGCGAGGGTTTATTCCCCGGTTTCAATGTCGGTCACGTCCACATCGGCCACGATCTGAACGGTGTAGTCCGGATACAGGTCCTGGATCTCCCGGGTCATGATTTGCAGCGCTTCGCTCCGGTCGATCTCAAAGCTGACCACCACGTCAAAACGAAGGGTTTTGGCTGCCGTATCGGCATAGAAGCCATGCATCTGAAGCGCCCAGTCATGGGTCAGAACCGCTTTCTGAACGGCGTTCCGGATCCGGGCGGCTTCTTCGTCGGTCGTGTTGTAGGAATAAACGCCGACCCCTGTCAGAATGACCCCGGTCTGCTGATAGACCTTCAGCTCCACCCGGCGGGTCAGCACATCCACCTCCGCGACCGTCATGGTGTCCGGCAGCTCCAGGTGAACGGAACCGTAATAGGTGTTCGGCCCGTAATTGAACAGGTTCAGGTCGTAGGCGCCCCGGACCTCCGGCTCCTCATTCAGGATCTGCTTGATGCGGGAGCTGATTTCGGCGTCTCCCCGGCGGCCGATGATATCGCTGATGGTTTCGGACATCATTTCCACGCCGGCCTTGATAATAAAGATGGAAATGACCGCGCCGACCCAGGGCTCCAGAGACACGCCCCAGGCCAGATAGATCAGCGCGGAGGCCAGGACGGAGGCGGAAAGGATGGCGTCGAAGGAGGCGTCCGATCCCGAAGCGATCAGCGCGCCGGAATTGACCTTCTCCCCCTGCTGCTTCACATACCGCCCGAGAATCAGCTTGACCACGATGGCCACCGCGATAATGATCAGGGATACGGTACTGTAATCGGCGGGTTCCGGCGCCAGGATCTTTTTCACGGACTCAATCATGGCGGTCAGACCGGCATACAGCACGATGGCGGCCACGATCATGGAGCTCAGATACTCTACGCGGCCATGGCCCAGCGGGTGCTTCCGGTCCGGCTTCCGGGCGCCCAGCTTGGCTCCGAAAATGGTGACGACGGAGGACAGGGCGTCGGACAGATTGTTGACCGCGTCCAGGGTGACGGCGATGGACCGGGAAATCAGTCCCACCGCCGCCTTGAAGGCGGCCAGCAGCACGTTGGTCACGATGCCGATGAGGCTGGTCCGGATAATGGTTTTCTGCCGGCTGGCGGCGGTGGATGTCAGACCCATGAAGATCCCTCCTCTTTGATCAGACGATGGACAGGGCGTATGCTGCGGTGAAATCAGAAACCGTGGCTCCCGCCTCCGCCGGAGAAGCCGCCCCCGCCGCCGCTGCTGTGCCCGCCGCCCCCGCCGATGCGCCCGCCTCCGCCGGAGCTGGAGTTGAGGTTGACCCTGCGCTGCCGGGTCATAATGGCCCTTCCGGCGGTCAGGGAAGCGGTGAAAGCGGCGGCGGACGCCGCGGTGACGGGAAGCGCGCTGCGCTTTCCGATTTTATAGCGGTTTTCATACCGATGGCTGATAAACAGGTACACGATCAGCAGCGCCAGCACCAGCGCCAGCAGAATGTTGCTGACCAGCTTCATGGGGCGGGCGATCTGCTCTCCCCGCAGCAGCCGGTAGACCTCCCGGAAGGTTTCCTCCGCGCAGGCGGCATATTTTCCGCTGCGGGCCAGGCGGAATACGTTGTCGGTAATCGTATCGGCCTCGCCGGAGGTGACGATTTTGGAGATGGCGCCGTCTTCTTTAAGAAGCAGCTGCCGGGAGTTCATATCGATCACGAAGAGCACGCCGCTGCTGTTGCCCAGCATCCGGTAGTAATAGTTTTCCGCCTTGCTCCGGTAATCACCGGACTGCGTCGTGGTCCAGAACACAGGCGTGCCGTATTCGCAGATGGGATTCATGACCTCCCGGAGGGAGGCTTCCTCCTCTGCGGTCAGCAGATCCGCGTCGTCCTGAATGACCGGGGCGGTGTCGGCAAAGGCGCCGCAAAGCGCCATCAGCCCCAGAACGGTTATCAGACAAATCAGTCTTTTCATGCGTCATCCTCCTGAAAGAAGGGAACCGGCCGGGACGCGTATTCATTGTGAGCGCGGGTAATGGTCACCAGCTCCCAGGCCGCTGCCAGCAGCATGGCGGCGGCGCATCCGTAGTACAGCAGATCCTCGTAATTCTTCTGCAGCAGGAAAAAGACTCCGGCGACGCAGGCGATGAGGGCCAGGATCCGGGGGAGCAGCGGTCCGCTGCCGCCCTTCCGGACCCTGATAACGGTGTGAACGATCATGATGATCAGAATCAGAACCATACCCATCGTCAGCAGCATGTGCCCGCTGCTGCCGGCCAGATTGAAGAGCCGGCTGAACACAGAAGGCCCGCTCGTAAAGAGGAATCCGGCCAGGGCGATGCCCGCGATGGACAGGAGAATGCCTCCCCACTTGGAACCTTTCTGCAGTGCGGATCCGGTCAGGGCGACCCGGTCGCCTTTTCGCTTCAGCAGGGCCTGCGCCGGACCGGTGAAGGTGGGGCGGCTGCCGGAGTAATCCGGCTCAAAGGCCCGGGTGCGGCGGTTGTTCAGCGCCGTCTGGGCGGCGCTGAACTGGAACTGGGTGATCAGCAGCAGGATGCCGCAGAGCACCATCAGCAGATCCGGTTTGACGGTCAGGAAAAGGTGCAGCAGAACGAAAAGAACGCAGGCCAGCGCCAGCGTGACGGCGGCCAGCTTGCCGTTGCTTACCGGCACATCGCAGACCACCCGTCCGTTGCTGCCGTTGACGGCGGTGTAGATGACCCGTTCCCCCTGGCGGTGAGCCAGCAGCCAGACCGGCATCATGATCATTTCGGCTTCGTACCGGGCGTTCGGCAGACCGAAGGCATTCTGAACGTCGCCTGTCATTTCGACGGCGTCCATGGCGTATTCTTCCTTCACCCGGTTCATGAACATCCGGACAGCGGTGGCGGCGGCTTCGTCCTCGTAGGTTTCCTGAGGCACGTCCGCGGCCTGCGCGTAAAAACCGCTCAGATAGGCGGCGTGGAAGGGAACCGTCTCGGAGGCGGTGTGCTGCAGCATGGCGGCGGTTTCATCCTCAAAGGCGGAGGAGGCGTCGTACAGGATTCCCCGCTGATCGATTTCGGCATGCATGCTCAGATCGTAGTCCTCGTCATAGCGGGTATTCCCCCGGGTGTAGGACTTGGTTCCCTTCAGCTCGGCGACCCCTTCGGACTCTACATGATAGGACCAGAAGGGAACGTAGACCGGGCGGAAGTGGGAAATGGTTTCCGTGCTTTTCAGCTCCGCGGGCATCAGCCGGTAATGCTTCAGATGCTCCCGGTAGGCGGCCTCGCAGGCTTCCCGTGTGACGGAAAAGGGAACGATGGCGGAGGGCCGCCGGGTTTTTCCCAGCTTGCCGGTCAGAATCACGTCGCTGCCGCAGAAACTGCAGAACCCGGTGGCGGAGGTATCGGTGGAATAGATCACCGCTCCGCACTGGGGGCAGTGGTACTCCGTTACCTCCATCATATTCTGTTCAGCCGGCGCGTCTTCCAGACGTCCGATGGCGGTATGTTCTCCGCAGCGGTCGCACACCATGCTTCCCGCGGTGATGTCGTAACGCAGACCGCCGCCGCACCCGGGACAGCCGAAACGCCGTCCGGTGGCGGAAGTACCGAATTCGCTCATCAGGTATTCCTCCTCTTTGGTTGTCGGTGATATCCTATCAGAAAGCCGGTAAAATGGCAACCGCCCTTTCTCCGGATGCGCTGATGAAAAAAGGGCTGCCCCGGTTCCCGGGCTGTGGGGCTCGGGATGGCTTCGGGGCAGCCCTGGCTGCAGGACTGAATTACAGATACTGTTTTTTCGCGCCCGGTTCGGCCGGGGCGGATTCCTCCACCTGGAGGGTGGGGACGGAGGATCCCATGGCGGAGAAGGCGGAGCGGGCGGTGGGGTTGTGCTGGAATTCATAGGCATGCTTTTCCAGATCCTGCACCACATCCTGATTGACGGGTTCCTGCCGGACGGGTTCCTGCTGAACGGGTTCCTGCTGAACGGGTTCCTGCCGGACGGGCTCCTGCTGAACGGGTTCCTGCTGAACGGGCTCCTGCCGGATGGGTTCCTGCGCCGGTCCGGCGGGCGCTGCCGCGGCAGCCGCTCCGCTGCCGGCGGTTCCGGCTTTCTTCCCGGTGTTCTTTTCAATCTCGCTGCGGATGGTCTGGGCGGCCGCGGTGGCGGTTTTCCGCACCGTATCGGCGGCCTGCCGTACCCGCTGTTCAAAATCCTGGTTTTCCTGGCCTTCCAGATCCGTTTCCAGGTTGATGTGGTATCCCAGAATCAGAGAGAGAACGATGCCTGCGATGGTCATATGAGGGGCCAGCAGCAGACAGGCCAGGCTGAACAGACTGGACCAGTTCAGAATGGCCTTTCCGTCTTTCCGGTCAATCCGAAGGCGGTAATGATACATCTTCTGCAGAATATTCATGGCTTTGCTTACGGTCCTGTTTTCTTTTTCCATAACGGATAAACCTCCCCGGCCGCTGCGGGCCTGTCTCTGTTTGAATCAATCGGTATACCGGAGACCCCGGAAAAGGCCTTACCGGGCTTCAATCGTGACGTCGCCGCTGACGGTGGCCGCCCGGATCTGAACCCGCGCGCCGGCGCCCGCGTCGGAAATACGGTTTACGCAGTCCCCGGAACGGCTGGAGCATTCCGCGTGTACGGCGTCCGTCTGTTCGGGGAGCACGATGGTGAGATCCCCGCTGGTGGACCGGGCGTCCACCTGGGTCACGCTGGCGTTGTCGATCACGGCTTCCGCGTCGCCGCTGACCGACTGGATGGACAGGGTGATCACGGATCCCCTGAATTCCGCGTCGCCGCTGACGCTCTTCATCCGGACGGTATCGAAAGCGCCGTCCGCGTATACCTCGCCGCTCATGGTGCTCAGATCGGCTTCCGCCGCGCTGCAGCGGATCCGGATATCCCCGCTGGCGGAGCCGGCGGTCACCAGGTTCATGGTCGCGTCGTTGGAAGGATCGATTTCAATATCGCCGCTGGCGGTGTGCGTGCGGAGCGTCTCGACGGTCGGCCCCTGGCAGGAGATATCGCCGCTCTTGGTGTTCAGATCCATTTCCCGGATCATGCCGGCGGGAACGGCGATTTTCAGCGGACCGGTGTCGCTCATTTGCCGGGAGAACACGTTGACGACGCGGCCGACATAGTTCAGAATCCCGTCCAGAGAAAAATCGGAGGGCTTCTCTTCCTCCCGCGCCATTTCGGCGGCCCGGCGGAACCGGTCGTTCCCCGTCACCTGCAGCCAGCCGCCCTCCTGGGTCCAGCTGATCCGGTCCGGCTGATCGCAGCGCAGGTGAATCCGGCCGTCCGTGCTGGGAAGAACTTCGATAGTCTGCTCCAGCAGATGAACCCGGATGCCCTCCGCTCCGGAGAAAACCCAGTGCCCCGCCTCCGGAGCCTCCTCCGCTTCGGCCGCCTCCGATGCCGGCTCCTCCTTCCGGGGATATTCCGCGATGACTTCCTTCATTCCGCTCAGGCTGTCGTTGATGATTTCCAGCGCGTCCTCCGGTGTTTCGCCCCGGGCTATCAGATCCGCATAGTGTTCCTGACAGTTGTTCATCAGCTCTTCGTGCAGAGCCAGGGTTTCCTCATTGATCACGGTGTTCTGAAACAGCGCGTCCACGATGGCAGCAATCTGATCGTTCATTGTTCTTCTCCCTTCAGCAATTGATCCAGTACCGCGCGGTTTTCCCGCCAGTTTGTCCGTTCTTCAGCCAGCTGCTTCCGTCCGTTCTCCGTCAGATGATAGTATCTGCGGCGGGCGCCGATGGCTTCGTTTCCCCAGTAGGATTCGATCAGCCCCGCCGTCTCCATCCGCCGGAAGGCGGTGTAGAGCGTGGCTTCTTTCATCTCCACCCGGCCGCCGCTGAGCTCGCTGACTTCCCGGCTGATCTGATATCCGTATCCGTCCTTCTCCTCCAGGCGTTGCAGGATAATCGGATCGGTGTATCCTCTGAGCAAATCCGCCGACAAATTCATAAAATCACCTCCCGATGCATATCATACACATATATACATCGCCTGTCAAGGTATCTCACGAAAAAAATTCTGACTTTTTTATTCCGCGTTCCGCCGGGTTTTTGTTTCCCGGCCCGCTCTTTACAAGGGGATAAAAAAACGTATAATAAGGATATCCGTCACCCCGGGCGCCGGGAGCCTTGGCACCGGACGCCGGAGAGGGGCGCGGAAATAAACGGATCGACGGGTATCCTGAGGAACCCGAGCGGAGGGAAAAATGACGACTGCAAAACAGAACATGAAAACTGTCCGGATGACGCTGCTGGCCGTGCTGGTGGCGATTTTGATCGTTCTGGCCTATGTGAACATTCCGATGCCGATGGGCCTGAGCATTACCTTCAATATGATTCCCGTGGCCATTGCGGCCATGGCGATGGGGCTTCCGGGCGGGATGATCGTCGGGGGAGCCTTCGGTCTGATCAGCTTTCTGCAGTGCTTCGGCATTTTCGGTTCCAGTGCGCTGGGCGCGGCCCTGGTGAACGTCAGTCCCGTTCTGATGTTTGTCCAGCGGTTTGTATCCCGGCTGCTGGTGGGCCTGCTGTCGGCGCTGATTTACAGGGCCCTGTGCAGAACAAAAGCGCCGCAGTACGTCCGCGGCGCGGTGACCGGCTTTTCTGCGGCGTTTTTCAATACCCTTTTCTTTATGACCCTGCTGGTTCTCTTCTTCGGCCATACCGAAAAGCTGGCCGGTCCCATCGCGGAAAAGGGAGTCCTGCTGTATATCATTACCTCGGTAGGCATTAACGCGGTGGTTGAAATGGCGGTGGCGGCCCTGGTGACCGGGGCGGCCGGCGCGGCGCTGAAAAAGGCGCGTCTGATCTGAGTGAGCCCCGCGGCGAGGCCGCGGAGAATGGGGAGAACGCGATGATTCTGACCATGGATATCGGGAATACCAATATCAAAACGGCCCTGTTCGACGGAAAGGAAATGTTCAAGTACTGGCGGATGTCCACCAGCATTACTTCCACGTCGGACGAATACGGCGTCCGCCTGGCTTCCATGTTCGCCCATGAGGGGGTTTCGATGGATGTGGTGGAAGGAATCATTGTTTCCAGCGTCGTTCCTCCGATCAATTTCACCATTGAGCATATGCTGCAGAATTACTTCGGCCGGGCGCCCCTGCTGGTGGCGCCGGGGGTGAAGACCGGGATCAATATCCGCTATGAAAATCCGCGGGAGCTGGGCAGCGACCGGATCGCCAACGCGGTCGCGGCTTATGAGGAATACGGCGGACCGACGATCTTTATTGACTTCGGCACAGCCACCACCTTCGGCGTCGTGGATGAAAACGGCGCCTTCCTGGGGGGCACGATCTGTCCCGGCATCAAGCTGAGCAGCGAGGCGCTGGTTACCGGCACCGCGAAGCTGCCCCGGTTCGAGCTGACCCGGCCGGATACGGTGATCGGGCGCTCGACCCTGAGCAATCTGCAAAGCGGGATGTATTACGGCTATGTGGGGCTGGTGCGCAATATTGTCCGCAAGATCAAACAGGAGCTGGGCAAGGAAGCCCTGGTGGTGGCGACCGGAGGGCTGGCCCTGATGATTGCGGAGGAAAGCAAGGTCATCGATAAACTGGATGGACTGCTGACCCTGAAGGGGCTTCGGCTGATCTATGAACGGAACCGGACAGAAGGGTGAATCGCTGATGGCGTGATCAATACAGGGGAGGATAAGGAGAATGAAGGAAGTAGTACTGGGACTGCTGGGACTGGGGAATATCGGCGGAGGGGTCTGGGACCTGATCCGTGAGTTCGGCGGCGAAACCGCGAAGCGTACCGGCGTTCAGCTCCGGGTGAAAAAGGCGCTGGTGCTGGACAAGCGGATCCATGGCGGCAAGGAAGTGCCCGACGAAGTGCTGACCACGGACCGGAACGATATCCTGGAGGATCCGGAAATTCAGATTGTCTGTGAATTCCTGGGCGGCGAACAGCCGGCGGCGGCCTGGATGCTGCGGGCGCTCGAAAACGGGAAATCCGTGGTGACCGCCAATAAAATGGCCCTGTCCCTGCATTTTGACGAGCTGCGGGCCATGGCGAAAAAGACGGGCGCGGGCCTGTATTACGAAGCCAGCGTCGGCGGCGCCATCCCGATCATCAACGCGATCCAGAGCCCCCTGATCTCCAACCGGATCGAGCAGATCATGGGCATTGTCAACGGGACCACCAACTATATTCTCACCCGGATGGCGGCGGAGGGCGCGGAGTACGCCGATGTGCTGAAGGACGCCCAGCGCCTGGGGCTGGCGGAGCCGAACCCCACCGCGGACGTGGAGGGCTTCGACGCCCAGTACAAGCTGAGCATTCTGGGATCCATCGGTTTCCATACCCGCCTGCATGTGGATGATGTTTACCGGGAGGGCATCACGAGGATCAATTCCGAGGATATTTCCTTCGGCCGGGAAATGGGCTATGTGCTGAAGCTGCTGGCCATCGGCAAGGATAACGGCGATTCCGTTGAGGCGCGGGTGCATCCCGCCTTCCTGCCGGCGGATCATCCCCTGGCCCGGGTGGACGGTTCCCTGAACGCGGTCTATCTGTACGGGCATTCCTTTAAGGATATGATGCTGGAAGGCCGCGGCGCGGGGGATACGCCTACGGCCAGCGCCATCGTGGGGGATATCATCCAGGCCGCGCAGAACGCCGTGCATCCCATGCCCTATATGCAGGAGACGCCGAAGCCGGTGGCGGATGACTGGCACAGCAAGTATTTCATCCGTATGAAGGCGAAGGATGCCCCCGGCGTGCTGGCGGAAGTGACGGGCAAGCTGGCGGCGGAGAGTATTTCCGTTTCCGCCATGATGCAGAAGGGCGCCGCGCCGGACGGGAAGGCCACGCTGATCTTTATTACCCACCGCGCGTCGGAGAAGGCCGTGCAGCGGGCGGTGAAGTCCCTGAATCCGGAAATCTGCCAGGTGGAAAACGTGATCCGGGTGGAAGGCTGATATGAACGGATGGGTCTTGTTTGATCTGGACGGAACGCTGACCCGCTCGGAAGAGGGGATCTGGAACGGCGTCCGGTATACGGCGGAAAAAATGGGCCGGCCGGTTCCCGGCGCGGAAACCCTGCGCCGGTTTATCGGCCCGCCGCTGGAATGGTCCTTCCGGGAATATATGGGCATGACGCCGGAGGAGGCGCGGCAGGCTCAGACGATTTACCGGGAGCGTTATCAGGCGGTCGGCTATCTGGAAAACCGGGTGTATCCCGGCGTCCGGGCGGCGCTTCGCCGCCTGCGGAAATCGGGGGCGCGTCTGGGCGTGGTCACGGGGAAACCCATCGGGCCCACCCGGATGATTCTCGATCATTTCGGGCTCAGTCCCCTGCTGGAAACGGTGGTGTCCGCCACCGACGGCCACGCGGAGAAGGAGCATCTGATCCGGGAAGCGCTGCCGGAGAACCCGGGGGAGGTCTGGATGGTGGGAGACCGCCGTTTTGACATGGAGGGCGCCGTGAAAGCCGGCGTCCATGCCCTGGGCGTGACCTACGGCTATGGGGATGAGGAGGAACTGCTGTCATCGGGCGCGGAGCGTCTGGCGGCTTCTCCCCGGGAAATCGCCGATCTCCTCTGCCCGGAAACGCCCTGGGAACGGGGCGCCTTCCTGTCCATGGAGGGAATGGACGGCAGCGGCAAGGGAACCCAGATTCAGGTGCTGCGGGAAACCCTGGAGCGATATGGCTGGGAGGTCGTTTCCTGCCGGGAGCCCGGCGGAACGGCGATCGGCGAAAAAATCCGTCAGATTCTGCTGGACCGGGAAAACAGCGCCATGACGGATATAACGGAAGCGCTGCTCTATGCGGCCGCCAGAGCGCAGCTGGTGCGGGAAGTGATCCGCCCGGCGGTGACGGACGGCCGGGTGGTGCTTTGCGACCGGTTTGTGGATTCCTCCGCGGCCTATCAGGGCGGCGGACGGCAGCTGGGGGTGGACCTGGTCCGGAAAATCAATGAGCCGGCGCTGGCCGGCACCATGCCGGACTGGACCGTGTGGCTGGATATCGATCATCAGCGGGCGCTGCGGCGGCGCTGCGCCGTCAGCGAGCCGGACCGGATCGAGCTGGCGGATAACGGCTTTCATACCCGGACGGAGCAGGCGTACCGCGATCTGGCCGCCGCGGAGGCGGACCGGTTCCTGACGGTGAACGCCGATCAGGACCGGGAGGCGGTTTCAGCGGAAATGATGAATCAGGTACTGGCCCGGCTGATGGAGGCGGAGCGGTGAAGGAACGGATTGTGGTCGGCATGAGCGGCGGGGTGGATTCTTCCGTCGCGGCCCTTCTGCTGAAGGAACAGGGATATGATGTCGTCGGCGTCTTTATGAAAAACTGGGAAGAAAAGGATGAAAACGGCGTCTGCACTTCGGAAACGGACTGGCGGGATGTGCGGGACGTCTGCGATCTGATCGGCATTCCCTATTACAGCGTCAATTTTGCCCGGGAATATTGGGACCGGGTTTTTTCCTATTTTCTGAAGGAATACCGGGCCGGAAGAACCCCGAATCCGGATGTGCTCTGCAACCGGGAGATCAAGTTCAGGGCCTTCCTGGATTTTGCCATGAGCCTGGGGGCCGGAAAAATGGCCACCGGCCATTTTGTCCGGACGGACGGGGAAGGCCGGTTGCTCCGGGGAGAGGACGGCACGAAGGATCAGAGCTATTTCCTTTATATGGTGCATCGGGATCAGCTGAAAAAAGCCGTGTTTCCGGTGGGCGGCATGACCAAGGGAGAGGTCCGGGCGCTGGCCCGGGAAAAGGGCCTGCCCGTCAGCGATAAAAAGGATTCTACCGGCGTATGCTTTATCGGGGAACGGAATTTCAAACAGTTCCTCTCCGCTTATCTGCCTGCGCAGCCGGGGGAGATGACCGCCCCCGACGGAACGGTGGTGGGCCGTCACGACGGACTGATGTATTATACGCTGGGCCAGCGCAGAGGCCTGGGGATCGGCGGCTGCGGGGACGGCCGAAGCTGGTTTGTCATCGGAAAGGATCTGGCGAACAATCGCCTGCTGGTGGCGCAGGGCGAGGATCATCCCATGCTGTACAGCACCCGGTGTCTGGCGGAGGACGTCACCTGGGTGGGCGAAGCCCCGGTTCGGGAAGGCGAAACCTTTTCCTGCACGGCCAAATACCGCTATCGCCAGCCGGATCAGCCGGTGCGGGTCACGCTGCGCGGGGGCCGGCTCCTGGCGGAGTCGGAAGCGCCCCAGCGGGCGGTGACGCCCGGGCAGAGTCTGGTGCTTTATGACGGAGAGGTTTGCCTCGGCGGGGGAATCGTCACGGAGATTCTGGACCCGGGCGAACCGGATTGTGGTTGAAAACAAACAGAACCACAAGGGACAGAGAAAAAGACGAACGATTTTGGAGATGAGGAGATCAACGTCCGGAAACGTTGATTTTCCTCAATTTTTT
>JAGCBO010000052.1 GCA_017652125.1 Clostridia bacterium | reverse complement strand
GCGGCGGCCAGGGTAATGGTGTTCGAGAGGATGCTGGTAAAGGTGCCCGAAACAACGGATTCCACGCCGGAGATATCGCTGGTCATCCGGGTGATGATATCCCCCTGATTGGCGGAGGTAAAGAAGCGCTGGGACATTTTCTGCAGATGGGCGTACATCTGGTTCCGCATGTCATAGGAGATATGCTGGGCGATCCAGTTGTTCAGATAGGTCTGCCCCACGTTGATGAGGTTCGAAACCAGATGGAGAACCAGAGAGAGGACAATCAGCCGGATCAGGGCGGAGAGCCCCGCGCCGAACCAGCCGCCGAGATCCCGGCCGGTGAGGACATCGATGATATTGCCGGTCAGGATCGAGGGAAAGAGGCTGCAGACCGAAGAAACGATGATGCAGACAAGCACCAGGGCCAGCTGCCGCCAGTAGGGCTTCAGATAGGAAAAGATCCGGGAGAGAAGCGCTTTTGTGATTTTCGGGGCGTTCTTCTTTTCTTCATCCGTCAGAAAACCGACTTTTCTTCCGGAACCGCCGGGTCCGGGCATGGAATCACCTCCCTCAGGCTTAGAACATGAAAACAGTGTACACCAAAGCGGCTGCCGATGCAATGCGCTGCTTTGTTGCCCGGAGAAGGGAAATCTGATATAATCACGGGAGGCCAGGGAAACGAAAAGCAGGCTGCTGCCGGGAGGAAGACCATGAAACTGCTGTACGCCGAGGATGAGCCGGATCTGTCCGCCGCGGTGAAGACGCTGCTGGAGCGGAACGGATATGTGGTGGATACCGTGGAGAACGGAGCGGACGCGGTGGACTGGGCGGCCGCCACGGAGTATGACGGCATCATTCTGGACTGGATGATGCCGGAGATGGACGGGCTGACGGCGCTGAGCCGGATCCGGAAAAAGGGGATCTCCGTTCCCTGCATGCTGCTGACCGCGCGGGACGCGGTGGAAGACCGGGTGGCCGGGCTGGACGCGGGGGCGGACGACTATCTGCCGAAGCCCTTTGACGGGGCGGAGCTGCTGGCCCGGGTCCGGGCCATGCTGCGCCGGCGGGACACCTATGTGCCGGACGTGGTCCGGCTGGAGGATCTGACGCTGGATAAGGGCAGCTGCGAGCTGAGCTGCGGGGAAAGCAGCATCCGCCTGGCGGGGAAGCTGTACCAGCTGATGCTGCTGTTCATGGAGAATCCGCGGCAGCTGTTTTCCGTGCAGCAGCTGATGGACCGGGTCTGGAGCTGGGACGCGGAGGCGGAGATCAACGTGGTATGGGTCAATATCTCCCAGCTGCGGAAAAAGCTGGCTGCCCTGGATACCTGCATGGAGATCGCGGTGCACCGGGGAGCCGGCTACAGCCTGGAGAAGAAAAAAGAGTAAGGAAGCGGCATGATTAGACGATTGCAGCGCCGGTTTATCCGGATCGCCGTTCTGGCCCTGACGCTGGCGATGGTTCTGGCGGTGGCGGCGGTGAATATGGCGAACTGGATCGCTGTGCGGCAGGAACTGAAAAACACGGTGACCCTGATCGCCGAGACGGACTGGGTCGAAGGAGAAAACGGCATGCTGTCCCCCGGATCCCTGCCGGGCGAGGACGTGGGGCAGCCCAGGAACGTTCCCGGGGAGACGCCCCCGCCGAAGCCGGAGGAGCGGGGCTCGATGCACCCTCCGGAGGGCGGAGGGGAAACGCCCCCGCCGATGCCGGAGCAGACGGGAGACAGGACGCCGCCGGAGCCGGCGGGCAGTCCCGGACGGGGTCCCGGCGATCCGCACAGCCGGAACCTGATGAATGAATCCTCCTGGTTCTCCCTGCTGGCCGGCAGCGACGGCAGTATGGAGGTGCTGGACCGGCGGCTGGTGACGGAGACGGACGAAGCCGTTTTCCTGGACCTGGGCGCTCAGGCGGCCGCCTCCGGGGGAAGCTCCGGATTCATCGGGGACTATGTCTGGACGGCCCGGGAGGAGCCGAACGGAACGAAACTGTTTGTCTTCCTGAACTGCGAAACCCGGATGACCGCCGTGCGGAATCTGGCAATGATCTCCGGGATCGCCTGCCTGGCCGGTATTCTGCTGGCCCTGGCGCTGACCGCCCTGGCTTCCCGCCGCGCGGTGCAGCCGACGCTGCGGAACATGGAGCAGCAAAAGCAGTTTATCACCAACGCCAGCCATGAGCTGAAGACACCGATCACCGTGATTTCCACGAATATGTCGCTTCTGCAGATGGAACTGCCGGACAATCAGTGGGTCCGGAGCACCCAGAAGCAGACCGGCATTCTGCGGAAGCTGGTGGACGAGCTGGTGTATCTGTCCCGCATGGAGGAGGAGAATCCGCCGCTGACCATGGAAACGCTGCGGCTGGTGCCGCTCCTGGAGGAGGGGGCGGAACCCTTTGCGGCGATGGCGGAATATGCCGGCCGGGAGATGAAGGTGGAGGCGGATCCGGATCTGCGGATCCGGGGAGACCGGAGCTCGATCCAGCGGCTGATCTCCACCCTCTGCGATAACGCGGTGAAATATGCCGGGGGCGAGGGGCCCATTCTGCTGCGGGCGAAGGCGGAGGGGCGGAACGCGGTGCTGTCGGTTTCCAATCCGGTGGCTGAACCGCTGAGCCGGGAGCAGTGCGAACGCCTGTTCGCCCGGTTCTACCGGACGGATGAATCCCGGAACAAGGAGAAAAAAGGCGGCTTCGGCATCGGGCTGGCCATTGCGGCCGCCATTGCCGGAAACCATGGGGGAAGCATCCGGGCCGCCATGGAGGGGGAAGGGCGGCTGACCATCACCTGCACCCTGCCCCGGGAAAGCGGGCCGGAGCCCGGAGAGGAGCGGCATGGCTGAGATCCTGATTATCGGGGGCGGTGCGGCCGGACTGATGGCCGCGATCGGCGCGGCCCGGGCCGGCGCGTCGGTGACCCTGCTGGAGCATAACGAAAAGCTGGGAAAGAAGCTGTATATCACCGGCAAGGGGCGCTGCAATCTGACCAATGACTGCACGGTGGATGAGTTTCTGGCCCAGGTGCCGCGGAATCCGCGGTTTCTGTACAGCGCGCTGAGCCGCTTCGGCCCCCGGGACATGATGGCCCTGATGGAGAGCGCCGGCTGCCCGGTCACGGTACAGCGGGGCAGACGGGTTTTTCCCACCTCGGAGAAGGCCAGCGACGTGACGAAGGCCCTGACGGGGCTGGCGCGGAAATACGGCGTGAGGGTGCGGCTGAACGCGGAGGCGCGCCGTCTGCGCATCCGGGAGGACCGGGTGCTCGGAGCGGAACTTACGGACGGAAGCTTTGTGCAGGCCGACGCGGTGGTGCTGGCGGCCGGCGGGCTGAGCTATCCCGCCACCGGCTCCACCGGGGACGGATTCCGGATGGCGGCGGAGGCCGGATATACGGTGACGACGCCGTCTCCGGTGCTGGTCGGGATCGAGACGGAGGAAGCCTGGCCGAAAACCCTGCAGGGCCTGAGCCTGCGCAATGTGACGCTGAGCCTGAAGGCCGGGAAGAAGACGCTCTGGCAGGAGCTGGGGGAGATGCTTTTCACGCACTTCGGGGTTTCGGGCCCCCTGGCGCTGGAAGCCAGCTGCCATCTGCCGGAAAAGGGGAAGGACTGCCGGCTGGAGATCGATCTGAAGCCGGGGCTGGACCGGGAGCAGCTGGACGCGCGGCTTCGGCGGGATTTTGCCGCCGGAGGCCGGAAACAGCTGACCACCGTGATGGGCGGGCTTCTGCCCGGGCACCTGGCGGAGATTTTTCCGGAGCTCTGCGGCGTCGGGCGGGAGATTCCCTGCAATCAGATTTCCGCGGCGCAGCGGGAGGCGATCGCCGGGGCGCTGAAGGGTCTGATCCTGACGGTCCGGGCCCCCAGGCCGCTGGCGGAGGCGGTCGTGACCCGGGGCGGGGTATCCGTGAAGCAGGTGAATCCCGGCACCATGGCCGGGAAGCTGCATACCAATTTATATTTTGCCGGGGAGATGCTGGATGTGGACGCCCATACCGGGGGCTATAACCTGCAGATCGCCTGGTCCACCGGCCTGCTGGCCGGAGAATCCGCCGCACAACAGGCGGCAGAAGACAGCGGAGTAGTGACGACATGACCTATATTATTCTGGACCTGGAATGGAATCAGCCCATCTCTTATCAGAGCAGCGTATATAAAAAGGTGGGGGATAAGCTGATCTTTGAAATGATTCAGATCGGCGCGGTGAAGCTGGCGCCGGATCTGTCCATCGCCGATCATATTTCGATCCCCATCGCGCCGACCCAGTATCTGCGCATTCATCCCCGGATCCGCCGCATGACCGGTCTGGATTCCGAAACGCTGGCGGGCGCCCCCGCTTTCCGGGAGGCGCTGGAGCAGTTTACAAAATGGTGCGGGGAGGACTATGTGCTCCTGACCTGGGGCTGCGACGATGTGAGCGTGCTGTATCAGAATATCGCCTTCTTCGGCTGCGAGGATATCCCGCTGCCGCCCCTGTGCGACATTCAGCGGCTGTTCAGCGACGTGCACCAGCTGAAGGACCGGTCCGGGCTGAAGGCCGCGATGGAGCTGATGGAGATTCAGGCGGATGAATCCATGGCCTTCCATAACGCGCTGAACGACGCCTGGTACACGGCGCTGGTGTTCCGGACGCTGCCGGATCCGGCGGCGGCGCTGCGGTATGCCCAGAAGCCGAAGCAGCTGATTCACCCACGGCGGGCGGCGCGGGTCAAAACACCGGGGGAGGTCTTCCCCACGGTGAAGGAGGCGCTGCAGAGCGATTCCGCTTTACATCCGGCCTGTCCCCGCTGCGGAAGGGATCTGACGCTGGACGGCGAATATATTAAACAGAGTGCTGACCGATATATTGCCATCGCCCGATGTAAAAATCACGGGCGCCTGCTGATCCGGCTCCGCTTCCGGGTGGATGACGACGGACAGCGGATCATGCAGCGGACCACGGCCCCCGCGACGGCCGCGAACGTGGCCTACGTCCACACCAAGCAGCTGCAGGCGAAGAACCGCCAGGAGAAATATCTGGCGGAGCATGGGCATCTGCCGGATCCGGACGAGGAGCTGATGAACGCCGAGGCGAGCAGCATGCCCTTCGACTGAAACCGGGGCCGGCCGGACCGGCGCAGGGCGAGCATCGGGCAAAGACATGAATCGATGAAAAAGCCATAAAGGAGGATGACCGAATGATCATTACAGCCATGGACCGTCAGAAGGAATTTCCGGAAGGCGTTACGGTACAGGAATGCCTGAAGGAGCTGAACGCCTTTCCCCGGGGAACGCTGGCGGCGCTGAGCGGCGGCGTGGTGCGGGAGCTGAACGATACGCTGCGTCAGGACTGCACGCTGCTGCCCCTGACCCTGGAGCATGAGGAAGGCCGGCGGATTTATGAGCGTTCCCTGCGCTTTGTGATGCTGCTGGCCCTGCGGCACCTCTATCCGTATCAGCAGGTCCGGATCGAGTACTCCGTAGGCTACGGCGTTTTCGTCCGCCTGCCCGGCATGGAGCTGCACCGGCACGATATCGTGCGGCTGGAAAACGAGATGCGCCGCCTGGTGGAGCTGGATCTGAAGTTTGAAAAGAAACAGTGGACGAAGGAGGACGCCATCGCGTACTTCCGGGAGCTGGGACAGCAGGACAAGGTGGAGCTGCTGGAGCACCGGACGGTTCCCTACTTCAACATGTATTCCATCGACGGCATGTGGGAATATTTCTACGGCGCCATGACCGTATCCACGGGCTATGTGAAGGTGTTCACCCTGTTCGAACTGCGGGGCGGCTTCGTGCTGCAGCTGCCGGCCGGGTCGGACTTCGATCACGCCGCGCCCTATGTCTACCGGCCGAAGCATCTGGAAATTTACAGCCAGAGCGCCCACTGGTGCGAGATTCTGGGCGTGACCAACGTGACGGATGTGACCCGCCTCATTGAGGAAAATCAGCTGCGGGGGTTCATCCGCGTCAACGAGGTGCTGCATGAGTCGGCCATCAACGACATCGCCCGGAAGATTCACGAGCAGGACAAGCACATCGTCCTCGTCGCCGGCCCTTCCTCCAGCGGTAAAACCACCTTTGCCGGCCGGCTGGTCGTCCATCTGCAGATGTACGGGCATCATTCCCGCCGCATCTCCATGGATGATTTCTTCATCAACCGGGCGGATATGCCCCGGGATGCCTACGGCGAGACCAATTTTGAGTCGGTGGAGGCGCTGGACACCAAGCTGCTGGCCGATTCCCTGACGGGGCTCCTCAACGGCGAGGAGGTCTTCCTGCCTAATTTCGACTTCACGCTGGGAGAAAAGGACTATCTGACGCCGCCCGTTCAGCTGAAGCACGGGGAGATCATCGTGGTGGAGGGACTGCATGCCCTGAACCCGGTGATCAGCAATATGCTGCCGGCGGACGAGCTGTACCGGGTGTTCGTCAGCGCCCTGACCTGCCTGAACCTGGACGATCACAACCGGATCCGCACCACGGACGTGCGTCTTCTGCGCAGAATCGTGCGGGATCATCAGACCCGCGGCTATTCTCCGGACGCGACCCTGACGATGTGGCCGAAGGTGAGAGCGGGAGAGCAGGCGCACATTTTTGCGTATCAGGAAAACGCGGACAGCAATTTCAACACCTCGCTGCACTATGAGCTGCCGGTGCTGAAGCTGTTTGCCTATGATCTTCTGAAGGAGGTGCCGGCGTCTTCCCCCAACTATCTGCTGGCCAGACGCCTGATCAAGACGCTGAACTATCTGCCGGAAGTGGATCCCGCCCAGCTGGACGAGATTCCGCCGCTGTCCCTGCTGCGGGAATTCATCGGCGGCTGCACGCT
>JAGCBO010000006.1 GCA_017652125.1 Clostridia bacterium | reverse complement strand
TATTCTGGGAAAAGCAACCAAATACGGGGGGAAAATGCCGGCTGTTACCGGCAGGTTTCCGGTTTATCACCCGGGAAGGGAATGCATCGATGAATCACTGGCTCATCATCTGCATGGTGTACGGCGGAGCGGCGCTGATGTTATGGAACATCATCTGCTTTATCCGTTATGCGCGTTTTGTGCACGGACAGAAGAGCTGGAAGCGGAGCGGATGGATGCTGCAGGTGCCGATTCTGCTTCTGATCCTGTTCCTGCTGGGGTATCTTCTGATCGGAATCCTGGGGAAACCGGATCTGATCATGGCGGGCGTCCTGTTCGGCGGCAGTATTTTTGTCTATATCATGTACAGGCTGCTGGCGGGGATCACGCAGCAGATCATCGACGGGGAGCGGACGGAAATCGAGCTGGCCGCGAAAGAGGAAAACAGCCGGGTCAAGTCCCGTTTCCTGGGCACGATGAGCCATGAGATGAAGACGCCGATGAACATCATCATCGGCCTGACCACGCTGGTTCTGAAGGATCCGGATCTGAAGCCCCAGACGCGGGAACAGATGGAGAAGATCGACCTGAGCGCGAAGCATCTGCTCGGGCTGATCCGGAACGTGCTCGAAATGAACGATCTGGAAAACGGCCAGGTTGTCCTGCAGGAAGCGGAATTCTCGCTGAACGGCGCGCTGGACCAGATCAACGCGATCATTACCACGCTGTGCACCGCGAAGGGCCTGCATTATGAGCTGTCGCTGCCCAAGACGACGGACTATCAGCTGGTCGGGGACGAGACCCAGCTGAGAGAAGTGCTGCTGAGCAGTCTCAGCAACGCGGTCAAATATACGGAGCAGCCCGGAACCGT
This sequence comes from Clostridia bacterium, assembly GCA_017652125.1. GTDB lineage: Bacteria > Bacillota > Clostridia > Christensenellales > Aristaeellaceae > Aristaeella. The sequence continues at coordinate 7,182 of JAGCBO010000006.1, read as the reverse complement.
CCGCTTCACGGCGGAGGTCTATCCGCGGAACGACGGGAGACGGAACTGCCGCTTTACGGTTTCGGATACGGGGATCGGGATCGATCCGCAGTTTCTGCCCAAAGTGTTTGAACCCTTCACCCAGGAGGACGGCGGCTCCACCAGCCTGCGCGGCGGCAGCGGCCTGAGCCTTGCGGTGACCAAAAACATGGTGGAGCTGATGGGCGGGACGATCCGCGTGGAAAGCAAAAAGAACGTGGGAACCGTTTTCACCGTGACGATTCCGATGCAATGCCTCCGGGAGACGAGAACGGACGAGACGCCTCAGGATCAGCCGGTTACCCTGGAGGGGCGGCGGGTCCTGATCGTGGAGGATCTGCCCGAGAACGCGGAAATCGTCGCGGATCTGCTGGAGCTGGAAGGCGTCGAAACCGAGCGCGCCGAGAACGGGCAGGTCGCGGTGGAGATGATGGAACGCTCCGATGCCGGGTATTATGACGCGATTCTGATGGATCTGAGGATGCCGGTGATGGACGGCCTGGAAGCGACCAGAAGAATCCGCGGGCTGGAACGGAAGGACGCGCGAACCATTCCGATCATCGCGCTGACCGCCAATTCGTTTGACAGCGATATCCGCGCGTCGCTCAGCGCGGGAATGGACGCGCATCTGCCCAAGCCGGCGGACGCGGAGCTTTTGTATGACACACTGAAAGAATTCATCCGCCCGGCGGAGCCTGAAGCGGCGGCAGAAGGGGGGCGGAAGGCTTGATCCGATCCGGAAGCATTGAACGGGTGGAAACCGTTCTGGTGGTGGACGACCAGGAGATCAACCGGGACGCGCTCGGCGCCATTCTGGAGGACCGGTATGAGCTGCTGTACGCGGAAAACGGGCAGCAGGCGCTGGACCTGATCCAGGCGCACATGGAAGACATTTCCGTGGTGATGCTGGACCTCATGATGCCGGTGATGAACGGGTTTGAGGTGCTGAAGAGAATCCGGGCGGACGAGGATCTGAAAAGGATTCCCGTCATCGTCCTGACAGCGGAACGGGAAGCGGAGCTGCGGGCCCTGCAGGCGGGAGCCGCCGACTTTATCACCAAGCCGTTCGATGAGGCGGAAGTGATTCTGGCGCGGGTGGGCCGGATTATCGAGCTGAGCGAGGGGCGAAAACTGATTTCCGCCGCGGAGCGGGACCGGGTGACCGGGCTCTACAGCCGGAATTTCTATATCGAATATATCAACCGGCTTTTCCGTTATCATCCCGAGCTCCGGATGGACGCGCTGGCGCTGAACGTGGAGCAGTTCCATTCGATCAACGCCCTTCACGGGCGGGATTTCGGGGATGAAATCCTGCGCGCGGCCGGCCGGGAGATCCGGGCCTTTCTGGCGGAAACGGAGGGCATCGCGGGCCGGATTGAGGGCGACCGGTTCGGCATCTTCTGCGTGAAGCAGCCGGATTACGCGGCCGTCCTGGATCGTTTTCAGCGCAGGATGAACGAACAGTTTCCCCATGTCAACATCCATCTGCGGATGGGCGTCGCGCCGTGGACGGAGCATACCGATCCGTTCCTGCTGGCGGACCGGGCCCGCTCGGCCAGCAAGCTGGCGCGGGGCGATTATCAGCGGCCTCTCCGCTTCTTTGACGGGGAAATGCAGAAGCGCGAGCTGATGAATCAGCGCCTCCTGAACGATTTGAACCGGGCCCTGGAGGAAAAACAGCTCACCGTGTTTTATCAGCCGAAATATGCTGTCCGGTGCGATCCGCCGCGGCTTGTCAGCGCGGAGGCGCTGGTCCGCTGGCGCCATCCGGAGCTGGGCATGATTTCCCCCGGCGTCTTCATTCCGCTCTTTGAGGGAAACGGCCTGATCGGTCTCATTGACCGCTTCGTGTGGCAGGACGCGGCGGCCCGGATCGCGGACTGGCGGGACCGGTACGGGATTCTGCTGCCGGTCTCCGTCAACCTTTCCCGCAACGACGTCTTCGATCCGCAGCTGATCGACCGCCTTGTCGGCCTGATCCGGGATCACGCTCTGGATTACGGGATGCTGAAGCTGGAAGTGACCGAATCCGCCTATACGGACAACGCGAAAAAGGTGCTGGACGTGATCCGCCGACTGCGGGAAACCGGCTTTGAAATCGAGATGGATGATTTCGGCTCCGGTTATTCCTCGCTGAACATGCTTTCGGATATGCCTATTGACGTCCTGAAAATGGATATGTAATTCATCCGGAAGATCGTGACGAGCGAAACGGACCGGCGTCTGGTGGCCCTGATCCTTGATATCGCCCGGTATCTTCATGTCAGGGTGGTGGCGGAGGGCGTGGAGACCGCGGAGCAGCTGGAAATCCTCCGGAAGGGCGGATGCGACGTCGTTCAGGGATATTATTTTTCCAGGCCCCTCCCGCCGGAAGAGTTTGAACGCCTGATGGTTGATCAGCTGAAGCAAGAAAGGACGGAAGAAGCATGACCCTGCGGGAACTGTACGGCAATCTCGGTGAAAACTATGAGCAGGCGCTCCGCGTGCTGCGGATGGACAAACTGGTGGATAAGCATATCCGAAAGCTGACGAAGAACGGTCTGGTGGAGTCGCTCCTGGCCGCGGGGGAGTCCATGGACCCCACGGAGCTTTTTGAAAAGGCTCACGCGGTCAAGGGCAACTGCGGAAACCTGGGGCTGACCCGGCTGGCCGCGGCGGCCTCGGTCATTGCGGAGGAATACCGTCCCGGCAATCCCCGAAAAATGACCGACGCGGAAGTGAAGGAAAAGCTGCGCCAGACCGCCTCCCTGTATGACCGGGCGGCGGAGGCGATCCGCCGGTATGAGGAAGCGAACCCGTAAACCGGGAAAAAACACACAGGAAAGAGGGAACGACAGGCATGAACAATCATCCGGACCGAAAAGGAAGCGGAAAACCCCTGCCGTATCTGACCGCCCTCGGCGCGTGGGCGCTGGCCTTCGGCTGCAGCGTGGGCTGGGGTTCCTTCGTCATGCCGGGGGACACCTTCCTGCCGCTGGCCGGGCCGGTCGGCTCCGCCCTCGGCCTGGGGCTTGGGGCGCTCGCCATTCTGATCATCGCGGCCAATTATCACTTCCTCATGAACCGCTATCCGGACGCCGGCGGAACCTATACCTACACGAAAAAGAGCTTCGGCTATGATCACGGCTTCCTGAGCGCCTGGTTCCTGATCCTGACCTATGTCGCGATCATCTGGGCGAACGCCACGGCGCTGCCGCTGATTGCCCGTACGCTGCTCCCGGGGGTTTTCCAGTTCGGCTTCCATTATGAGATTGCCGGCTTCCATGTCTATATGGGGGAGATCATCCTGGCCGTCGGGGCGCTGCTCCTGGCCGCGCTGGTCTGCCTGCGGCGCAAGGCGGCGGAACGGACGCAAATCGTGATGGCGGCGCTGCTCTTTGCGGGCATCCTGATTTGTTTCACGGCGGCGGCCCTCCGGACCCGGGTGGCGGAACCTTTCCAGCCGGCCTTTTCCCCGAAGGAAAGCCCGCTGGGCGGAACCTTCACCGTCTTCGCGCTGGCCCCGTGGGCTTATGTCGGCTTTGAATCCATTACCCATTCGGCGGGGGAGGCCCGCTTCAGCCTGAAGCGCAGTTTCCGTATCATGGCGGTGGCGCTGGTGACCGCCGGTCTCGCCTACGCGCTGCTGAATCTGCTGGCCGTGACCGCCCTGCCGGAGGGAACCGCCTCCTGGACCGGTTATACGGATACCCTCTCCGCCCGGAAGGGGCTGGCGGCCCAGCCGACCTTCTTCGCGGCGGACAGCGCCCTGGGCGTCCCCGGCCGGGTCATCCTGGGCGTCGCCTCGCTCTGCGGAATCTTTACCGGGCTGATCGGTAATTATATCGCGCTGAGCCGGCTCCTGACCTCCCTGGCGGAGGACCGGCTCCTGCCCGGCTCCATCGGCGAAACGGACCGGAACCGGGTGCCGCGCCGGGCCATCCTCTGCATCCTCTGCCTTTCCGTCCCGCTGCCCTTCTTCGGCCGTACGGCGATCAGCTGGATTGTGGATGTGACCACCGTCGGCGCGACCATCGCCTATGCCTTCGCCTCCGCTTCGGCGTGGAAGGAAGCCCGGAAACAGAAAAGCCGGCTCTTCACCGTGATGGGAATGCTCGGCATGATCCTTTCCCTGCTCTTTGCCCTGGAATTCCTGATCCCGAATATCATCTCCATCAAGACCATGCAGACGGAATCCTACCTGATCCTGGCCGCCTGGAGCATTCTCGGGTTCATTGTCTTCCGAATGATCCTGAAAAAGGATGAAAACAGAAGGCTCGGCCGCTCCACGGTCGCCTGGATCGTGCTGCTGGGCCTGATCATTTTCACCTCCGGCGTCTGGATGCACCAGAACACGGATAACGCCATCGAAAAATCCATTTCCTCCGCCCAGAATTATTATGCGGAGGAGCTGGAAAAGGCGGGGGTCGATCTGATTTCCGGGGCGACCCGCCCGGTCCGGGAATACCTGCGGGACGAACTGAAGCCGATCGACGATACGCTGAGCGTCAGCCTGGTGATCCAGATTGTCCTGATCATCGCCGCGCTCGCCATCCTCTTCGATATCTATTCCCATACCCAGAAGCGCGAGCGGAAAACCGAAATCGAAAAGGCCCTCGCGGAGGATGCCAGCAAGGCGAAAACCTCCTTCCTTTCCAACATGAGCCATGAAATCCGTACGCCGATGAACGCGATCATCGGCCTGGATAATATCGCGCTGCGGAACCCGGATCTCCCGCCCCAGACGCGGGATCAGCTGGAAAAAATCGGAGCCAGCGCCAAGCATCTGCTGGGGCTGATCAACGATATCCTGGATATGAGCCGGATCGAATCCGGGCGCATGATCCTGAAAAGCGAAGAATTCTCCTTCCGGGAAGTCCTGAACCAGGTCAATATCATGATCAGCGGGCAGTGCGGCGACAAGGGCCTGCGCTATGAATGCACCGTCGACGAACCGATCCGGGATTATTACGTCGGCGATGACCTGAAGCTGAAGCAGGTGCTGATCAATATCCTCGGCAACGCGGTCAAGTTCACGGACGCGCCGGGCCTGGTCACGCTGACGGTGACGCAGACGGACCAGTCCGCGGAAAACTGCGTCCTGCGCTTCCGGATCCGGGATACCGGCTGCGGCATGGATCCGGACTATATTCCGAAAATCTTCGAGCCCTTCTCCCAGGAGGATTCCACGGCCACGAACCGCTATGGCGGCAGCGGCCTGGGCATGGCGATCACGAAAAACTTTGTCGAAATGATGCATGGCACCATCCGGGTGGAAAGCGAAAAGGGGGTCGGTTCCGTCTTCACGGTCGCCGTCACGCTGGGCGCCTCCGACCGAAAGGAAAGCCGGGCGGATCCGGCCGCGAAGGAAACGGCGTTCGTCCTGGCCGGCCGGCGGATCCTGATGGCGGAGGATGTGGACCAGAACGCGGAAATCCTGGCGGATCTCCTGGCCCTGGAGGATCTGGAAGCGGAGCACGCGTCGAACGGCGAAGCCGCGGTCCGTTTGTTCTCCGAAAAACCGGAAGGCTATTATGACGCCATCCTGATGGACGTGCGCATGCCGGTCATGGACGGCCTCACCGCCGCCCGGACCATCCGGGCCCTGCCCCGTCCCGACGCGGCGACGATCCCGATCATCGCGATGACGGCCAACGTCTTCGACGAGGACGTGCAGCGCTCCCTCGCCGCGGGCATGAACGCCCATCTGGCCAAGCCGATCGAACCGGAGCTGCTCTACGCCGCCCTGGCGGAATGGATCGGGAAAGGAGAAAAACCGTGACTGGATCGAGCCGTATAACCCGCCGGCGCACCCTGGGCATCCTCTATCGGGAGGAGAGCGACAAAGGGCTGACCCATCCCTTCTTTGTCCTGATCCTCAACGCCTTCCTGGCGGAAGCGGAAAAAAGAGGCTATGACGCCGCCTTTCTCAGCCATCCCCTGAAAGAGGGGTATGAAACCCTGGCGGACCACTGCGTCCGCGCCGGCGTGGACGGCCTCTGCCTCGTCTGTACGGATTTTGCCCATCCCCAGGTGAAGGCCCTGATGGCCGGCGCCTTCCCCTGCGTTTCGGTGGATCATATTTTCAGGGGGAAGCCCGCGGTCCTCTCGGATAATGAAACGGGCGTGCGAAAGCTGGTGGAATTCGCCATCGCCCGGGGTCACCGGCGAATCGCCATGATTCACGGGCATAATAACTCCCTCGTGACCCGGACGCGAATCAGCCAGTTCAAAAACACCATGGAATACCACCGCCTCCCCGTGCCGGACGCCTTCCTCCGGGAGGGACGCTATCACGATATCGGCGGCACGCGGAACCTGGTGAATCAAATGCTCACCCTGCCGGAGGCCCCGTCCTGTATCCTCCTCCCGGACGACATGACCTATTTCGGAGCGCAGGAGGCGGCGCGCGACTGCGGGCTGAAAATCCCGGACGATATCTCCTTCGCCGGTTATGACGGCATCCCCCTGACCCAGGCGCTGAAACCCCGGCTGACGACGATCCGCCAGAACGCCGAAACCCTGGGCAAGGTTGCGGCGGCCCGCCTCATGGACCTGATCGAACATCCGGAAACCGCCCCGAAGCGCCCCGCGATCTACCCGGTGGAACTGCTGGAAGGTGAAACGGTGGCCCCCTTCCGTCCGGAAGCCGCGCGCCCCTGAGGCGGATCCCGGAATAAAAAAACACCCACGAAATATTCCCGCGGGAGGTTGAAATCATGCGAACACCCCGGAACCTGAAAAAGGGATTTGCCGCCGCCTTGCTGGCTGCGCTCCTCCTGGTCTTCGCCGTGCCCGCCGCGGTCCATGCGCAGGAGCCGGAGCAGAAGGCCGTGCGCGTCGGCTGGTTTGATTCGTCCTTTTGCTACTGGGATGAATTCGGCCGGCGCTGCGGCATTGACTATGAGTATCAGCACAAAATCTCCGCCTATACCGGCTGGACCTATGAGTATGTTGAGGACAGCTGGCCCAACCTGCTGTAGAAACTGAAGGACGGGGAAATTGATCTGCTCAGCGACGTTTCCTACAAGCCGGAACGCGAGGAATTCATGCTTTTTCCCGATCTTCCGATGGGCGCGGAATCATACTATATCTATATCAGCGCGGAGAACCGTGAGATCTCCGCGGGCAACCTCTCGTCCTTCAGAGGGAAAAAGATCGGCGTCAACCAGGGCAGCATCCAGG
>JAGCBO010000051.1 GCA_017652125.1 Clostridia bacterium | reverse complement strand
TGTTCGGCAGGACGGCAACCGCCTTGTAGCGCGCACCGCTGGGCGTGACGACGAGGCCGTTCTCGGCGCGGGAGGCAAGGATCGCCTCACCGCCGCACACGTCCCACTGGCGGCCGCGACCGAAGGCGTTCTCATCGACGAGGGCGTGGTCGTGCCAGCGGGAGAGGTCGAGTCCGTAGCCCGTGGGGCTGTCGCCGCCGAAGACGAGAACGTCAGCGGCGACGGTGCCTTCCTGCAGCATCCACTGGCAGCGGGTCTGGTAGAGTAGCCACGCGGGCGCGCCGTCCTCCCACCACGTTTGCGTGCGCTCGAAATGCGAACCGTGCGGTCCCATCGTCATGCCGGGGTAGTTGGCGGGGTTGGTCCAGGGCTGCATGGCCCAGCGGTGGTAGATGATGCGATTGATGCCCTGGCAGAAGGCACGGTCACCCTGCGCCTTGTAGGCGAAGGGGTCGCGGTTCCAGCGTTCGCCCTCGGCGCTCGTGAAGGACTCGGCGCCTACGAAGCGTTGTCCCCACACGTGCGCGATGAAGCCGGGGAAACGGCAGTTGCCCATGCCGCCGAGGCGCGTGACGGGATTTGAGGAGGAGGCGTTGCCCGCCCAGAACTCGCCCATTGGCACGTCGCAGCGGCGGGCGTAGCGGAGGTCGTCGCAGGGCGCGTTGCCGTAGCCCTCGAGGGAGAAGTGGAGCCCGCGCGCATGGCAGAGTCGCTGGAACTCGCCGGCGTAGTTCTCCACGAAGAGGTCAGAGATCACACGGCGGAAATCGGCGAGGACGCGTTCCGTCTCGGCGGGCGAGGCGACGACGCGTCCGGTGAGGATCGGGAGCCACGGGACGATGTCGTAGCCGCGCCGCTCCTTGAAGATATTTTCGAAACCGTCCGTCCAGTTCTGGCAACCGACCTCGAAGCTGTCCACGAGCACATTGTTGAGACCTCCCTTGGGCGAGATAGGGCCGAGGCGGGCGAGTACCTTGTCCACGTAGCCGGCGAAGAAGCGCGCGAGGGCGGGTTTGGAGAGCTTTTCCACCACCAAGCCGGCGCCGGCGGGCGTGGCGGGGCGCGGCCCGGCGCCGTTGGAGGCGCAGCCGAAGCGCACGACGACCCAATCGGCGCCAGCGGGGGCGGTCCAGTCGAGCGTGCCATCGGCCTCGAGGCGCGAGGTGAGATTGAAGATGCGCGCGGGATCGACGGCTTGGTTGGCGTCCGCCGCGTAGGGGTAGCCGTGGATCTTCGCGCGCATGGCGAATGTCTTCTGGCTGAACTCCGGGATGCGGGCGCGCGCCTCGGGGCGGACGGCGAGGACGCGCTGATGTTTGGAGGCTAGGCCTTTGGCGTTGGGCGGGCGGACCGTTTTCACGCCTTGGTCCACGGGGCCCGGCAGCGCCGTGACGACGGTGAGGTCGCACATGACCTTCACCGCGCGGACGCCGCCGCAGTCCACGGGGATGAACACGGCGCCGTCCTTGTCGCCGTAACGGGCGGTGTAGACCGTCATGCCGTCGACGGCTGTCTGGAACGACACACCATCCGTGCTGATCTCCACCTTCACGCGCGCGTCGATGTGGCGGGTCGTGACGTCGAAGTCGATCGACACGCCGGAGAGCGGGAAGGGCTTGTCGAAGGTGATGGTCGACGTGCATTTGTCGTGCGCGTACTTCACCTTCATGCCGTAGTCGGCTGGTTTGATCGCCTCGGCGGCGGGACGCGGGAAGGCGAGCACGGCGAGGTCGCGGTAGAAGCCGAACGTGTCCACGGGCGCATCGAGCGTGCCGGAGAGGCGTTTGCCGCCGCGCACGATACGTTCGGTGAAGACGACGTGCTTCATCGAGTCCTCGGGTTTCACCCAAGGACCGCCGGACGAGCTCCAGCCGCTGCAGTTGGAGAGGGCGACCAGCACCTCGTCGGTATGCAGCCTTGGATTATGGTTCCCCAGATACCGGCATTTGAGCTCCTGAATGGGTTCAATGACCTGCGGGGGAATCAGATGCACCTTTTTATCGATGCCGCCCAGCTTCTTCAGCGCGTTCAGGATCAGCGCGGCGGAGGGCCCCAGCAGCCCGGTGGTTTTCCCGGTCACAATCTCGCCGCTGGGCAGCTCGATGGCCAGGGCGGGATTTTCTGTTTCCGCCGCCCGCTGCCGGGCGGCGCCGATGACGGGACGCTGCTCGTCGCTCAGATGGAGATGCTTCATCAGCAGCAGGATTTTTTCCGCCTCTTCCCTGGCGGCATGCCCCTGCAGGAAGGAGCAGCGGGCTGCGTAATAGCGGCGGAGAATTTCCATTTCCGCCGCCTTGCGGCAGATATCGTCGTCGGTGATGCACATCCCCACCATGTTCACGCCCATATCCGTGGGGCTCCGGTAGGGCGATTTGCCCCATACCCGTTCAAACAGGGCGTTCAGCACGGGGAAAATCTCGATATCCCGGTTATAGTTGACTGTAGTGATGCCGTAGGCGTCGAGATGATAGGGATCGATCATGTTCACGTCGGACAAATCGGCGGTGGCGGCTTCATAGGCCACGTTAACGGGATGCTTCAGCGGCAGATTCCAGATGGGAAAGGTTTCGAATTTGGCATATCCGGCCTTGATGCCCCGGCGGTTTTCCTGATACAGCTGGCTCAGGCAGGTGGCCATTTTCCCGCTGCCGGGACCGGGCGCGGTGACAAGAACCAGCGGCCGGGTGGTTTCCACATAGTCGTTTTTGCCGAAGCCCTCATCGCTGACGATGTGCTCGATATCCGTGGGATAACCGGCAATCGGATAATGCCGGTAGGTCGGAATCCCCTGGGCGTTCAGCCGCTGCTCAAAGGCGACGGCCGCGGGCTGATTGGCGAAGCGGGTCAGCACGACCGATCCGACATACAGGCCGATTCCGCGAAAGGCGTCGATCAGCCGGAGCGTATCCAGATCGTAGGTAATGCCCAGATCTCCCCGCACCTTGCTCTTTTCAATGTCGTCGGCGTTCAGCACGATCAGGATTTCCTCCTGGTCCTTCAGCTGGAGCAGCATCTGCACCTTGCTGTCCGGCCGGAAACCGGGAAGCACGCGGCTGGCGTGAAAATCGTCGAACAGTTTGCCGCCCAGCTCCAGATACAGCTTGCCGCCGAAGGTCTGAATTCGCTCCTGAATATGTTCGGATTGCAGTCTGGTATACCGTTCATGGTCAAAACCGGTTTTCATGCCGCACCTCCCGCCACTCATCGAAAAGAACCACAACACATCTATTTTACGTCATTTTTCCGCGCGGGGCAAGAATGAATTTCGGTTCGGGGAAGGCGCCAGGAAAGCGGCTTCCCGAAATGCCTCTTGCAAATTCCGCCGTTTCAGGTTATACTGCTTTCGCCGCAAGCGCGATGAAGGTTGGGTCCCGTGCGATCCTTTGGCGTGAACCCTGTCAGGTCCTGACGGAAGCAGCAGTAAGCGTTGGAAGGATGTGCTGCGGGGTTGCCCGGCCTGAGCGCGGGCGGTATTTTTTTTGTTCGCGCCTTGTAATGCCATCCGGCGCTTGCTATACTGAAACGTGAATGCTAATGGACGGAGGAATGCGATCATGGAATTGGAACTGATCCGCGCGGCGGATCCTGAAGTGGCGAGCGCGATTGAGCAGGAGCTGGATCGCCAGCGGACGCATATTGAGCTGATAGCGAGCGAGAACTTCGTTTCTCCCGCCGTGATGGCTGCGATGGGAACCTGTCTGACCAACAAGTATGCGGAGGGTTATCCCGGAAAGCGTTATTACGGCGGCTGCGAGTGCGTGGATATCGTGGAGAATCTGGCCCGCGACCGGGCCTGCAGGCTCTTTGGCGCCGAGCATGCCAACGTGCAGCCTCACAGCGGCGCGCAGGCGAATATGGCGGTTTATTTTGCGATGCTGAAGCCCGGGGATACCGTGATGGGCATGGATCTTTCCAACGGCGGCCATCTGACGCACGGCAGCCCGGTGAATATGTCCGGGGCTTATTTCCACTTCGTTCCTTACGGCGTTTCTTCCGAAACAGAAACCATTGACTATGACGAGGTCCGGCGGATCGCGAAGGAATGCTCGCCGAAAATGATCGTGGCGGGCGCTTCCGCCTATCCCCGGGTGATTCATTTCCGCCGGCTGCGGGAAATCGCGGATGAAGTGGGCGCCCTGCTGATGGTGGATATGGCGCACATCGCCGGCCTGGTAGCCGCGGGCGAGCATCCCAGCCCTGTGCCCTACGCGGATTTTGTCACGACGACGACCCACAAAACCCTCCGGGGTCCCCGCGGCGGCATGATTCTGTGCCGCGAGCAGTACGCGAAGGCGATTGACAAGGCGATCTTCCCCGGAACCCAGGGCGGTCCCCTGGAGCATGTGATTGCCGCCAAGGCCGTATGCTTCGCGGAGGCGCTGAAGGATGAATTCAAATCCTATCAGCATCAGATCATCCTGAACGCCAAGGCGATGGAGAAGGCCTTCCGGGCGGAGGGAGTCCGGATGGTATCCGGCGGAACGGACAACCATCTGATGCTGCTGGACTTCACCGGGACGGAGATGACCGGAAAGCAGATGGAAGCGCTCCTGGAGGAAGCGAACATCACCGTCAATAAGAACACCGTGCCGAACGAGACCCGCAGCCCCTTCGTGACCAGCGGGATCCGGGTGGGCACCCCCGCGGCCACCTCCCGGGGTCTGAAGGAGCCGGAGATGGAAAAGGTCGCGGCCTGGATTGCGCGGATCCTGCGGGAGGGCGAGGCCGGGGTGCCGGCCGTCCGGGCGGAAGTGGAAGCCCTGATGATAAATTATCCGCTCTATACCTGACGGATCCGGGCCGGGGGGAAAATGGAACCGGCCGACGCAGTCGGGAAGCGGAACCAATGGCGGGGGGATAAAATCTTCCCCGCTGTTTTTCTGCTGTATCAAAACGGAAGATGATCCGTAAAAAAGCCATAAAATCCATAAAAAACCGGTTTTTTACAGTAGATTTTTTCCCGGAAACCGGTTATAATATTCTTACGTGTGAGCTTCATAATACTGGATTGGAGATTTACGCAAGGAAAACCTGATGAAGGTTTTTGTTCCCTGTTCTTTTATTGCCGGAAAGGAGGGCTGTCGTGAACGCGAAAGCATTGCAGCAGAAGGGGCCGGGCAAGCTCAGAATCGTTTCGCTCGGCGGCGTTGATGAGATCGGAAAGAATATGTATGTGTTCGAGTACGAGGACGATATTATTGTTGTGGACTGCGGCAGCGTATTTCCGAAGGAGGATATGCTCGGCGTGGATCTGGTGATTCCCGATATCACCTATCTCATGGGGAAGCGGGATCATATCCGGGGCTATCTGTTTACGCACGGGCATGAGGATCATATCGGGGCGACGCCCTATATTCTGCGTCAGGCCCCCTCCCATGTGTTCGGGACGAAGCTGACCCTGGCGCTGGTGGATCTGAAGCTGAAGGAGTACCGGGTCGAGAATATCCCCATGCACGTGGTGCAGCCGAGGGATACCATCCAGCTGGGCAAGTTCAGCTGTCAGTTTATCCATGTCAGCCACTCCATTGCCGGGGCCTGCGCGATCGCCATTACCTGTCCCGCCGGGACGGTGATCTGCAGCGGAGACTTCAAGGTGGACTATACGCCGATTGACGGCCAGGTGACGGATCTGCAGACCTTTGCCCGCTATGGGGAGCAGGGTGTGCTGGCGTTCCTTTGTGAATCGACCAACGTGGAGCACAAGGGATATACCATGAGCGAGCTGAAGGTCGGTGAAACCTTCGAGAATCTTTTCGCCCAGGCGGAGGGCCGGGTGATCGTGGCCATGTTCGCCAGCAATATTCACCGGATGCAGATGATCATCGACGGCGCGATCCGCTACGGGCGCCGGGTGTGCTTCATCGGCCGCAGCATGGTGAACGTCAGCCGGGTGGCCATGGGGATCGGAGAGCTGCGCATTCCGGAAGAATGCCTGATCGATATGGACGCGCTGGATCAGTATCCGGATAACGAGATTCTGGTCATGACCACCGGCAGCCAGGGCGAGCCGATGGCGGGGCTGACGCGGATGGCCTATGCGGAGCACAGGAAGCTGCAGATCCGCCAGAGCGATATGGTCATTATTTCCGCCACCCCGATTCCCGGAAATGAGAAGTTTATCAGCCGGGTGATCAATCAGCTGTATCGTCTGGGGGCGCAGGTGGTGTACAGCGCCATGGCGGAGGTGCATGTTTCAGGACATGCCTGCCAGGAGGAGCTCAAGCTGCTCCATGCGCTGATCCGGCCGAAGTATTTCATTACGGTTCACGGGGAATACCACATGATGTGGCAGCATGCGATTCTGGCGGAATCCATGGGCGTTCCCAGCCAGAATATCGTGATTCCGGAGCTGGGCCAGGTCATCGAGATGACGCAGGATACCCTGGCGCTCGGGGAATCCGTTCCCGTCGGCGGCGTGCTGGTGGACGGCCTGGGCGTGGGCGATGTGGGCAACGTGGTGCTGCGGGACCGGAAGCATCTGAGCCAGGACGGCATCCTGATTGTGGCGATGGCGATTGAACGGGATCATGCCCGGCTGGTCAGCGGGCCGGATATCGTTTCCCGCGGGTTTATCTATGTGAAGGAGAATGAGGATATTATCGATAAAACCCAGCAGCTGGTGCAGGAGATCCTGGCGTCCCAGAGCCTGGCCGGTGAAAACTGGCCGGATCTGAAGAACACCATCAAGGATGAAGTGCATCGCTTCATCTTCGAGAAGATCAAGCGGGATCCCATGATTCTGCCCATTATTCTCGATGCGTGAGCGCGCCCTGGGGCGCTTGATGAATCCGGTAAAAAAACGTATAATGACGGGGAGGAAGAAAGATTCCTTCCCGTTCGTTTGCATTGAAGGAGGCGCTGTGAATGGATTATTCATCAACCTACCGGCTGGCTCAGGATATTCGGGACAGCGAGGAGTACAAAACCTATCATGGACTGAAGGACAGCGTGATGGCGGATGAGACCACGGCGGCGCTGATCCGGGAATACCGGAAGCTGCAGGTAACGATTCAGATGGCCGCCATGACCGGGCGGACGCCGGAGGCGGAGGATCAGCAGCGCTTTTCCGGCATTACCACCCTGCTGTTTTCAAAGCCGGAGGTCAGCCAGTATCTCCTGGCGGAAATGCGGCTGCAGCAGGCGCTGGCGGATATCTTTAAAATCGTGACCGAAGCGGCCGATGTGGAGATGGGAATTCCCGGTATAGAGGGGTAAGGGCTTGAAAGAGGAGAAGAGAGTCACGTACCGCAGCGTGCGGGATGAGCGCGAATATGGTTTTTTCTGGTATTCCGGGCTCTGGCGTGTGCTTCGGCCTCTGCTGGTCGGCCTGACGGTTGCCGTGGTGGTCTGCGGCCTGGGCTGGACGGGATATAATCGGGTATACGGCGCCTTTTTTGCGCCGGTGGATTCCACGGATCCGGGAGAGGTCTCCTTTGAAATCGTGAGCGGCCAGAGCCTGAACCGGGTGGCCGGAAATCTGGAGGAGGCTGAACTGATCCGCAACCGGAGCGTCTTTAAATACTACTGCGATTTCGCCGGCATGGCGCAGAAAATCCAGGTCGGCACCTATGCCCTGCGGAAGGATATGACCATGATGGAGATCGCGGAGCGGCTGACTTCCGGAGACGGCAATCCGCTGGTCCGGAATATCACGCTGATTCCGGGTGAAACCATCGAAGGCTTTGCGGCCAAACTGGTGAAGGACGGGGTGCTGTCGGATGCGTCGGAGTTTCTCAGCCTGTGCCGTACGGGGGAAGCCTTCCGGGATTATTATTATGTGGCGGATGTGCTGACCTCCGGACGGGCTTCCAGCCGGAAGTATGTGCTGGAGGGCTATCTGGCGCCCAATACCTATGAAGTTTATACCAACGCGAAGCCGGAGGACATCATCCGGAAGCTGCTGAGCCAGACGGAGGCGGCTTTCCCCCCGGCGGAGCAGGAGCGGGCGGAAGCCCTCGGCCTGACGATGGATCAGGTGCTGACCATGGCCAGCCTGATTGAAAAGGAAGCGGGCGAAAGCGATTTTGCCCGGGTCAGCGCGGTCTTTCATAACCGGCTGAAAGCCAAAATGAAGCTGGACAGCGACGTGACCATTCATTATATTACCGGCGTCAGGAAGATGGCGCTCAGCGACGCGGATCTGAAGACGGACAGCCCGTATAATACCTATCGCTATACGGGGCTGCCGGTCGGCCCGATCTGCAATCCTTCGGAGAAGGCGATCCGGGCTGCCCTGTATCCGGATGAGGCGATGGTGGCGCAGAACTATCTGTATTTCTGCGCGAAGGAACCGGAAAGCGGGGAGCTGTATTTCTCCCGTACGCTGGCGGAGCATGAGCGCGCCGTCTCGGTTTATGCGCCTCTGTGGAAGCAGTACGATCAATCCAGGGGGATTCAGTAATCATGGCCAGACTGAAACGGTATGAATTATACGACGGGGACGGGGAAATCATCCGGGATCTGGATCTGACCCATGACGACGCGCCGCTGCCCGGGAAAAAGCCCCTCGGCCGGGATCAGGGCCTGCGGGAGAGGGACGCCTGGGAAAAGCGGCAGCAGGAGACCCGGTCCCGAAGAAGATATTTCAGGGACAGCGAGGATGACGGCCTGGGGCCGCCTTCCGCGGTATTTGATGATTTTCAGCGCTTTGAAAAAGAGGAGGAGCCGGAGGAGAAGCGTCCCCGCTACCGCCGCCGGGATTCCCACCGGGGGCTCTGGACGGCAGCCGCTGTTCTGGCGGGGATGCTGCTGCTGGCCATGGTGCTGCTGGCGCTTCCCCAATTGACCGGCATCCGCTACCGCTTTCTGCCGAATCTGGCCTTTGTCAACGGAAATCTGATCTCGCTGGATCCGGAACAGGAGAAGACCTTTGCGCTCTGCCGGCAGGAGATTTTTACCGATACGATTTATCCGGGCGTCTATATCGATCAGCTTCAGGTGGGCGGGATGACCCGGGCTCAGGCGGAGGAGGCGGTCAACCGGCTGCACGCGAACGTGGACCGGACGTTTGATATTGAGATTGCCGTCGGCAATGAATCGTGGCATGTCACGCCGGAGCGGGTTCCCGTTTCCCGGAATACAAAGGAGATTGTGGAGAAGGCCTGGGCTCTGGGAAGAAACCGCTCCGGGGATCCGCGCGCTTCCGGTCTGACGCCTTTTCAGGACCGGGTGGAGAGCGCATCCGCCATGCGGTCCGCCCCCCTGTCTCTGACCACCCGGGTGGACTGGGATCATGAGGCCCTCCGGCAGATGGTGGCGGGAATTGTGAACTACGTCAACCGGGATCCGGTGAACAGTACGGTGCAGAGCTTTGATTTCAATTCAAAGACCTTCACCTTTACGGAGGACCGGCCGGGAGCCCGGCTGGACGCGGACAGCCTCTATCAGCAGGCGGCCGCCCTGCTGGATGCCGGAGAGACCAGAACCACCCTGCGGATCACCCCGGAGAAGGTGCTGGCCGAGGTGACGAAAACGGAGCTGATGAACCGCTTCGGACTCATCTCCGCCTATACGACCGAGACCACGAAGAACGAAAACCGGAACACGAATATCTCCCTCAGCGCCCAGGCGATCAACGGCATCACGGTTCTGCCCGGAGAAACCTTTTCCTTTAACCGCACCACCGGGGAGCGGACGGCGGCGAAAGGCTACCGGGAGGCCGCCGCGATCTCCGGCGGCCAGAGCCGGGATGAAATCGGCGGAGGGGTCTGCCAGACCAGCTCCACGCTGTTCAACGCCGTGGCCCGGGCCAATCTGGAGATCGTGGAACGATATCCCCATGCCTGGCCCTCCAATTATGTGGAGAAGGGCTTTGACGCGACGGTCAACTGGCCCGGACTGGATTTCCAGTTTAAAAACAATACGGACTGGCCGGTGTTCATTCTGGCGTCGTACAGCAACCGGAAGATTACGGTCAATCTGTACGGGATGAGCCTGGACGCGGATACGCGGATTGATCTGGAGAGCATTACCACCCGGACCCTCCCGCAGCCGGAAGGAACCAACTATGTGATCAATGCCTCCCTGGCTCCGGGAGAAAGCAAAAAAACCATCACCGGCCGGAAGGGCTATGTCGTGGAAACCTGGAAGGTCTGGTATCAGGGGAACCGGGAGACCCGGCGGGAGCTCCTGTTCACCACCACCTATAAGGCGTATCAGGAAACCGTGGAATACAATCCCGGCGGCTGACGGGGCGCCCCCCGGCGGATCCCGGGAAGCGTGGGTACGCCGGGAAACATTGGTTTGACACAGGTTGGCGGACATGATATAATGCCGCCGATGCCGAAGTGGCGGAATGGCAGACGCCGCGGATTCAAAATCCGTTGCCCTTAAAAGCGTGCGGGTTCAAGTCCCGCCTTCGGCACTTTGCCCTGCAGGGGATGTTCTGCAGGGCTCCTTTTATGAGCGGCTTCGGGAGGAAACGGCCGGAAGGCGGAGGAGACGGAATCATCATGCATATGCGGAAGAAGAAGTGGGCCCGGCCCGAGCTGGCCGCCTGCTCCTGGTATACGGAGGACGGGGAAGGCAGACGCGGGCGCTGGCGGGCGTTTTTTGCCCGCCCGGAGCAGCCGCTTCATCTGGAAATGGGCTGCGGAAAAGGGGTCAGCACGGCGGCCATGGCAGCGGATCAGCCGGGGGTGAATTTCGTGGCGGCGGATCTGAGCGCGGATGTGCTGGGGTGCGCCCGGCGAAACGCCGCGGCGCTGTGCGGAGAGCAGCCCGGCAATCTCCTGCTGCTGCAGACGGATATCTGCTTTATCGGCCATGTTTTTGCTCCGGAGGACGGAGCGGAACGGATTTACATCTCCTTCTGCAATCCGTGGACGGAGCATCCGAAGCATGCCAAGCGGCGGCTGACGCATCCGCGCCAGCTGATGCAGTACCGGTCCTTCCTGCGGCCGGAGGGGGAGATCTGGTTCAAAACGGATGACGATACGCTGTTTCAGGATTCGCTGGTCTATCTGGATCTGTGCGGGTTTGAAATCGTTTATCTGACGCATGATCTGCACGCCTCCGGGTTCAGCCCCAATTATGTGTCCGAGCATGAGGAAAAATTTGCCGCCCAGGGCGTTCCGATCAAGTTCGCCATTTTCCGGATGCGCGTTCCCGGTCCGCAGATGGATCCCACCCGTTACCGCCTGACGCCCGGCGTACGGGCGGAAGCCCTGAAGCGGCTGGACCGGGATCAGGACCGGCGGGAGGACCTGAAAACGCATAAATACAGAAATAATGCTGAATAATATCCGGCATAAAGTGTATAAACAGTGAATAAATGCAAATTCAGCGAATAAAAATGCAAAAATCCTCTTGACAGTGCCGGAAGGCTGTGCTACACTGACCGCATTCCACAGGGAAATGAACGGTCTGATTTGAAGGAGGAACGGAAAATGAAGAAACTGATTGCGGTTCTGTTAACCATCAGCCTGGCGCTGGGCTGCGCGGCCGCGCTGGCGGACACCCTGACCATGGGGACCAACGCGAGCTTCCCGCCCTATGAGTTCTATGAAGATCAGAAGATCGTCGGTATCGACGCGGAAATCGCGCAGGCGATCGCGGATAAGCTGGGCATGCAGCTGGAGATTGCCGATATGGAATTCAAGGCGATCATCCCGGCCGTGACGGAAGGAAAGATTGATTTCGGCATGGCCGGCATGACCGTGACGGAAGAGCGTCTCCAGAGCGTGAACTTCTCCGAGACCTATGCCACCGGTATTCAGGCGATCATCGTCAAGGAAGGCTCCGAGATCGCCAGCGTGGATGATCTGTATAAGGAAGGCGCCGCCTGGAAGATCGGCGTTCAGGATTCCACGACCGGCGATATCTACTGCACGGATGATTTCGGCGAGGAGCGGGTCTCCAAGTTCCCCGTGGGCGCCGACGCTGTGGAAGCGCTGAAGACCGGCAAGGTGGATTGCGTCATTATCGATAACGAGCCCGCCAAGGCTTATGTGGCCGCGAATGAAGGGCTGAAGGTTCTGGAATCCCAGTATGCGGTGGAAGATTACGCGATCGCCGTGGCTCTGAACAATACAGAGCTGCTGGACAAGATCAATGGCGCGCTGAAGGAACTGATTGCGGACGGCACCGTGGCGGCCATCATCGCGAAGTATATTCCTGCGGAATAAAACCCTATCGAGATGAAGCAATACGGGAGCGCACAGTCGCTCCCTATTGCTTGTTTGAGAGGAATTCATGAACAGCAAACGAAAAACGGGACTGAAAATCGCCCTGACGGTGGCGGCCGCTGCCGTCATTGCTGTGGTTGTTTACTTTACATCCTTTCATAACGCGGATGTGCTGAAAATCGAAAACGGCCGGGTGAAGGGAATCAAGCCCACCTGGCTGGTCGGCATCGTAGAGGAAAACGGAAAGGACGTTTACGTCAAGCTCGGGGATGTCGGAGCGCCGAAGGGATACAAGGCGGACAGTTCCGCGGAGGATCCGGACGGGGATCCGATTACCACCGCGTTTTTCTTTAAAGGCAAGGATGCCGAAAAGGATCCGGGCACGGTGCTGGTGGAACCCTGGAAGGGAACCCTGCAGCAGGCCGCGGCGCTGGAAGGCGCTTCTCCCTGCGGGGTGACGAACGCAAAAACGGAGGGAGAAAAAGACGCTTCCTGCATCCTGGTGAAGGAACCGTCCGGGGAAACCGAAACGCTGAGCCTTTATCTGGCTTCGCCGTATGAGGGAGCCTGCATCCATGTGCAGGCGGCTCTGCCGGCCGGCCGGCCGGAGGAGGAGCTGCTGGAGCTGGCCCAGGCCGCCGCGGCGAAGGTGACGCCCGGAAAGCAGCTGAGCCCTCTGGCGGCGGATTTCAAGCTGAACTTCCTCGATGACAACCGGTGGACCTATCTGCTGAACGGTCTGCTGGTGACGCTGGAAATCACGCTGGGAGCGGTTGTGCTGGGCATCCTGATCGGCGTGGTGGTGGCGACGGTGCGGTCCACCTGGGATCAGAACAGCGAAAACATGCACCAGGGCCCGGGCAAAACGGCGCTGGGCTTCCTGAACGGGGTGTGCAAGCTTTATCTGACCGTGATCCGGGGCACGCCTGTGGTCATCCAGCTGATGATCATGTATTACATTATTTTCTCCTCATCCCGGAACGGCGTGATGATCGCCATGCTGTCCTTTGGAATCAACAGCGGCGCGTATGTGGCGGAGATCATCCGCGGCGGAATCATGAGCGTGGACCGGGGTCAGCTGGAGGCCGGCCGCAGCCTGGGCTTCAACTATGTGCAGACCATGCGGCATATCATTATTCCCCAGGCGATGAAGAGCGTGCTGCCGGCGCTGGCCAATGAGTTTATCGTCCTGCTGAAGGAAACCTCGGTTTCCGGCTATGTGGCGGTGAAGGATCTGACCAAGGGCGGCGATATCATCCGGGGCGTGACCTATTCCGCCTTCATGCCGCTGCTGGCGGTGGCGGCGATCTATCTGGTGATGGTGATGTTCTTTACCTGGCTGGTCGGAAAACTGGAAAGGAGGCTGAGGGCAAGTGACCACTGACAAGCAAAGC
Organism: Clostridia bacterium; assembly: GCA_017652125.1. Taxonomy (GTDB): domain Bacteria; phylum Bacillota; class Clostridia; order Christensenellales; family Aristaeellaceae; genus Aristaeella. Next base: position 3,171 of record JAGCBO010000051.1, on the reverse strand, counting down.
GGCGAAGTCCTCATTTCGGTCCGGGGGCTGACCAAGCATTTTAACGGCGGAGACCTGCAGGCGCTGGGCGGCGTGGATACGGATATTCACCGGGGCGAAGTGCTGGTGGTCATCGGTCCCTCCGGCAGCGGCAAGAGCACGTTTCTGCGCTGTCTGAATCTGCTGGAGCTGCCCACGGCGGGCACGATCACCCTGGCGGGAGAGGATATCACCGATCCGAAGGTGGATATCAATCTTCATCGTCAGAAAATGGGAATGGTCTTTCAGCATTTCAATCTCTTTCCGCATATGACGGTGCTGCGGAATATGACCCTGGCGCCCATGAAGCTGCTGAAAAAGAGCAAGGAGGAAGCGGAGGGAAAGGCCCGGACGCTGCTGGAGCGGGTCAATCTGGCGGACCGGGAAAACGCCTATCCCAGCCAGCTTTCCGGCGGACAGAAGCAGCGGATTGCCATCGTCCGCGCGCTGTGCATGGAGCCGGAGGTCATGCTTTTTGACGAGCCGACCAGCGCCCTGGATCCGGAAATGGTGGGCGAGGTGCTGGATGTCATGAAGGAACTGGCCCGCAGCGGCATGACCATGGTCTGCGTCACCCATGAGATGGGCTTTGCGCGGGAAGTGGCCGACCGGGTGATCTTTATGGACGGCGGGAAAATCGTCGAGGAAGGGACGCCGGCGGAAATCTTTGCCAGCCCGAAAGAGCAGCGAACGAAGGATTTCCTGAATAAAGTGCTGTAAAAAGATCGGATAGGATCTCTCTGGAATCAGAAGGGTTTTTGTTCCGATGCCCGGCCCGTTAATCCGTGGAGGGCTGAATCAGTTTTTCCACCTGGCTCCGGTCTCCGCCGGCAGCCAGGTATTTTTGTATGGCCTCCTGAAGCTGATCGTGAAACTCTTCGAGGCACAGCCCGTTTTCCATGATGTAGGTGGCCGCGGGAATCCCGACGTACCGCATGTGCCAGGGCTCAAAGTTGATTTCCGTCACATCCTCCTTGTCGGCGGGATAGCGGAGGATGAAACCGAACTCCTGGCAGTGCTGCGCCATCCAGATGCACTCCGGCTCCGAGGCCATTTTGGAATTCATGCCGGCGGCTTTCAGCCAGCTCTTCGGAATGACGTCGCAGCCCAGCCCCGTCTGATGATCGCTGGCGCCGGCCTTGGACACCCATCCGTCGTCTTTCCCCTTGTTTTTGGCCAGCCGGTTTTTGTACATGGTGTTCTGGGTGGACCAGGAGCGATAGGCGCTTTTCAGATACAGATTGTATCCCGCTTCCCGGGCGGCGTCGGACATGGCGACAAGGGCTTTATAACAGTCCTCCTGCAGCTGCATCTTGCTGCCGGTGGCCTTGCGGATTCCTCCGTTGGCGTTGCTCCCGTCCTTGTTCAGCTTCAGGGCCTTCACGGTGACCAGCGGCGTGGCGCTGTATCCCTTTTCCAGCAGGTAGTGCTTGTTGGCCAGTTTGACAAAGTCCGGATCCAGGTCGGCCAGGGCGACGGGAAAATCCCACGCTCCGGATTCCGGCTGATCCAGATCCACGCTTTCGACAATTTCGGCCATGCTCAGGTCTTCTTCGGCCAGGCAGGGAGCGGACAGCAGCATCAGCCCAAGCAGCAGGCTCAGGAATCGTTTCATTTCATTTCCTTTCTCCCGCGGAAGAGAATGCTTCTCCGGGAAGCCGGCAGCTTTTCACCGGCGCGTTTTCATTATAGCCTCCCGGCGGGAAAAGTCAAACCGCGCAGGCTTTTTCATTTCCGGCATTTATGGTATCATAGAGCCGCCGCGTACCGGGATGGGTCCGGAGCGGCCAGGAGGGCGGAAGAAATGAACCGGAAAGGGACGGTCTGGGTGACCGGGGCATCCAGTGGGCTGGGGCTGCATACCGCGACGGCGCTGCGGGATGCCGGATGGAATGTGATTGCCGGGGCCAGAAGCTTTCGGGAGCCTGCGTTCCGGGACGGGATGAACCTGCTGCCGCTGGACGTGACCAGCGAGGAAAGCGTTCGGGCCTTCCGGGACCGGGCGCTGGCGATCTCGCCCGAGGTCTACGCGCTGGTTCAGTGCGCCGGCATGCTGGTGCTCGGCTCCTGCGAGGAAACCACGGTGGAAGAATTCCGGCGGGTCATGGACACCAATTTCCTCGGCATGGTGCGGATGAATCAGCAGGTTCTGCCGCTGATGCGCGCCCGGGGGGAAGGGCGGATTGTCCTGTTTTCGTCCATCAACGGGCTGCTGGGCATTCCGTTTCAGAATGCCTATACCGCCAGCAAACACGCGATTGAGGGCTACGCGGAGGGCCTGCAGATGGAGGTGCGCCCCTTCGGGATTCAGGTCATGCTGGTGGAGCCGGGGGATCACCGCAGCGGCAGCGACAAATACCGGCCTCACGGTTCCCGGATGAATCCGGATTCCCCCTATACCGGGGAATATGAGCGCACCGTGGCCAGAATTCATCATGATGAGACCCACGGCCGCGATCCGGACCGCCTGGGGCGCCGGATCGCGAAGGCGCTGGAACGCCGAAGGATGCCCTTCCGCCGGCGGATCGCCAGCCCGGATCAGCATCTGGCGGTCTGGCTGCACCGTTTTTTCCCGGCCCGGCTGAACGAGGCTGTGCTCAGAAGCTACTACACAAAGAAAAGAAAAATTCGTTGACACTTGCCTGATTACGTGGTATAATTCCAAATTGTCAGCGGAAAGGTAATGCTTCCGTCGAGCGCCGGGATCCCGAGGAAACGTCCCGCGGTCTGCGCCTGTAGCTCAGTTGGATAGAGCAACGGCCTTCTAAGCCGTGGGCCGGGGGTTCGAATCCCTCCAGGCGCGCCAGGTATGGTGGGTATAGCGTAGTTGGTTAACGCGCCAGATTGTGGCTCTGGAGAGCGTGGGTTCGAGTCCCACTACTCACCCTTTTCTTTCCGTCTGTTGGCAGTTTACCTACGTTGGGGTGTAGCCAAGTGGTAAGGCACGGGACTTTGACTCCCGCATTCGTAGGTTCGAGCCCTGCCACCCCAGCTTTATGACCCATTAGCTCAGTTGGCAGAGCACTTGACTTTTAATCAAGGTGTCTGGAGTTCGAATCTCCAATGGGTCACTTTCGTTCCTTGCTTTCTGGTTTCGCCGGGTCTGTCCTGCGGGCGTGGCGGAATGGCAGACGCGCCAGACTTAGGATCTGG
>JAGCBO010000050.1 GCA_017652125.1 Clostridia bacterium | reverse complement strand
TAGTCGCAGCCGATATCGGCCATGGCCCGCGCCATGTCTTCGGTTTCAACGCCCTCGGCTGTGACGGTCATCCCCATCTGCCGGAAGGCCTGGATCAGGGAAGGCAGCAGAGGATCCCGGTCCCGGCAGTAGTTGCGGACCACTTCCATATCGATCTTGATATTGGTAAAGGGGTACTGCCGCACCCGGGAGAGGTTGGAGTACCCGCTGCCGTAGTCATCCAGGCAGAATTCAAAGCCGTTTTCGTGCAGCCCCATGATCTGATCCCGCAGGAGGGAAAAATCGATCATGGACTGCTCCGTGATTTCCAGATGGACCATTTTTTCGCTGACGCCGCATTCCCGCACAATGCCGGTGAAACGGTCCGGAATGTTGCGGGACATGAACTGCACCGGGGAAAGGTTGACGTTGATCCACTGAACACCGAGACGCTCCGCGTCGTTATCCCGGAGAAAACGGCACACCTTCGACAGGACCTGTTCTCCCAGGCGGACAATCTGCCCCTCCCGCTCCGCCATGGTGATAAACAGATCCGGCGGGATCAGCGCTCCCCATTTGTCCCGCAGACGCACCAGCGCCTCGGCGGCGACTCTTTTGCCGGTGGCACAGCTGACCAGCGGCTGGAGGAATACCTCGAGGCCGTCCTGATCCAGGGCTTTTTCGAGGCAACGGCGGATATCCAGCTTCCGGTTGATTTCCTCGATGGAATCCGACAGGGAGAGACTCGCTTCCGGTTCTGAAACCCGGCTGAGTTCGTCCAAGGAGATCATCAGGGTGTTGATCAGCCGCTCGGAGCTGCAGTTCAGCAGATCCGTGTCCGCTTCCACGAGGGAGATGCCGAGCCGCAGCTCCCCGGCGCCGACCTTCCAGGGCAGGGCGAACCGATTGGCCAGCTGTTTCTGCATATCCGACAGATCTGCGCGGTGATCCCCCACCAGCACAAAAACGCCGTTGCGCAGATAGAAGGGAGTTTGCAGGGGAAAGGAAGCGACCAGCCAGCGGTTAATGCGGGTCAGCGCATCGTCCATCTGCCGGCCGCCGAAGATTTCCCGGTGCTCATTATAGTTCTGCAGGACAAAGCCCAGCACGCGGCAGGGATGATGGCGGCGGGTGCGTTCCGTCAGGAGGGCCCGAAGCGCGGGAAGATTGAAGACATCGCCGCGCTCGGAGAGATACAGGTCGGGGTTGAGGAAGGAAATAAAGATGACCACGATTGCCATCAGGACAAAGGTGTTCATCACAATATAGTGAGGCATCAGCATCCGGACGATGTAGCCCGCCAGCAGGATCACCTGAATGGCCAGCAGGCTGATGAGGGAAAAGCGGTTCAGCTCCCGGACATGGCGCAGAATGGCAATGACGGAAAACAGAAGGTATGAAAAGCCGCAGAAGTACAGCAGCCAGTAGTGTGGGCCGGGATGATATCCGTTTTCGATGAAGAAAATCCAGCCGGTGAAGGGCGAGGACAGCGCGGCCGCCACGCACGGGAAATAGACTACGGGCGCCAGACGGCTGAGCGAGGAACGCTGGAGGGTCCGGGCGTCCAGCGCGCTGACGGCAAAGACGAAGAACATATAGGACCGGGAAAAGAAGAAAATGAAGTACAGCAGGTTGGAGGCCCAGAGCAGGGCCGGGTCGTGGAGCGCCCAGGTTTCGTTCAGGCGGACGGAGAGAACGTCCAGCAGCTCCGTCCCGAGCTCAATGGTCAGAATCGCCAGGAAAGACCGGTTGAGC
>JAGCBO010000049.1 GCA_017652125.1 Clostridia bacterium | reverse complement strand
AGGGCTTGTTGGTATTCCGGATATTGGTGGGGATGCCGGCCCGGTGCACCGGGAACATGGCGTCCTCATGCAGCACGGAGGCGCCCATATGGCTCAGCTCCCGCAGCTCCTTATAGGTAATGGAGGAGATTTCAGACGGCCCGTTGATGATCCGGGGATCCGCCATCAGGAAACCGGAAACGTCCGTCCAGTTTTCGTATACATCGGCGTGGACCGCCCTGGAAACCAGAGCGCCGGTAATATCGCTGCCGCCCCGGGAGAAAGTGCAGACCTCTCCGTTTTCCTTCGCCCCGTAAAAGCCGGGGACGACGGAGCTCACTCCGTCCGCCAGCAGGGCGGAGAGCTTTTCCTGCGTTTGCGTATCGTCCAGCCCTCCGTCGTCATGGAAGACGATTCCGTCCGCGGCGTCCACAAACCGCCAGCCCAGATAGTCTGCGATCAGCAGTCCGCAGAGATATTCCCCGCGGCTGGCACACCAGTCCCTGCTTTTGCCGCCCAGAATCCCCTGTTCCACCTGATCCAGTTCCTTTTCGATCTCCACCTTCAGATGCAGACCCCGCGCGATGGACAGATACCGGTCCCGGATTTTGGCAAAAGGATCGGTAATGGGCTTGCCTTCCGAAGCCAGGGTATGGCACAGATACAGCAGATCTGTCACCTTTTCATCCCCGTCAAACCGCTTGCCGGGAGCGCTGGGCACCAGATACCGCCGGGTTGGCTCCAGCTCGAGAATGCTGCGGACTTTGCGGAACTGTTCATCACTCGCCAGAGAACTGCCGCCGAATTTGGTTACGATACATTCAAGCACGGGATTCCCTCCATCGTTTCGTTCAATGCAGACCAAATCTGATTTTACCGCCGGAAGGCTTTCCGTGTCAAGTCTCGGACTTTTTTCGCGGCCGGATCCGGGCGCTTTTCACAGGCAGACTGCCTTCGTATCCTCCGGCAGTCTGAGGATCCCGGTTTTTTATCTCTGGAAAACAGACCGGGTATAGGTCAGGACGATCAGATCGTCGGCGCCCCCCTGACGCAGCGCGTCGGCGCACCGGCGGGCGGTGGTGCCGGTGGTCAGCACATCGTCCACCAGCAGAACCGGAAAACGAATGGTTTCCGCCGGAGAGAAAACGCCGGCCAGATTGGCCTCGCGCGCGGTTCTGTTCAGGCGGGCCTGGGTATTGGAGCGGTCGTTCCGGCGGTTCAGCAGCTGACGGCAGGGAAGACCCAGTTCCCGGGCCGCGGCCTCCGCCAGCAGCCGGCCGTGATCGATGCCCCGGGCGCGCATCCGGCGGCGGGGCATGGTTACCCAGGTCACCACAGTGTCCGGCGAAAGGGTCAGAAAGGCGGGAAGCGGCTGAATCAGCCGGGCCAGTTCCTCCGCGAGGCAGGCCTCTCCGCGGTGCTTCAGGTTCAGAATCAGCTGCCGGGGCAGGCCGTCATGGGGACGAAGGCTGTAGGCCGGCAGACCCGGCTCCAGATCCGTGAAATCCCAGGCAGACCCTGCGCCCTCTTCAGTCAGCCGTTTCCGGCAGGCCGGGCACAGCGGGGTTCCGTCGGAAATTTTTCCGCAGCCCCGGCAGACGGCGCCTTCAGGATAGACGCAGTCCAGCAGAAAACGGGCGGCCGCCCGGAGCCCGTTCCCCCAGGGACCGTAGAGCAGATCCCGAATCATGATTCCTCCTTAATGCCCGGCTTTCAGAGCTTTCCCGGGGATCCGTATTTCAGGATCGTTGTCCTGTTCATCCGGAAAACCCTGCGGCAGGATCTAAACCAGGTCGGCGCTGGCCCGGAGTCGTTCCGCCAGGGTGGTGTAGCGGCGGACCACCCGGTCATTCTCCACCATGCGGCGGATGATTTCCTCCCGGCCGACCAGCACGACGAGCGTTCGCGCCCGGGTCATGGCCGTATACAGCAGGTTTCGGGTCAGCAGCATGGGCGGGCCGCCGGCCACGGGCATCACAATGACCGGAAACTCGCTGCCCTGGCTCTTGTGAACGCTCAGACAGTAGGCGATTTCCAGCTCGTCCAGATCTCCGGACTCGTATTCCACTTCCTTTTCCTCATCGAAAAGGACGGTCAGGGTCTGCCCCTCCGGATCCACCCGGGTGATGAAGCCCACGTCCCCGTTGAAGACGCCGGCCCCTTCCACCGTTTCCCGGCCGGGCAGAAAACGCCGCCAGGGAATCTGATAATCGTTGCGGATCTGGATCACCTTATCGCCCTGACGGAAAACGGTTTCGCCCCAGATCATCTGGGGCTTCCCCGGTTCCGGCGGATTCAGCGCGGCCTGCAGCAGCGTGTTCAGGGACCATACGCCGCATTCCCCCTTCCGGGAAGGGGCCAGCACCTGGATATTGCGGGCGGAAAGCGCCGCCCGTTCCTTTTCGGGATAGCCGAGATAGCCGGGAAGGCGGCGGGTGACCAGGGCGGTAATGCTTTCCGCCGCGGCGGAAAACGAATCCTTCCGCTCGAAGAAAAAATCGGTGCCCTTGCCGTTCAGGACGGGCATTTCTCCCCGGTTGATCAGATGGGCGTTGAGCACAATCCGGCTTTGTTCGCTCTGGCGGTAGATGTCCGTCAGCCGGGCGCAGGGTACCTCGCCGCTTTGCAGAATATCGCCCAGCACGTTTCCCGCGCCGACGGAGGGCAGCTGATCCGCGTCTCCGACCAGAATCAGCCGGGTTCCGGGAGCCAGCGCCCGAAGCAGCGCCTGCATCAGCGCCAGATCGATCATGGAAGCCTCGTCGGCGATGACGCAGTCCGCTTCCAGCGGGTCGTCCTCTCCCTTGGAGAAAAACCCTTCCTCTCCGCTGTAGGCCAGCAGGCGGTGAATGGTTTTGGCCTCCGCGCCGGTGGCCTCCGTCATGCGTTTGGCGGCCCGTCCCGTAGGGGCGCAGAGAACCACGCTGCCCAGCCCGGACAGCAGCTCCAGAATACAGTTGATGATCGTGGTCTTACCGGTCCCGGGGCCGCCGGTGATCACAAAGACGCCGGCTTCCAGCGCCTGCCGGATGGCGCTGCGCTGGGTGGGAGAAAAATCGATGGCCCGGCGGCGTTCAAAGGCGGAGATGGCCTTTTCCGCTTCGGAGAACCGGTTGGGAGCGGCGGCAGCCATCAGCGCCCGGAGCCGCAGAGCGACCTCTTCTTCCGCCCGGAGCAGGGAGGGAAGATAGATCCGGCGGGAGCCGTCCTCATTGGCCTCGGCGATCAGGGTGCGCGAAACCAGCAGGCTGCCCATCTGATGCTCGCAGAAAGCGGGATCCACCTGCAGAAGCTCCGCGGCCGTCCGATACAGTTCCTCTTCCGGAAGGTAGACATGCCCCCGATCCTGGGAGGCGTCCAGCAGAATATATTTCATCGCGGCCCGGATCCGGCCTTCGCTGTCCGGGGCGATTCCCAGCGCCAGCCCGATCCGGTCGGCGGTCCGGAATCCGACGCCCTCCAGATCGTCGCAGAGGCGGTAGGGGTTCTCCCGGATGATTTCCGGCGTCTGATCCCCGTAGCGCCGGCTGATTTTGACCGCCAGGGCGGGAGAAATCCCGTAGCTCTGAAGAAAGACCAGGGAACGGCGCTCGCCCTGATGCTCCCGGTAACTTTCGGCGATCATTTGCATCCGCTTTTTACCGATGCCGGGTACCTGCCGCAGAAGCTCCGGGTGCTCCGAAAGGATGGTCAGCGTTTCTTCCCCGAAGGTGGAAACGATCAGGGAGGCTGTGGAAGGGCCGACGCCCCGGATCAGTCCGCTGCCCAGAAAGCGTTCGATTCCCCGCAGGGTGGTGGGAGTCTGAATCTCGCAGCCGGTGCATCGGAACTGCCGCCCGTAGGTGCGGTGCTCGGTCCACTCCCCGGTGAAGACGACCTGCTCTCCGGGGCTCAGTTCCGGAAGGGTGCCCACGATGGTGCTTTCCTCCCGTCCGACGGTGACGGTGACCACGGAATATCCGTTCTCCGGATTCCGGAAAACGGTGCCCTGAACAGTGGCCTCCAAGCGATCCATAATGCGCCTCCCGCCTTGCTTTTTCAGACATCTGAGGCATTTTACCATAAAAAACGGGGATTGTCATTAAAGACCGGGTCTGATATAATACCCCCATCCGCTGATGGTCTGAGGAGTGTGTGTCCATGGACATTTTGAAGATATTGCTGGTATACCTTTCCGCCACGATGGCGCTGTCGGTGCAGGCTGCCCCGGCGCCGGTGGTGACCCCGGCGCCCACCGCGGTGGTGACGCCCGCACCGGTGGAGACGGAGATTCCGGAGACCGACACGGAGACGCCGGTTCCCCCCGAAGAGACGCCGGCTGCGCCCGCGCCCACCGTGTCCGTGACGCCGGCCCCCGTGCCCACCATTACGCCGAATAAGGCCTATCGCAACCTGGCGCAGGGTTCGAGAGGAGCGGAGGTCCGGAAGCTGCAGGAGCGGCTGATTGAGCTGGGCTACCTGCCCGAGGGCAGCGCCGACGGAGCCTACGGGGCGAAAACCCGGAACGCTGTACGGCAGTTCCAGTATTATAATGGGCTGACGCAGGACGGAGTGGCCGGCCGCGCCACCCAGACCAACCTGTTTGAGAATCCGGATGTCGCGCCTCATCCCGGTAAGGAAACAAAGGAAGCCCCGACGGCGACCCCCACGGCGAAGCCGACCGAAGTCCCGACGGCGACCCCCACGGCAAAGCCGACGGAAGCGCCGACGGCGACCCCCACGGCGAAGCCGACGGAATCCGCCGCAAAGACGTCCGCGCTGAAGACCGGGAAAACGCCCACGGCGACGCCCACGATAAAGCCCACGGAAACGCCTACGGCGACGCCCACAGGGAAACCCACGGAAACGCCCACGGCAAAGCCTGCGGAAACACCCACGGCAAAGCCTACAGAAAAACCCGCGGAAACGCCCGCGGCGAAGCCCACCGAAACCGATTCGCCCTATCCCGCAGCCACCCCGCAGACGGAGGCGGTTTACGTGGATCTGGATCTGGAAGGCTATGAGGATATTTCCGGATCGGTAGCGGTGAACGAAGCGGACGGCCCGCTGTCCTGGACGGCGCTGGAGGACGGGGTCACCGTGCGGAAAACGCCCCGGCTGCGGCTGAGAAACGATGAGATCTGGGTCAGCCTGGAGGATCTGGCGGATGCCCTGGAAGGCTGGGTGCTGACCCGGGACGAAACCGGAACGCTGGTGCTGGAAGCGGAGGGTCACACCATTGCGCTTGTCAGCGAGGAAAGCGGCCCCGTGGCCACCGTCAATGGATCGGAGATGGCCATGACAGAAGAAGATTTCGACTTCGTGGAGGAAGGCTGCTTCATCCGGAGCGGTTTCCTGGCCTCCCTCTTCGGCGGAGAAGCGCTCTGGGTGCCGGATGAAAATACGCTGATGCTCCGGCTGCCGGCGAAAACGGTGACGGAAGCCACCGACTGAGACACATAAAAAACGGCGGAAGACAGGAGGTGGAAGCCGTGAAGACCGTCATGATCCGACTGAGCCTGGTTGAAAACGTAAACCGGTTTGTAAACATTGTGGCCCGCTATCCGTATGAAATGGATCTGAGAGCCGGCCGGCATGTGGTGGATGCCAAGTCCATTCTGGGAATCTTTTCCCTGGACTTGTCCAAACCGATTGCCATGGAAATTTACAGTGAGGACTGTGATGAACTGCTGAAGGAAATAGAACCTTTTGTAGTCAGTGAGTAATTCCGGGGAAATCGCTTCTCCGGACAGACAAAGAGCCGCGGGGCGCCGGATCTTCCGATCCGCTCCCCGCGGCTCTTTGCTTATGCGCTTTTTCAGCACGGCGCCCGCTGCTCTGCGCAGCGGGCGTCCGTTTAGCTCTGTTTTGCTCCGTTTAGCTCAGCTTTTTATACACGGTCAGTTCGACCTCGGCGCCTTTGATGCTGACCTTCACCTCGTCCGCCACGTTGGCCAGCACGGATTTCTCCAGCTCGTCCCACGCCTGACGGGTGGCTTCGGTCTGATCCGGATTTTCAGACAGGGCGTTCCGGTACTCCAGCATGGACCACTCCCAGTTCTGCATGGAGGAAAAATCCCCGTCCATGGTGCCGGTGAGCAGCGGGCTGTGGGCCAGGGTAGGCATATCCGCGTCGCCGGGATCGAAGAAGGCCCGGAGCTTTCCGAGGAAGCCGCGTTCGGCTTCGTTTTTTCCGGAAGAAGAACTGGAAATCAGCTGTTCGCGTTTTTCTTCATCCAGCCGTTTGAACACTTCGAAATGAAGAATGTAGTTATCCCGATCTTCATCAATCCAGAATTCCCCTTCCGTGGGACCGGCGATAGAGCGAACCATGCTCATCATTTCTTCAGCAAGCAGACGAAGCTGAATGGCGGAGCGGGGCGACAGCTTTTTATAGGCCGCGACGGCATCCACTTCCTTCAGAGCAGCTTCAAATTTCTGTCCGCTGTTGCTGACGGAGATGACATCTGATTTCATGGCAGTTCTCCTTATTCGATTGTCAGAATATCAGAGAAACCGGTAACGTCGAACACTTCCTGCACGATCTCGTTCACATGGGTGATCTTCATGCCGCCCTTGCTGCTCATGGTTTTATGGGCGGACAGCAGAACACGCAGACCGGCGGAAGAAATGTAGTCCAGCTTGGAGAAATCAAAAATCAGTTCGTTGACCGAACCAAGGGACTGATTCAGTTCAGCTTCCAGTTCCGGGGCGGTCATGGTGTCCAGACGGCCTTCGAGGTTGATGCACAGGGTGTTGTCTTTCTGAGACTTGTTAATGGTCATGGTCATCCTCCTTAGCATATGCCCGATTCACCAGAACCGGGATAAAAATCAATACCTTGCGTCATTATATCACAGGAAAACAACAGGGGCAAGTCTTCCGGAACGGATTTCAGACGATTTCAGACGATTTTCCTGTTTTCGCCCGCTGAATCCGGCCTGATTTCCAGCTATTTCCGGCGGAAATCCATTTTGAGTTGTGCCCGCGGAATGACTGTGCTATAATTCTCCCGTAAAATGAAGGATTAAGGAGTGACGGGCAGAGCCGCCCGGAGCGGCGGAAAGTGGACTGTCCGCAGGAAGGAAATGGATATTTCAAGCGTCATCACTCTGCTGGGAGGAATCGCGCTGTTTCTCTTCGGCATGTCTCTGATGGGAGACGGGCTGAAACGGGTCGCGGGGAACCGGCTGGAGCTGATTCTGTACCGTCTGTCCAGTACGCCGCTGAAGGGCATTCTGCTGGGGACGGGCGTAACGGCGGTGATTCAGAGCTCCTCGGCCACCAGCGTGATGGTGGTCGGTTTTGTCAACTCGGGCATGATGCGCCTGCGTCAGGCCATCGCGGTGATCATGGGCGCCATTATCGGCACCAGCGTGACCGGCTGGGTGATCTGCCTGTCCAGCGTGGGAGGGGACGGGGCAACCGCTGCCCTGAAGATTCTGAGCACAGAGTCCCTCAGCGCCATGATCGCCGTGGCCGGGATTCTGCTGAGAATGTTCTCCAAAAGCAAAAATACGCAGCATATCGGGGATATCATGATGGGCTTCGCCGTGCTGATGGTGGGCATGAGGATCATGAGCGAAGCGGTATCCGGCCTGAAAGAGGATCCGGCGTTCCTCTCTTTCATGACCGATTTCACCAATCCCTTCCTGGGCATTGTGGTGGGCCTTTTGTTTACGGCCATTCTGCAGAGCGCGTCCGCTGCCGTCGGTATTCTGCAGGCGCTGTCCAGCACCGGGCTGATCACGCTGGACAACGCCCTGCCGATCATCCTGGGCATCGCGGTGGGCGCGTCGGTGCCGGTGCTGATTTCCGGCATCGGTTCCAGCCGGGACGGCAAAAGGGCGGCCTGGTCGTACCTGGTGATTGAAGTGGTCCGGGTGGTGCTGTTCGCGGCGGTGTTCTATACCCTGCATCATTTCCTGCATTTCTCCATCATGCAGCGGACGATGGACATGTTCTCCATCGCCCTGGTCAATACGCTGTTCCGCCTGAGCACCGTCGTGGTGCTGGCGCCGTTGATTCCCCTGTTTGAAAAGATCATGCACCGGCTGATTCCGGATGATCCGGCGGAAGAGGCGGAAACCGAGGACATGAACCGCCTGGAGGAACGCTTTCTGGCCTATCCCACCCTGGCTGTGGAGCAGACCCGGCTGACCATTCACCAGATGGCCCGGCTGACCCGGAAATCCATGGAGGAGGCCATCGCCCTTCTGTCGGAGTATTCGGAAAAGGGGATGCAGGAGGTCCGCAACCTGGAAAGCGTGGTGGACCGGTACGAGGATAAAATCGGCAGTTATCTGATGCGCCTGACCGGCCAGGAGATGACGGATACGCAAAACCGGGCGGTCAGCCAGTATCTCCGGGCGATCACTGATCTGGAACGGATCAGCGATCACGCTCTGAATATCGCGGAGCGGGCGGAGGAAATGCACGAAAAGGATATCCGCTTCTCCGACAAGGCCGGAAGGGAAATGAGCAATCTGATAGCCGCCATTGAGGAAATCATGTCCATTACCTTTGACAGCTTCCTGAATGACGATGTGGAGCTGGCCTACCGGGTGGAACCCCTGGAGCAGGTGATCGACCGGATCTGCCGGCGGATGAAGGAGCGGCATACCGCCCGCCTGCAGAAAGGCAAATGCACCATCATCAACGGCTATATCTTCAACGATCTGATCGCCGATTTCGAGCGGATTTCCGATCATTGCTCCAATATCGCGATCGTCATCGTGGAGCTGAAGGATAACGCGCTGGATGTGCATGAGCTGTCGGATCAGATCAAACAGGATCATCCGCATCACTTTGAGGAATACTACGAAGCCTTTCAGACAAAATATCTGCGGAAGAAGGATGAGACGCCGGCCTGAGAAGCCGGGCGGAGGGAACAGCCATGAACGCAGCGCAGCTGGCGGATCTGCTCAGACACGATACTCAGTTTATGAAAAACGTGACCCGGTGGGAGGTGATTCCCTCCCGGCCGGCGCGAACGCTGCCCTTTCCCGCCTGTATGGATGAACGGCTGAAGCCGGTGCTGGAGTCCCGGGGCATTCATCAGCTTTATACTCATCAGGTGCACAGCCTGGAAGCGACGGCCCGGGGCGAGGATGTGACGGTGGTGACGCCCACCGCCTCCGGCAAAACCATGTGCTACAATCTGCCGGTGCTGTCCGCGATCCTGAAGAATCCGGACGCGCGGGCGCTTTATCTTTTCCCCACCAAAGCGCTGTCGGCGGATCAGGTCAGCGAGCTGTATGACATGATCGAGGAGTCGGGGGCGGAGATTAAAACCTATACCTATGACGGGGATACCCCCGCGGCCGCCCGGAAAGCGGTGCGGCAGGCGGGGCATATTGTCGTGACCAATCCGGACATGCTGCATTCCGGCATTCTGCCGCACCATACCAAGTGGGTCAAGCTTTTTGAAAATCTTCGCTATATTGTGATCGATGAAATCCATACCTACCGGGGCGTTTTCGGCAGCAATCTGGCCAACGTGCTGCGCCGGCTGATCCGGCTGTGCGATTTTTACGGAAGCCATCCGCAGTTCATTCTCTGCAGCGCGACGATCGCCAATCCCGGAGAGCTGGCGGAGACGCTGATCGGCCGTCCGGTCACGCTGGTGGATGATAACGGCGCGCCGATGGGCGAGCGGCATTTTGTGTTCTGCAATCCGCCGGTGATCAACCGGCAGCTGGGAATCCGGCAGAGCTCCGTCACGCTGACCCGTTCCATCGCCGGCATGCTGCTGAAGAACGGGATTCAGGCGATCACCTTTGCCCGCTCCAGGCTGACGGTGGAGGTGCTGACCCGCTATCTGAAGGATATGGTCCGGGATCCGCTGGGCGAGGCGGGCCGGGTGCGGGGCTACCGGGGCGGTTATCTGCCCCGGGAACGCCGGGAGATCGAGCGGGGGCTGCGGGCCGGTCAGATCGACGCGGTCGTGTCCACCAACGCCCTGGAGCTGGGCATCGATATCGGCGCGCTGGACGCCTGCGTCATGTGCGGCTATCCGGGAACCATCGCCAGCGCCTGGCAGCAGGCCGGCCGGGCGGGGCGCCGCCGGGGAACCAGCATCGTGTTTTTCGTGGCTTCCTCCGCGGCGGTGGATCAGTATATTGTAACCCATCCGGATTATTTCCTGAACCGGAGCCCGGAAAACGCCCTGCTGAATCCGGACAATCTGTACATCATGCTCAGCCACCTGAAGTGCGCGGCCTTCGAGCTGCCCTTCGGGGAGGAGGACAGCTTCGGCAATGCCCGCGGGGTGGGGGAGATGCTGGCCTATCTGGAGGAGGACGCCGGCATTCTGCACCGGGTGGACGGGCGGTATCACTGGGCGGCGGAGGATTTTCCGGCCAGCGATATTTCCCTGCGCTCCGCGGCTTCGGAAAACTTTATTATAATTGATATCACGGATCCGGCGCATCACCGGGTGGTGGGGGAGATGGACCGGTTCACCGCGCCGATGCTTTTGCATGAGAACGCCATCTATATGCATGAGGGCCGCCAGTTCCAGGTGGAGAAGCTGGATTTCGACGCCTGCAAGGCTTTTATCCGCAGCGTGGAAACCGGATATTACACGGACGCGGATCTGAATATCAATCTGAGCCTGCTGGATATTGAAAAGCAGGGAAAAACCCCTCTGGGGGGTGAAACCGCGCTTGGCGAGATCAAGGTGACCGCGCTGGTAACGATGTTCAAAAAGATCCGGTTTGATACCCATGAAACCCTGGGCTTCGGGCCTGTCCGGCTGCCGGAGACGGATATGCATACCGCCGCCATGTGGTGGACGCTGCCGGAGGCGCTTTCCTCCCGGTTCACCGGCGACACCCTGAAAAACGGCATGATGGGAATCGCGAACCTGCTGCGGATCGTCTGTCCGCTGTATCTGATGTGCGCGCCCACGGACATCGCGGTGGTTTATCAGGTCAAAAGCCCCATCACCGGGAAACCGACCATCCTTCTGTATGACAACTGTCCCGGGGGCATCGGCCTGTCGGAAAAGGCTTACGGAATGCGGGAAATCCTGCTGCAGAAAGCCCTGCAGGTGGCGGAGGACTGCTCCTGTGAGCAGGGCTGTCCGTCCTGCGTGGGCCCGGTGGGCGAGGTCGGAGAGGACGGAAAGACAACGGCGGTCCGCCTGCTGCGGGGGTTGATCGGATGAACCTGCGGGATAAGCTGCGGGCGGTGGGCGGTTCCGGGCAGCCCCGGAACCCTGCGGCCCCGGAAAACCGGGACGCGCCTTTGGACTGCCGCCATCTGTCGGAAATCCGGCCGCCGGAGGAGTTTCCCGGCGCGGCGGATCTGACGGGGGAAACGCTGGCCCTGATGACGGAAAAGGAGATGCCGGAGGCGCTGGATCCCCGGAAAATTCTCTATCTGGATACGGAAACCACCGGGCTGGGCGGCAGCGGCAGCGTGGCCTTCCTGGTGGGGATGGGCTTCTGGACGGACCGGGGGTTTGAAATCCATCAGTTTCTGATGCGGGATTATCCGGAGGAGCCGGCGCTTTTGCGCCATGTGGCGGCCGGTCTGAGCCGGTTTGACGCGCTCTGCACCTTTAACGGCTCCACCTTCGATGTGCCGCTGCTGGAAAGTCGGCTGCTGATGAACCGGATGGACCGGACCTGTCTGGGCCTGCCGCATCTGGATCTGCTTCACCTCTGCCGGCGCCTGTGGAAGCTGCGCCTGGGGCGCTGCAATCTGGGCCGGCTGGAAGAGGTGATTCTGGGGAAGCCCCGGCTGGATGATCTGCCGGGCAGCGAGGTACCTCAGCGATATTTCAGCTATCTGAAAACCCGTCAGGATTCCCTGCTGGAGGATGTGCTGATCCATAATGCCCAGGATATCGCCAGCCTTTGCGTGCTGCTGAATCATATGGCCGATCTCTATCTCCATCCGGAAAAAATAGCCTTCAGCGAGGATGTGTATTCCATGGGCAGGGCGCTGGAAAAGACCCGGCATCCGGAGAATGCCAGACGCTGCTATACCCTGGCCCGCCGGGGAAAGATGGGGACGGAAGCGTCCCGGGCGCTGGCGGTCAGTTACCGGCGCTCCGGCGACCGGGAGCGGGCGGCCGGCATCTGGCGGGAGATGATTGCCCGGCGGCAGGGCGGAGCGGAGCCCTATATCGAGCTGGCCAAGTATGAGGAGCACGTCCGGAGGAATCCGGAGGCCGCGCTGGCGCTGACGGAAAAGGCGCTTCTCCTCCTGTGCGAACCCGGCCTGGAGGACGGATCAGCTGTACAAGAGATGAAAAATGCGGTACAATACCGGTATCAACGCCTGCAAAGGAAGCTGAAGGAGCGGAACGCATGAGTTTTATGACAGGAATAAAGGCCGGCAAGGCCTACCGGCTGCAGAAAAACGGAAACAAGGAGGAAGCGATCCGGCTGTATGAGGAATGCTTTGCCGAAGGCCTCAATGATCCCCGGTACAATCTGGCCTATGCCCTGCTGATTATCCGGGACGGGCAGTACCGGAAGGCGAAGGAATTTCTGGTCAAACACCAGAAGGCGCCGGGCATGACCCCGGAGCAGCGGGTGAACCTGCTGGTGGATTACGCGGTATGCTGCTTCCGCCTGGGGGATCTGGACAAGGGGATCGATACGCTGGAGCAGCAGTTTCGGAAAACGGAGACCGGTCTGCTCTTTCAGACCCTGGGCTATCTTTATGTAGAAAAGTATGATCAGGCTCACCGGCCGGATTTTGCCGCTCTGGCCGCGGAACAGGAAGCCGCCGAAGCGGAACAGGAAGCCGCCGAAGCCGAAGCGGCGGAGGAGCAGGCGGAATCCCCCGCGGCTCCGGATCCGGAGAATCCGGAACAGGCCCCGGCCGTTCCGGCTCAGGAGAGCGAGGCGGCGGAGAAGCCGCTGACGCCGGAGGAAGCCTGGAACGCAGGCGTGGAAAAGGCGGAGGCCTTCCTGCTCAAGGCGCTGGAGTATGACGATGAGGATCCGATCTGCCTGGATAATCAGGCCCAGTTTCTGTATCGGGTCCGGGGGGACAGGGCGGCGGCGAAGCCTTATTTCGAAAAGGCGCTGTCCTTCAAGGAAAATCAGATCGATACCCTGGTGTTCCTGAGCCGGTATGACGAGGAGGCGGGAGACCGGGGAGCAGCTCTGGAGAAGCTGGAAAAAGCCCGGGACGGCCGCTTTTCTCCGCTGAACTACTGGAGCAGGGAACAGGTTGAACGGGAGATTTCCCGGCTGAAGGAGGCCAGGTAAAGATGAGCGAAGCGGAAAAGAATCCCATCCGGGCGGAGGCGGAACAGGAAGCGGTACAGCCGGAAATGGCGCCGGAAGCGGCCGCGCCGGAAACCGGCCGGGAAACAGCGGAACCGGAGAATGAAAAGGGAACGGCCGCGCCGGAGACCGGCCGGGAAACAGCGGAACCGGAGAACGAAAAGGAAGCGGCCGCGCCGGAAACGGCGGAGAAAAATAAGAGCCGGAAAGGGCGGAATGTAAAGGGGAAGAGAACCGTGGGACAGGAAATCCTCTCCTGGGTGTGGACGATTCTGGGAGCCGTCCTCGTGGCCCTTCTGATCCGGGCGGTGATTTTCGAGCCGGTCCGGGTGGACGGGCACTCCATGGATGACACCCTGGCGGACGGGGAAATCATGTTCGTCAGCAAGTTTGATTATTCCAGCAACTGGCTCAGCTTTTTCTGGCAGGATGACGACGCGAAGGAAGACGCGCCCCGTCTGGTGCTGGGCGGAAACCCCTCCCGGAACGATGTCGTGGTCTGCCGGTATCCGGAGCGGGGAGACGTCAATTTTGTCAAGCGCGTGGTCGGCCTTCCCGGGGAAACGCTGTCCCTGCAGAACGGCGTGCTCTATGTGAACGGAGAAAAACAGGAGGAAGCATTCCTGAATGATGATTACCGTTCCGGCAGTCTGAATCAGATGTCGGATTATACGGTGCCGAAAAAGGGAGACAAGCTGACCTTCGGGCTTCAGAACGGGTATTATCAGCTGCTGCTGAACGGGGAACCCTGGGATGCCCGGAGCACCCGGCTGTTCTGCAAGGATCCGGACGGAAAGGACATGATCTTTGCCGCCAGGGGAACGGAAATTACCTATCAGGGAAAGAAAACCCTGAACACGGACAGCGGCTATGCCGAGCTGATCCGGACGATGGCGGACAAGGAATTCACCGTGGACCGGGACTCTTTCTTCCTAATGGGGGATCACCGGAACAATTCCAACGACAGCCGGAACGTGGGCGCTGTGGATCGCAGCATGATCGTGGGTCATGTCCGGCAGATCGTCTTCCCCTTCGGCAAGTGGCGGGGCGTGCAGTAAAGCGTTCGTCCAGGGCCTCTCCGGGCAGGCGGCATCCGCGGCTTTCCTGCGGGCAGCATCCGGGTTGCGGGGGTTCCGGAAAGCCCTTCGCGGGAAACCAATCCGGGATACAGGCGAAAGAAGAAACAAATCAGCAGGGCTCCGGCGGTTTTCCGCCGGAGCCCTTTCGATGCCTCAGTATGTGGCTAACGAACCTGCGTGAGATCAACGATTTTATTCCCTTTCTCATCGGAAAGATACGGACTCGCACCGCTGCGCTTGGATGTTATGAAGACCGGATCGCCGACGTTCAGTCCTTTCCAGTGCTCTTCGTCCAGCTGGTAGGTGGTGGTCTGGTTGTTCTTCCCCGTGTGCTCCACGGTAAACCGGTAAGCCTCGGACCGCTGGCCTTCCCGCTCGTTCTCTCCCAGCGTATATTCCGGCCAGGCGGTCTGGTGATCCTCGCCGGAAGCGGTGACGTCCCGGGAAGGCGTCCATCGCCAGATATTATAGTAGTATTTGGTGGCGTAGCGGGGAACCTGGCGGTAAACCGGCTCCCTTACGGTTTCGGTATAGTACTCAGTCGTGTAGACCGGCCGCTGGTGAGGAACTTCTTCAAAGCTTCCGTTTCCCCTGTCGGAATAGGTGTAGTAGGTTTCGTAATGATCGATCACCTGACGGGAGCGCTGAACCTCCCGGTTTTCATAGTGGTCCAGCACGCTGTCGTAATGGTGGATTTCCTGGCGGGTTCCTGTCTGCTCGGCGCCGGCAGGAAGATTCCAGTCCGATTCGCTGAACATCCGGTTTTCTTCGATGTCGATGCGCCGGGTCCAGTTCAGAGCGGAAACCCGCAGATCAGAGGAGGTTGTGTTCCCGTTCATCCAGACGATGACGCCGATGATGATCAGAACAATGGCCGCCGCGATGATCCAGATTTTGCGGGAAGGGGCGGGCCGGGCGGAGGATCCCGCCTGCTGCGCGGCAGCTTCCGCGGCTTCCCTCTCCTTCTTTTTCTTCAGCTGGTCAAAATAGTTGCTTTCCGAATCCGCCCGGCTGGCGCCGCAGTTGGAACAGAAAGCGGCGTTGTCGCTGTTCAGGGAGTTGCAGAAGGAGCAGTACCAGTCCGGATTGTCGCTGACGGCCTTTGCCTGCTCGGAGCTCAGGTATTCGATATCGCCTGTTTCATTCTGCTCCCGGGTTTCCCCTTCCGCTACATTCTTCATGTAGAACTGCACATCCCCGCGGGCCCGGCCGCAGGAGGGACAGTTGACGATATTGCCTGCGACGCCTTTGCTCCCGCAGAAAGGGCAGTCCCAGTATCCCATGACGAGCTTTCCCATATCAATCTCCTTTATCGGCGGATGCGGCCGCCTTTCCTTGTTTGTCTATATTCTATCGCAAATAAGGGCCGATTTCCACCATTTTTTCACGTCCGGATAAGTTGCAAAAGCAAAGGCAATTTGGTACAATAGACGTTAAGTGATGTATCAGGAGGGAACAGCGGTGGCGGGACTGGACCCGGCGGTAAAGAAGGAGACGCTGTATACTGCGGTCTGGGTACTGGTGCTCAGTCTGCTGATGCAGGCGGTCTTTCTGGTGATCGGCCAGTGGAGTCCCGCTGTTCTGCTGGGGAATCTGGGAGGCGCTCTGATTGCCGTCGGCAGTTATTTTCTGCTGGGGGTGACGGTGAGCCGCGCCATTGCCCGGGGGAAGCCGGAAGAGGCGGCCCGGAGGGTGAAGGCGTCCGCGGGGCTGCGCCTGGCGGGTTCTGCGCTGCTGTGCGTCCTGCTGGTGGCGGTATGCGGTACGAATGTATACGCTACGGTGATTCCGCTGCTGTTTCCCCGGATCGGCCTGTCGTTCCGTCCCCTGGTGGACCGGAAGCGCGGGGTCACGGATCCGGATACGGAAGGAAGTGATTTGCTTGACTGAGGAAGCCCGGCCGGATGTGAAAAGCGCCCGGTTCAAAGTGGTGGACGGGCTGCTGATCGCGATGATGATTCTGCCGATTCTCGCCTGCATTGTGCTGAAGGTGCTGTTTACTCCGGCGTCGGAAGGGGTGAACATCGCGGGCGCGCTGGTATACTGGCAGACGGAAGCGCCCCTGATGCCGCTGTATATCTCTGAAAGCCAGGTGAACAGCTGGGCGGTCATGATCTCCATTCTGGGCCTGTGCCTGTATCTGACCCATGGGCTTTCCGCCCGGGCGGTCTGCAGGCGCCAGCTGCTGGCGGAATGGATCGTGGAGAAATGCCAGGGCCTGGTGAACAGCAATATGGGCGGCTATTTCAAAGAATGGGCGCCCTTCGTGGCGGCGATCATGGCGCTGAGCGCCTTCTCCTCGCTGATCTGTCTGCTGGGTCTGTTCTCTCCCACGGGAGATGTGAATGTGACCTTCGGATGGGCGCTGCTGGTGTTCTTCCTGATCATGTTTTTCAAGTTCCGGGGCGGAGTGGGGAATTATGTTGCCGGCCTGTTTAAGCCGATTCCGGTATTCGCTCCCATGAACGTGATCGGAGAAATCGCCACCCCGGTGTCCATGGCGTTCCGTCATTACGGCAATATCCTTTCCGGCGCGGTGATTTCCGCCCTGATCGGATCCGCCCTGACGGGGCTGAGCAAGTCCCTGCTGGGCTGGCTGCCCGGGATTCTGGGGGATATGCCCCTGCTCCGCGTGGGTCTTCCCGCGGTGCTGAGCATTTATTTTGACGTATTCAGCGGGGTCATGCAGGCGTTCATCTTCGCCATGCTGACCATGCTGAACGTGGCGGGCGCCGTGCCCTGGGAGGCATGGAACGCCCGGAAGGAAAAACGACAGGCACGTAAAGTGAACCTGGGAAAAACGGCCGCCTGAGGCCTGAGAGAAAACGGAGGAAAAAGATTATGGAACTGGCAATGGGTATCATGTTGGGACTGCTGGGCCTGGGCGCCGGATGCGCGATGATCGCCGGTATCGGCCCCGGTATCGGTGAAGGAAACGCCGTGGCGAAGGCCTGCGAAGCGATCGGCCGTCAGCCGGAGTGCAAGAGCGATGTGACCTCCACCATGATCATGGGCTGCGCGATCGCGGAGACGACCGGTCTGTACGGTCTGATCGTGGCGATCCTGCTGATCTTTGTGGCCCCCGGCATCTTTACCGGGATCCTGAAGGACGCCGTAAGCGCGATGAAGTAATCCGGAACAGACGGTCCGGAATGACGAGACAGAACGGGGAATGACATGCAGAACTTAGATGTGATTTCCGTCAATATCTGGGCGATTCTGGCCTCCCTGGCCAATCTGCTTCTGCTGACGTGGATCGTGAAAAAGTTCCTTTTCAAGCCGGTGAAAAAGGTGGTGGACAGCCGCCGCGCCGCCATTGAGGAGGACTATGCCCAGGCGAAAACGGCGCTGGATCAGGCGGAGGAAAGCCGGCTGAACTATGAGGCTGCCCTGGCGGCTGCCGGGCAGACCACGGATCAGATGATTTCCGAAGCGGCCAGGAACGCGGAGCGCCGGGGAAATGAGATCGTGGCGGAAGCCCGCGAAAAGGCGGAGGAAATTCGCCGCCAGGCGAAGATGGATGCGGAGCTGGAGCGGAGAAAGGCGGAGAACGAGATGAAGCGTGAGATCGCCGATCTCTCTGCCAGCCTGACCGGGAAGCTGTTGGAGCGTGAGATCAACGAAGAGGATCATCGCGCCCTGATTGACTCCTTCCTGCAGGAGATAGACAATGACGACGACAAGTAGGGAATACGCGGAGGCTCTCTTTGAGCTGGCCGGGCAGGAGAACCTGACGGAGGAAACGATGGACGGTCTGGTGACGGTGCGCAGCGCGCTGCTCCAGACCCCGGAATACGTCGGCCTGCTTTCCAGCCCCGCCATCGGAAAAGAAGCGCGGATCAGGGCGCTGGAGGAGACCTTTCGGGGACGGATTCCGGAGATCCTGCTTCGTGTACTGAGCCTGATGGTATCCCGGGGGCATGTGGCCGCCATCGGAGAGATGGCGGAGGAGTACGAGGCGCTGCTCCGGGATAAACAGGGGGAAATGGTGGCCCTGGTGACCTCGGCCGTTCCCATGAAGGAAACGGAAATGGTCGTCCTGCAGGCCCTGCTGGAAAAGAAGACAGGGCGGAAAATCATGCTGCGCTGCACGGTGGATCCCGGCCTGATCGGCGGGCTCCGCGTGGAGGCGGACGGCTGGGTCGCGGACGGCAGCATACGGAATAAGCTTCAGCAGATCAAGGAAGTGATGAACGCATGAGCTCCAAAGCAGTTGAAATCAGCAGCATCATCCGGGAGCAGATTAAGCAGTACGAATCAAAAATTGAAATGAAGGAGAACGGCACGGTCATTACCGTTGGCGACGGAATTGCCACGGTGTACGGGCTGCGCTCCTGCATGGCCAACGAGCTGCTGCGCTTTGAGGACGGCAGTTTCGGCGTGGCGCAGAATCTGGAGGAGGAAACGGTCTCCGTTGCCATTCTTTCGGATAAGGATTCCATTCGCGAGGGAACGACGGTTTACCGGACCGGCGAAGCCCTGAGCGTCCCGGTGGGGGACGGCCTGCTGGGCCGCGTGGTCAATGCGCTGGGTCAGCCCATTGACGGCAAGGGCCCGGTGGAAACCTCGCAGATCCGCCCGGTGGAATCGCCGGCTCCCGGCATTATTCAGCGGAAGGGCGTCAGCGTTCCGCTGCAGACGGGGATCAAGGCGATCGACAGCATGATTCCCATCGGCCGGGGTCAGCGTGAGCTGATCATCGGGGACCGGCAGACCGGAAAAACCACCATCGCCGTGGATACCATCATGAACCAGAAGGACACGGGGGTTATCTGCATTTATGTGGCGATCGGCCAGAAGCAGACCAGCGTGGTGCAGATTGCCCAGGAGCTGGAAAAATCCGGGGCCCTGCCGTATTCCATTATCGTCTGTGCCTCCGCGGCGGAGAGCGCGCCCCTGCAGTATATCGCTCCCTATGCCGGCTGCGCGATGGCGGAGTATTTCCGGGAACAGGGCAAGGATGTCCTGATTGTCTATGACGATCTGAGCAAGCACGCGGTGGCCTATCGGGCGCTGAGCCTGCTGATCCGCCGCCCGCCGGGCCGGGAGGCCTATCCCGGAGACGTTTTCTATCTCCATTCCCGCCTGCTGGAACGGGCGGCCTGCGTGGCTCCGGAATACGGCGGCGGATCCATTACCGCCCTGCCGATTATCGAAACCCAGGCGGGTGACGTATCCGCCTATATCCCGACCAACGTGATTTCCATCACGGACGGTCAGATCTTCCTGGAGACCGAGCTGTTCCACAGCGGTATCCGCCCGGCCATTAACCCGGGTATTTCGGTATCCCGCGTGGGCGGCAGCGCGCAGATCAAGGCCATGAAGAAGGTGGCGGGCGAGCTGAAGCTGCTCTATGCGCAGTACAGAGAGCTGCAGGCCTTCTCGCAGTTCGGCAGCGATCTGGACGCGGATACCAAGAGCCGGCTGGCCCTGGGCGAGCGGATCGTGGAGGTCCTGAAGCAGAAGCGCTCTGCTCCCGTGGAAGTGGGCTGCCAGGTGGCGGTCGTTTACGCGGTCATCAACGGCTGGCTGAATGAAGTGGAGCCGAAGGATGTGGCGGCCTGGGAGGAGAAGCTGTTTGAGCATCTGCGGAACCGGTACGGCGATCTGCTGGATCGGATTCGCCAGGGCTTCTGGGATGACAGCGATATCGAAACGCTGAAGAAGGCCCTGAAAGAGCTTCGGAGGTAAGAGATGGGCGCGGATATCAAATCCCTGAGAAGCCGGATCCGCAGCGTGGATTCCACCCTGCACCTGACCCGGGCGATGGGGCTCGTGGCCTCCTCGAAGATCCGCCGGGCTACGCGGAACATGAATCAGTCCCGGCAGTACGCCGCCGCCATGGAGGATCTGCTGAAGGTGCTTCGGGCGGCGCCGGAATGCGAGCGCAGCCCCTATATGAAGCCTGCGGGCCAGGGTACGCGGATCATCGTGATCGCCGGGGACCGGGGGCTGGCCGGAGGCTATAACGCGAATGTGTTCCGCCTGGCGGCGACAGAGCCGGCAGCGGAGTTTATTCCCATCGGGAAGCGGGCCTGTGAACGGTATGAGAAGCCGGTGGTTTCCTCGGAGCATTTTCCCGCGACGGAAGCCCAGCGGATGGCGGATGAGCTGTGCCGGGACTTCCTGGACGGGAAATACGGGCGGCTCGGCATCCTGTTTACCCGGTACCGGTCCATGATGAGCCAGGAGGCGGTGCTGGAATGGGTGCTTCCCCTGACCGGGACGGAGGAGCATGCGGCCGCGGGGCCGGTGTTTGAACCGGATGAACAGACGGTGCTGAACGCGGCGGTTCCCACCTATGTCAGCGGAATGATCGCGGCCTGCGTGCGGGAAAGCTTCGCCAGTGAAGTGGCGGCCCGCCGGATGGCGATGGATTCCGCCGGCAAGAATGCACAGGAAATGATCGACCGGCTGCAGCTGCAGTATAACCGGGCCAGACAGAATTCCATTACGCAGGAAATTACGGAAATTGTGGCCGGCAGCGGCCTGTAAACAGCCCGGTTTCCGGAAGAGACGGAGGGAGAAAGAACAGTGGAGAAGCAACATACCGGAGTCGTGGCCCAGGTCATGGGACCTGTGGTGGACGTTCGTTTCGGGGAGGATTATCTTCCGCCCATTTATAACGCGCTGACGCTTCCCATCGGGGACAGAACGCTGACCGTGGAAGTGGCTCAGCATATCGGAGACGGCACCGTGCGCTGCATCGCCATGGGTTCTACGGACGGGCTGCAGCGGGGAACCGAGGTGACGGACACCGGAAAGGGTATCTCCGTTCCGGTCGGCCGGGAAACCCTGGGCCGGATCTTCAACGTCCTGGGGGACGCGGTGGATGACGGGCCGCCCGTGGAGGCGAAGGAACGCTGGGATATTCACCGCCCCGCACCCTCCTTTGAGGAGTTGTCCACCTCCACCGAAATTCTGGAGACGGGCATTAAGGTCATCGACCTGATCTGCCCCTATGCCAAGGGCGGTAAGATCGGCATGTTCGGCGGCGCCGGCGTCGGCAAGACCGTTATGATCATGGAGCTGATCAACAATATCGCCAAGCAGCACGGCGGTCTGTCCGTGTTCACCGGCGTCGGAGAGCGGACCCGGGAAGGCAACGACCTGTATTATGAGATGAAGGAAAGCGGCGTGCTTTCCAACACCGCCCTGATTTACGGTCAGATGAATGAACCGCCGGGAGCCCGTATGCGGGTCGGCCTGGCGGGTCTGACGGTGGCGGAGTATTTCCGGGATCAGGAAAACCAGGATGTGCTTCTGTTTATCGATAATATCTTCCGGTTTACGCAGGCGGGTTCCGAAGTGTCCGCCCTGCTGGGCCGGGTGCCCTCCGCGGTAGGCTATCAGCCGACGCTGGCTACGGAGATGGGCCTTCTGCAGGAGCGGATTACCTCTACCCATAAGGGATCCATCACTTCCGTTCAGGCGGTTTATGTTCCCGCGGACGACCTGACGGATCCGGCCCCCGCCACGACCTTCGCCCACCTGGATGCGACGACGGTTCTGAGCCGTTCCATTGCCAGCCAGGGTATTTATCCCGCGGTGGATCCCCTGGATTCCACCAGCCGGATTCTGAACGCGGAGGTGCTGGGAGAGGAGCATTACCGGATCGCGCGGGAAGTGCAGCGGATTCTGCAGCGGTATAACGAACTGATGGATATCATCGCCATCATGGGTATGGACGAGCTGGCGGAGGAAGACAAGCTGCTGGTGAACCGGGCCCGGAAGATTCAGCGGTTCCTGTCTCAGCCGTTGTTCGTCAGCGAAAAGTTTACGGGAATTCCCGGTGTGTATGTACCGGTCAGCGAGACGCTCCGCGGATTCCGGGAGATCATTGAAGGCAAGCATGACGATCTGCCGGAAAGCGCTTTCCTGTATGTGGGCACCATTGATGAGGCGGTCGCGAAGGCCAGGAAAGGCGGTAACGCGTGAAAACCTTCCCTTTGATCATTTCCTCTCCGGACGGGGATCTGTACCGGGGGGAGGCGGAGCGGCTGATTCTCCGGGGCTCCGAAGGTGAGCTGGCAATTCTGGCCGGCCATATTCCCTTCGTAACCGCGGTGAAGAAAGGGCGCTGTGTGGTGGTCTCCCCGGAAGAGCAGCGCAGGGAAGGGGAGGTCGAAGCCGGGATTCTGACGGTGGATCATGATCAGGTTACGCTGCTGACCTCTGCCATCTCATGGAACGAATAATACGCAAAGGCAAACGGGGAACCGTTTGCCTTTGCTGATATCGGAGAGACGGAAGCATGAACTATTTTTCAGTGACCTTCAGCAATGTCCTGCTGACGCTTTTATACCTTCTGCCCGGCTGGCTGCTCAGCAAAAGCGGTAAAGTCCGGTCGGAGCACCTGGGCAGTGTCAGTGCGATTCTGCTGTATATCTGTGCTCCCGGCATGTTTGTCAATGCGCTGATCACGCTGGAGACTTCGGCGGAGCTGAGCCGGAATATGATCCTGTTTCTGGTCGTTACGCTGGCGACGCAGGGGCTGTTCCTGCTGATTCTCTTTCTGGTCATGGGAAAGAGGCGAAAAACGTTTGCGTCCCGGGTGATGTCCCTTGCTTCCGTCATGGGCAATGTGGGCTTCTTCGGCCTGCCGATCGTCAAGGCGGCGTTCCCGGATGCTCCGGAAGCGGCGGCCTATTCCTGCATCTTCTGCGCCTCCATGAATATTCTGGCCTGGACCCTGGGGGTCTTTTTCCTGACCGGAGACCGGAAATATATGTCGTTCCGGGCGGCCTTCGTCAATCCGACCTTCATTTCGGTGGCCGTCGGGTTCCTGCTCTATCTGGCGGGAGCCAAAAACTGGCTTCCGGATCTGCTGAGGGGCGGCATTCAGACCGTCGGCGGCATGACCACGCCGCTGAGCATGTTTATTCTGGGCATCCGCCTGTCCACCATGAGCTGGAGGAAGCTGTTCACCCAGCCGATTCCCTGGATTGCTTCCCTGGGAAAGCTGGTCCTCTTTCCCCTGTTCAGCTTTCTGATGGTTCAGCTGCTGCCCCTGTCCCCGGTGTTCAAAGCAAGCGTGCTGATCCTTTCCGCCACGCCCTGCGCCAGCATTCTTCTGAATCTGGCGGAAATGCATGGAAACGGACAGCCGCTGGCGGCCAACTGCGCCCTGCTGTCCACCCTGCTCAGCGTGGTGACGATCCCGCTGCTCAGTCTGCTGATCGGATAGGCAGACGCTGCTCCATGGTGGTGACCAGAGGGGTCATGCCCAGTTTTTCATAGAAGCGGAAGGCTTTCTGATTAAAGTTCCAGGCGTGGAGGGTGATCCGGTGGCAGCCGGCCGCTTCGGCCAGCCGGATTACCTGATCATACAGGCGCCGGCCCAGGCCTTCTCCCCGGCAGCTTTCATCGATGCACAGGTCGTCCAGATACAGGGTCCGGACGGGACGCACGGAGGTAGTCTCCGCGGTCTCCTCAAAGATGCAGAAGGCATATCCGAGAACCTGCTCCCGGTCCAGGGCGACCAGTACCGGACGCCGCAGATCCTGAAAAATGGCCAGCAGCTCCTCGTCCGTGTATTTAATGCCGCCGGATTTGAACAGATCAGGCCGTCCGTCGGCATGAATCTGGTTTACCTGAAACAGAAGATTCCGGATGCCGGAAAGATCGCTCTCCTTCGCGGCGCGGATGGTGATTTCAGTGTGCATCGGATAAAGGCTCCCTTCCGGCGTTCCGCCGGTTTTTTTATTCTGCGCCCAGGTCAATATGCTCCAGAAAATCCCCGCCGGCTTCATCCGTTCCCACTTCGGATCGGACCAGGCCGAAAATCCGGTTATCGTACTGCTTTCCGGTTTTGGTGACGTTCATGCCGTATTCATGCTGGGAAACGTGATACGTGAATGCCCGGATCGCGGCTTCCAGTCCGGTGATTCCGTCCAGGGAAGCCAGGGGAACATCCCAGTTCATGGTAATCCGGTTTTCCTTTGCCAGATGCAGATACAGCTTCTGCACCTGCCAGGTTCCCCAGGTTTGGGCGGATCCGGGATCCACGGAGGGATCCGCGGCGGCGTCGTAGGCGTATTTGGCTACGGCGGCGCAGACCTTATGCTGGGCGTGGCCGTATTCGCCGTTGGTATCGTGGGTGACCACGACCTTCGGCCGGTACTGCCGGAACAGGCTGACCACCCAGTTTCGCACTTTGTTCTGGCCGCCCATTTTCTGATATTCCTTGGTGAGGGTTTTCTGAGCGGTGTCCTCGAAAGAGGAAATCACGGGATAATTCCGGACCCCCATGGACCAGAGCCCGTTGAGCAGCTCATGGGTCCGGCGCTTGCCGCAGTTGGCCAGATAGGCGACCAGCACCCGGTTTTGGCGTTCCGACGCGTAGGTGGGAATGCCGCCTCCGAAAAAAATCAGTTCGTCATCCGCGTGGGTGGCCAGAAAAAGGATGTCCGCGTTTTCCGTCGGGGGCTGCCAGTCCTGGGCTTCCTGCGGAAAGGAACCGGGCCCGAATACGCGCAGCTCCGCGATCTGGGTTCGGGTTTTGGTTTTCGGACACCAGAAGCGGACGGCTTCCGCCGGCGTTTCCAGCGGGATATAAACATGGACGTAGGGACTGGGTCCGGTCCGGACGGGGATCCAGTCTTTCCCCGAGGCAGTCTGGATTTCCCATTCTTCGGGCTGCAGGTCAAAACAGAGGTACAGGCTGCCGATCAGCTGTCCCGGACGCTGAGGGCGGATTTCGATCCAGCCCTCTTTATTCTTGCCCCGGGCCCAGCTGGTATTGTTGTTTCCGTCCGTTACCCTTTTCGTATAGGAAGCGTTTTTGCCGGTGGAAAAGGTCAGGCTGCAGTCGCCGGTGATATTCGGGGCTTCGCCGCCTGACTCTGTCTCGACGGGAAGGGAGATTTCTTCCGTGACGAGAAAATCATCCTCTCCCAGGCCGATCCCCGGGAAAAGGACCAGAAGAAGCAGAGCCAGACTGATCAGCCGGCGGCCGGCCGCTGTCCGGCGGAAGATTCGCGGCGCGTTCATCGCTGCACCTCAACAGGGCGTCGCTCCGTTTCCGCGGGGAGATCCTTCGTTTCGCCGTTTTTCATCAGAATGGAAACCGCGTTCCCGATACAGGCCAGCGCCCAGGCCATAAAGCCGTACAGGATGACGTAGCTGTTCGCTTCCGGATCCTCCAGCGCGTGCGAAAACAGGAGAATAAAGGCGCTCAGACCGATCCACCCCGCGGGGACCAGGCCGTTCCGCCCGCCGGAAAAGATCAGCAGGCAGACTGCGAACACCGCGGTGACGGCGGTGGAAACATAGAGGAAAGGATAGTATCGGGTTTTATCCAGCGCGAATTCCACGTACATGATGGTCAGGGAGGCGGTCACCAGCGTCAGGAAACAGAAAACCGCCGTCCTCGTTTTCGGCCGGCGCAGGACGGTCAGCGTGATCATGACAGCGATCAGCGAGACCAGAGCGCCGACCTGGCTGAAGCGGACAAATCCCGTCAGGGAGACATAGTCGTCCCGTCTGAGCTGCTCGAAGAAGATCTGGGTGATCCCGAGTACGGAGAGAAAGATAAAGGTCGGATCTCCGCGCCGTGACGGCCGCCGCAGCAGAAGCGCCGCCAGCAGAACCAGAGCGGCCATCGCTTCCCAGAACCATACGGCGTAGTACCATTCGGCGCCCTCCGCGGCTTCTCCCCAGGGAACGAAAGCCAGAGGGAAGAAGCACAGTCCTTCATTCTCCAGTACGGCGCCGATGCCCTGACCGGAGAAGTATTCTCCCATCCGGGCAAAGAAAAGCAGGGCGGCAGCGCCGGCTGCCAGTCCGTCTGTGATTTCCAGCAGGCGAACCCGGGTCAGATGCGCGGTGATCAGCGCGCCGAGAAATCCTCCCAGCAGGGCTCCGTAAAGGGTATATCCGCCCCGCCAGGGCTGAAACAGCAGCGAACTGCCGTAGTATTCCATGCTGGTATCGTTCATCAGGCACCAGATCACGTGGCCGAGGATCAGCGCCAGCAGCGCGGTCAGCGGCAGGGCAGGCCGGACGGCCTTTTTCCGGATGGCCAGCAGTGTGCCGATAACGGCGCCTGAGAAAATCATCAGGCTGTAGGGCGTGATGCTCAGAGGCCCCAGGACCAGCAGAGGTTCCATGAATCAGATCGCTTCCTTCCCCGTCAGGTATCGGGCTCCGCGGTGGCAAAATAGATGATGTCGCCCATATCCCGGTTGTTCTTGGGCGGCTTGCCGTTCACCAGGCAGTTGATCCGCTGACCGTTCAGCAGCAGCAGGGCGGAAGAACCGCCGTCCATATTGAAAGCCTGTTGGGCGCCCATGTCGTAGGCCAGCCGGGCGACCTCCGGAATGGTCAGACCGCCGTTCTTGCTCTGGTCCGGCCCCTCCGAGGTAATGATCAGATAGCTCAGCGTTCCCATCTGGCAGAACACGGAACGCTGCGCATGCTTCCATCCTTCGATATGATGGGCCAGCAGGCTGTCCGTGTCCTTGTCCTTCCGGTCAAAGGTCATCAGCTGTCCGTCGATCACCAGCGCGCAGGGGAAGCAGTAGCTCTGCAGGATATTGTCCTCATAGGGAGCAAAGTCGGCCTCCTTCGCGTGGGGAATGATGTGAAAATCCCCGTTCCGGTCAATGATCAGCGCGTCGTAGATGCCGCTGTCCTTGGTGCGGAGCAGCTCCCCATTGCGGTAAATGGTGCCCCGGCCTTTGTTGTCCTTGTTGGCGAACCAGTCGCCGTTCATGGCGACCACCGTGTTCCGGTTCGCGGCGATCTGGGTTCCCTTCTTCCATTTGACGGAGGGATAGGGATTGGCCAGCGCGGATCGCAGCTGGGTGGGATCGGCGATCTGAATGAAGGTGAAGAAAACGCGGGTGTTCCGAAGAATGCGGTCCTCGATGCGCACGGAAATCGTGCTGTCCAGGTATCCGCCGTTGTCCGGCAGGAAGTTTTCGGCCTTCGGGGCATAGGGAGCTCCGTCCCCGGGCCTGCTCTTTGAATCACTTTTGGAGGAAAGGCCGAGGGGCAGAGGATCCGGATTCCGGTTTTCCAGCGTCACCGGAACATAGGCCGGCAGCTCCTCCAAAGTATAAAAGGTGTTTTCCTCCGCATCCGCACTGACGATCGCCGAGGGAACGATAAAAGGAATCATCAGCAGAATCAGGATCAAAGGAATCAGCCAGATCAGCGTGGACGTTTTCTTCATGGGTATCCTCCCTGTTTCTTCACTCAACCCTTCATGGATCAGCCCTTCCGGAACGGCATCACGCCGTGATTCCGCCCGCCCGACGCCTATTGTACCAAAGAAGGCGGAAGGGGGTCAAGCGGAGCCTTTCGCAAATATAAAGAGTTGACGTTTCCAATGCTTTTTGCAAGCAAGCCCCAAAGGCAGCGGGTGAAAGGAAAGAGGCCGTCCCTGCGTTTCACAAAAAATGCGAGCTGTGCGGTTGAAATTGCGTATAGGGATATACAGGCCTAAGGATTTAACTTATGCCGCAGCCATTCCATCACCGTATTTCTCATACAATTCATATGACAATGTTTGAAATTCATGCCAGCCATCAGCTTCATTGTTCATATACAGTGCAGTAAGGGATGCCAATCCGATGCTGCCATGTCTGGACCAACTCATGCTTTTCTTCTTCTGGCGCCTGGCCAC
The DNA here is from genome assembly GCA_017652125.1 of Clostridia bacterium. Taxonomy (GTDB): domain Bacteria; phylum Bacillota; class Clostridia; order Christensenellales; family Aristaeellaceae; genus Aristaeella. The sequence goes on along the minus strand of JAGCBO010000049.1, from coordinate 3 downwards.
AGT
>JAGCBO010000048.1 GCA_017652125.1 Clostridia bacterium | reverse complement strand
GAACTCGATCAAGATCATCGGCGACCACACCGAGAAGTACGCGCAGGCCTATTTCTTCTATGATTCCAAGAAGAGCGGCGGCCTGACCGTGTCCCATCTGCGCTTCGGCGACAAGCCGATCCAGAGCCCCTATCTGATCGACGTGGCGGACTTCATCAGCTGCTCCAACCCCGCCTATGTGACCATGTATGACATGGTATCCCCCCTGCGGGACGGCGGCACCTTCCTGCTGAACTGCCAGTGGGACAAGGATGAGCTGAACGAGCGCCTGCCTGCTTCCATGAAGAACCGGCTGGCCGCCAAGCACGCCAACTTCTATATCATCAACGCGATTGACCTGGCCCGCAAGGTCGGCATGGGCGGACGCACCAACACCACCATGCAGGCAGCCTTCTTCAAGCTGGCCAACATCATCCCCTACGAGGATGCGGACAAGTATATGAAGGAAAAGGTTGTCGCTTCCTACGGCAAGAAGGGCGAGGACGTCGTCAAGATGAACTTCGCCGCCATCGACGCCGCGCTGGAAGGCCTGGTCAAGGTGGAGATCCCCGCCGACTGGGCGACCACCACCGAAGGCGCCGTCGCCGCGAAGGTGCCCGGCACCAACGAGTATTACGATGAATTCATCGCTCCCGTGCTGGCGCAGGAAGGCAACAAGCTGCCCGTCAGCAAGCTGGATCCCCGCGGCATCGTGCCCACCGGCACCACCAAGTTCGAGAAGCGCGGCATCGCCGTGTTCGTACCGGAGTGGCAGATTGACAACTGTATCCAGTGCGGCAACTGCGCCATCGTCTGCCCCCATGCCTGTATCCGGCCCATCTATGTGGCGGGCGACGCGGAAGCCCCCGCTTCCTTCGCGACCAAGCCGGCCACCGGCAAGGAGTTCGCCGGCATGAAGTACCGCATGCAGGTTTCCCCGCTGGACTGCACCGGCTGCGGCAACTGCGTGGATGTCTGCCCGCTGAAGGACAAGGAAGGCAAGCAGGCTCTGGTCATGAAGCCTCTGGATTCCCAGCGGAAGGAAGAGGCCAACTGGGAGTATGCCATGACCGTACCGGAAGTGGCCGACAAGATCCAGAACAAGGCTTCCGTCAAGAACAGCCAGGCCCTCAAGCCCCTGTTCGAGTTCTCCGGCGCCTGCGCCGGCTGCGGCGAGACGCCCTATGTCAAGCTGGTTACCCAGCTGTTCGGCGACCGGATGATGATCGCGAACGCGACGGGCTGCTCCTCCATCTACGGCGGCAGCGCTCCGACCTGCCCCTATACCGTGAATGAGAAGGGCCATGGCCCCGCCTGGTCCAACAGCCTGTTTGAAGACAACGCGGAGTTCGGTTTCGGCATGAACCTGGCGACCACGCAGCGCCGCGCCAAGCTGGCGGATGTGATCACCCAGGTGACCGAAGTCGGCAAGGACGAAGCCATTGTCGCCGCGGCGAAGGAATGGCTGGAGAACTGCGAGGACGCGGAAGGCTCCCGCAAGGCCGGCGAGAAGCTGGTCGCGCTGCTGGAAGCCAAGGGCGACCAGGGCGGCGAATACCGGAAGTACATCCTGGAGAACAAGGACCTGCTGACCAAGAAGTCCATCTGGATCTTCGGCGGCGACGGCTGGGCCTATGATATCGGATACGGCGGAGTGGATCACGTGCTGGCGCAGAACCAGGATGTGAACATCCTCGTGCTGGACACCGAAGTGTATTCCAACACCGGCGGCCAGGCCTCCAAGGCCACGCCCACCGGCTCCGTGGCGAAGTTCGCCGCCGCCGGCAAGCGGACCAAGAAGAAGGATCTGGGCATGATGGCCATGAGCTACGGCTATGTCTACGTGGCGCAGGTCGCCATGAGCAATCCGCAGCAGGTGATCAAGGCCATGCTGGAAGCGGAAGCTTATCACGGCCCGTCCCTGATCATCGCCTACGCGCCCTGCATCAACCACGGTCTGCGGGCCAAGGGCGGCATGGGCAAGGCCCAGGCGGAAATCAAGAAGGCGGTCGAATGCGGTTACTGGCAGCTGTACCGGTACAATCCGGAGCTGGAGAACCCCATGACCATCGACAGCAAGGATCCGACCGGCGACTATCAGGAATTCCTGAAGGGCGAGGTTCGGTATACCTCCCTGGCCCAGCAGTTCCCGGACGCGGCGGCGAAGCTGTTCGCGGCCCAGGAGGAAGACGCCAAGGATCGTCTGGCTGCCTACAAGAAGCTGGCCGGCCAGTAAGCTACCCTGTATTTCCCGGGACTGACGCAAAAAAGCGTCAGTCCCTTTCTTTTTGCCGGCGGAATATGATATACTGGCGGCGGGAAAAAAGCCGGAAGGGAGCCAGAGATGAGTAAGACAAAGAGCAGAATCCGGGAAACGACCCTCCGGTACAGGCATTCCCTGGGGCAGCATTTTCTGTATGATGAGGACATCCTGGCCGCCCTGGTCCGCGAGGCGGAAATCACGGAGGCGGACGATGTGCTTGAAATCGGCCCGGGATGCGGCAGCCTGACCGCTCCCCTGTGCGATGCCGCGGGGCAGGTGCTGGCCGTGGAGCTGGACGAGCGGCTGATTCCGCTGCTCCGGGGCTTTCTGGCGGAGAAGAAGAACCTGACGCTGGTGCAGGGGGATATTATGCGGCAGGATCTGGCGGCCCTGACGGAGCCGCTGCGGAAACCGTTTGCCGTGGTGGCGAATATTCCTTATTATATCACGACGCCGCTGATTCTGCGCCTGCTGGATCCCGGGCTGGCCTTCAGCCGCCTGGCGCTGATGGTTCAGAAGGAAGTGGCGGATAAGATTCTCTCTTCCCCGGGAGAGGAAGGCTGGGGCCCTCTGGCGATCCGCTGCCGGTATCTGTGCGAACCCCGGCTGGCCATGGATGTGCCCGCGGCCTGCTTTACCCCGCCGCCGAAGGTCGACAGCGCCTTTGTGGTGCTGACGAGAAGAGAAGAGCCGGCGGTACGGGTCCGGAGCGAGGAGATGTTCTTCCGGGTTGCCGGCGCGGCCTTCGCGCTGCGGCGCAAAACCATGCTGAACAATCTGTGCGCGACCTTCCGGGCGGACCGGGAGCAGGCGCTGGCCTGGATGGCCCAGGCCGGCCTGGAGGAGAAGGTCCGCGGAGAAAAGCTGACCCTGGAGCAGCTGGGAGCGCTGGCGGACGTGATTGCCGGGGAAGGAGAAGGGGAAACATGACGATCGCACGGTTTACGCATGTGTCGGAGGCTCAGTATGCCGCGGCGATGGGAGAAAACCGGGACTGCCTGGCGGTGACGGAAATCCCGCTGCCGAAGCGGGCAACAAAGGGAAGCGCCGGCTATGATTTTATCGCGCCGGCGGAAACGGTGATCCCGGCCGGCGGGGAGGCGCTGATCCCGACGGGAATCCGGGCGGAGATGGAGCCGGGCTGGGTGCTGATGCTGTTTCCGAGAAGCTCTCTGGGATTCCGGACCGGCGTCCGGCTGAGCAATACAACCGGCATTATTGACGGGGATTACGCCTTCGCGGCCAATGAGGGCCATATCATGGTCAAACTGCGGAATCCGTCCGCGCGGGAAGTCGTGATCCGCCGGGGAGAGCGGTTCTGCCAGGGGGTGTTCGTCCCCTTCGGGACGGCGGAGGAGCCGGAAACGACGGAGGAGCGGACGGGCGGTTTCGGATCCACCGGAGCCTGAAAGAAACCGGCGCGGGATTCCGGCTTTCCGGCGGGAGGGCCGTGAAACCGGGCAGGCGAAGAGAGAGAACGGCAGGGAGAAGGAGAGGACGGCATGGAACTGATCAGAGCGGCGGAAAACGACCTGGCCGAGGCTGCGGAGCTGTATCGGCGGGTGACGGAAAACATGAACGCGGAGGGGCTGGACTGCTGGCGCTGGGGCGTTTATCCGACGGAGGAAATGCTGCGGGCGGACATCGCCGCGGGCAGTCTGTATATTCAGCGGATGGACGGAGAAATCGTAGCCGCGGTCTGCATCACAAAAACGGCGGAGCCGGAGTACGATCAGTCCGGGTGGACCTTCGGAACCGAACCGGGATATTTTCGCCGGCTGGTGGTGGATCCCGACCGGCAGGGACAGAGCCTGGGCGGCGGGGTGCTGGACGATACCCTTCAGCTGCTGCGGAGCATGGGGTGCGACTGCGCCCGCTGCGATACGGACGAACGGAATGCCCGGGCGATCCGCCTGTATGAAAAAATGGGGCTCCGGTATTGCGGCGGGATTACCCGGGAAGGATGCGGTCATCCCTTCCGCTGCTATGATAAACCCCTGAAGCGGGAAACCCCGCTGCTGCCGGTCCGGATGACGCCTGCTTTCCGGGGCGGCCGGCTGACCCCCTGGGGCGGGGAGAAACTGCAGACGCTCTGGGGAAAGAAACCGGACCAGAGTCCCACGGGCGAAAGCCTTGAGGTCAGCTGCATTCCGGGGCTGGAGAGCCGCGATCCCACCGGACGGACGCTGACGGAGCTGATTCATGAGTTCGGGGAAAAGATGGTCGGACGATACGCGGAAAAACCGTTTCCGCTGCTGCTGAAGCTGATCGACGCCCGGGAGCCGCTGAGCGTTCAGGTGCATCCCGACGACGCCTACGCCGCGGAACGGGAGGGCGGAAAGCTGGGCAAGACGGAGGCCTGGCTGATCCTGGATACCCCGGCGGGCGGGGGCGAGCTGGTTTACGGGATCCGGCCGGGAACCACGCTGAAGGAGCTGCGGGAGGCCTGCAAGGCCGGCAGCGCTGTGGAAAAGCTGCTGCGCAGGGTGAAGGTGCACGCGGGAGATGTGTGCTATATTCCGGCCGGCTGCGTTCATGCCATCGGAGCGGGGATCACGCTGTATGAAATTCAGCAGTCTTCGGATATTACCTACCGCTTCTATGACTGGGACCGGAGGGACAAGGACGGCAACCCCCGGGAGCTGCATCTGGAGAAGGGACTGGACGTGACGGATCTGAAGCAGACCCCGCTGCCGATCCATGTGGAGAAGGCCTACGGCGGCAAGCGCATTCTGAAGGAGCATTACTTCAATCTGGATGTGATCCGCACGGACGATTCCGGCGTGCTTCCTCCGATCCACGATTTCGGCATGCTGACCGTGCTGGAAGGGCAGATTACCCTGCGGTGGAAAAACGGCCGGATGAGGCTGCGCAAGGGAGAGACCTGCTTCCTGCCCCGGACAATCCCGGAAATCACGCTGCGGGGAAGAGGGGCCGCGGCGGTCGCCATGCCCTCCTGACCCGGGCGGGCAAAGAAAAAACAGATGGGAAACGATATGAATCATCAGGTAAGCGGAAACACGGAAGGCATCCGGGAGGCGCTGCTGGCCCGGCTGGACAGCCTGTATACCTATGAGGCGGAGGAGGGGAGCTTTCTTCCGCGGGATCTGATGAAGATTCTGGCGGAGTGCTCCTGCGAGCTGAACCGGGAGATCGCGGTCTATCTGACCCGGGACGGGGAAATCGTCAGCGTGACGGTGGGAACGGACCGGGACGTGGAGCTGACCGACTACCGGCTGCGCCGGAATGAGCGAAGGCTGAGCCGGATCCGCTGCGTGCATACGCACCCGGACGGGGACGGAAGGCTCAGCGACGTGGATCTGAGCGCCCTGAAAATCTTCCGCTATGACGCGATGACGGCGGTCGGCGTGAAGGACGGGGAACCGACTTACGTCCAGACGGCCTTTCTCGGAGAGGAAGAAGAGATCCTGATGCCGGAACCGGTCCGCTGGTACCGGGTTCCGGACCGGAGCTGGATGGATCAGATTCTGTTCAGCGACGAGGCCGTCGGCCGGGAAATGACCCAGGCCACCGGCGGAGACCGGGAACGGGCGGTGCTCATGGGCATCGAGAGCATGGAATCCCTGGAGGAGCTGAAACGGCTGGCGGAGACCGCGGGAGCGGAAGTGACCGGCATGTTTCTGCAGAAGCGGAGCAAGCCGGACGGCGCGCTGGTGATCGGGAAAGGCCGGGCGGAAGAGCTGGCCCGGGAGTGCCAGGCGCTGGAAGCGGACGTATGCATTTTCGATGAGGAACTGACCGGCATGCAGACCCGGAATCTGGAGGAGACGCTGCGGGTCAAGGTGGTGGACCGGACGACGCTGATCCTGGACATCTTCGCCCAGCGCGCCTCCAGCGCCGAGGGCAAGCTGCAGGTGGAGCTGGCGCAGCTGCAGTACCGGTCCGCCCGGCTGATCGGGCAGGGGCTGGTGCTCAGCCGGCTGGCCGGAGGAATCGGCACCCGCGGTCCCGGGGAAAGCCAGCTGGAAATGAGCCGCCGCAGGATCCGGGAACGGATGACGGAGCTGCGGGGACGGCTGGAGGAGCTGGAAAAACAGCGGACCATCCGCCGGAAAAGCAGGGAGCGGAACGAGATTCCCGTCGTGGCGCTGGTCGGATATACCAACGCCGGGAAGTCCACGCTGCTGAACGCGCTGACCGGGGCGGACGTGTATGTGCAGGATCAGCTTTTCGCGACCCTGGACGCGGTATCCCGGCGTATGACCACACCGGAGAACACCGCCTACCTGCTGACCGATACCGTCGGCTTCATCCGGAAGCTGCCGCACACCCTGGTCAGCGCCTTCCGTTCCACCCTGGAGGAGGCGGCGCTGGCGGATGTGCTGGTGATCGTTTCCGACGGATCCAGCGAGCGGATGGCGGAGCAGCATGACACGGTGGAAGAGGTGCTGCGGGAACTGGGAGCGGAGGATCAGAAGCGGATTGAGGTCATTAACAAATGTGATCTGAAGGACGCGGATCCGGCATTTCCCGGAGCGGTGATGATTTCCGCAAAGACGGGGGAGGGCCTGGAGGAGCTGAAGCGGAAGATTGCCGAAGCGCTGCAGGAATCCTACTCACCGGTCACCTTTATGATTCCCTTCAGCCGCTACGGGCAGCTGGCGGCGATCCGGCCGCTGGGACGGGTCATCAGCGAAAACCATACGGACAGCGGCACGGAACTGACGATCATGATTTCCCGGGAGGATACGGAACGGCTGGTCCGCCGGTTCGGTCCGGAGATCCTCCGGGCCGGCGCAGCGGATGAAATACAGCCGGAAAACAACATTCCCCGCGCGGATATGATACAATAACCCGGAAACAGAAGGAAGAACAGGATGGACAGGCGTTCTGACGGAGGGACAGAGTCATGAAGAACACGGTTTTCACAGGAGCGGCCACCGCGATCATAACCCCCTTTGAGCAGGGAGGCGCGGTGGATTATGAGGCCTTCGGCCGGCTGATTGATTACCAGCTGAAAGAGGGAATTGACGGGATCGTCGCTTCCGGCACCAGCGGAGAGGGGAGCACGCTGACCGACGCCGAATTCGAGCAGGTGATTGCGTTCTGCGTCCGCCGGGTGGGCGGAAAGGTTCCGGTGATCGCCGGCAGCGGATCCAACAATACCGAACACGCCATCGAGCGGACGAAAACCGCCTGCGCGGCCGGAGCGGACGCCGTTCTGCTGGTGACCCCTTATTACAACAAGACCACGCAGCGGGGGCTGATCGCCCATTATACCGCGATTGCGGATCAGAGCAGCGTGCCCTGCATCCTGTATAACGTGCCCTCCCGTACGGGGCTCAACATGCTGCCGGAGACGCTCGCTCAGCTGGCGAAGCATCCGCGGATCGCCGCGGTGAAGGAAGCCTGCGGCAGCCTGAGCCAGATTGCCCGGGAGAGACGGCTGTGCGGGGAGGAGCTGGACATCTATTCCGGATGCGACGATCAGATCGTACCGACCCTGAGCCTGGGCGGCAAGGGGATCATTTCGGTGGTCGCCAATATTCTGCCCGGGAAAACGGCGGAGATCTGCCGGCGCTTTTTCCGGGGGGATGTTTCCGGAGCCGCCGCGCTGCAACTGGAACTGCTGGATCTGATGAACCAGCTGATGATCGAGACGAACCCGATTCCTGCGAAGGCGGCCTGCGCGGCGCTGGGATTCGGCGCCAACCGGGTCCGGCTGCCCCTGACGGAGATGGAGGAAGGCAACCGCCGGAAGCTGCTGGAGCTGATGCGGGAAGCGGGGCTGGAGGTAAAGGCATGAGAATCATTCTGTGCGGATATGACGGGCATATGGGCCGGGAGGTCCGGACCTGCGCGGAGCGGGCGAAGGACTGCGTGATTCAGGCGGGCGTGGACCCCCTGGCCGGCGGCGGGGATCCCCTCTGCGCGGCGGACTTTTCGGAAGTCACCTGCGAGGCGGATGTGATCATCGATTTCAGCCATCACAGCATGACCGGCGCGCTGATGGATTTTGCCGAGGCAAGAAAGCTGCCGGTGGTGCTGGCCACCACGGGGCAGACGGAAGAGGAAAAGGCCCGGATCGAGCAGGCGGCGAAAAAGATTCCCGTCTTTCTGGCCGCCAACTACAGCCTGGGCATCGCGGTGATGAGCGATCTGGTGCGCCGCACCGCCGCCCTGTATCCGGATGCGGAGATCGAGATTGTGGAACAGCACCATGACCGGAAGCTGGACGCTCCCAGCGGAACGGCGCTCGCGCTGTTCCGGGCCGTTCAGGATGTCCGGCCTTCCGCGGTCGCGGTGACCGGGAGATCCGGCCAGGGGAAAAGGACCCCGGAGGAAGTGGGCATTCACGCCATTCGCATGGGGAACATCGTCGGCGTGCACGAGGTCATGATCGGAACGCAGAATGAGCGGATTACGCTGAAGCATGAAGCTTTCAGCCGGGGCGTGTTCGCCGAGGGAAGCCTGAAGGCAGCCGCCTTCCTGATGGGAAAGCGGCCGGGCCTGTATGATATGAAAGATTTGCTGAGGGGGGAATGAGCGGAATGAAGATCGGAATTTACGGCTACGGGAATCTGGGACGGGGCGTCGAGCTGGGAATCCGGCAGAACCCGGACATGGAGCTGGCCGGCGTCTTTTCGCGGCGGGATCCTTCCACGGTCCGTACGCTGACCGGCGCGCCGGTTTATGCTGCCCGCGAAGCGGAAAAGTACGCGGATCAGATTGACGTCATGATCATCTGCGGCGGAAGCGCCTTTGACCTGCCGGAGATGACGCCGATGCTGGCCGGCTGTTTCAACGTGGTGGATTCGTTTGATACCCACGCCCGCATTCCGGAGCATTTCGCCCGCGTGGACGCGGCGGCGGCCGCCTCCGGCCATACGGCGCTGATCAGCGCCGGCTGGGATCCCGGTCTGTTTTCCCTGGCCCGGCTGTATATGAACATCGCGCTGCCGGAGGGAAAGGACTATACCTTCTGGGGCCGGGGCGTCAGCCAGGGCCACAGCGACGCGATCCGCCGGGTGCCCGGCGTGAAGGACGCCCGGCAGTATACCGTGCCGGTGGAGGATGCGCTCCGCCGCGTGCGGGAGGGAGAGAATCCGGAGCTGACCACCCGGCAGAAGCATACGCGGGAGTGCTATGTGGTGGCGGAGGAAGGGGCGGACAGGGACCTGATCGCGAAGCAGATCCGGGAGATGCCGAACTATTTCGCCGACTATGACACCACGGTGACCTTTATCTCCCAGGAGGAGCTGGACCGGGATCACAAGGGGCTGCCCCACGGCGGCCGGGTTATCCGCTCCGGCGCGACCGGCCGGGACGGAGAGCACCGCCATGTGATGGAATTCTCCCTGAAGCTGGATTCCAATCCGGAGTTCACCGCTTCCGTGCTGATCGCCTGCGCGAGGGCGGTATACCGGATGTCCGGCCGGGGGAACCACGGCTGCAAGACGCTGTTCGACGTGGCGCCCGCCGACCTGAGCCCGCTGTCTCCGGAGGAGATCCGGGCGCACCTGCTGTAAGGGGCGGACTGCCGGGAGAGAGAAAGGACAGGATATGATCATACACGGGCTGCAGAAAATGACGCTGCTGGATTTTCCGGGACGGGTGGCCTGTACGGTCTTTCTGGGGGGCTGCGATATGCGCTGCCCCTTTTGCCATAATGCGGAACTGATCGACGGATCGGCCCCGGCCGCCCTGGATGACCAGGAGCTGCTCCGCTTTCTCGGCCGCCGGAAGGGGCTGCTGGACGGGGTGGCCATCACCGGAGGCGAGCCTTTGCTGCGGAGCGATCTGGCGCCGCTGCTCCGGGAGATCCGGAGCCTGGGCTACGCGGTCAAGCTGGATACCAACGGCACGCATCCCGACCGGCTGAACGCCCTGCTGGAGGAGGGCCTGGTCGATTACGCCGCCATGGATATCAAGAACAGTCCGGAGCGGTACGCGGAGACGGCGGGCGTTCCCGGCCTGGATCTGGCTCCGGTCCGGGAGAGCGCCCGGCTGCTGATGACGGGGAAAACCGACTATGAATTCCGGACCACGGTGGTGGACGAGCTGCATGATGAAGATTCCTTCCGGGGGATCGGCGCGTGGCTTCACGGCGCGAAACGGTTTTATCTGCAGCAGTTTACCGACCGGGATACGGTTCCCTTCGGCGGCCTGCACGCGCCCTCCGCTGAGAAGATGCGCCTGTACGCCCGGATCCTGCAGGCGGACATTCCGGAGACAGCCCTTCGGGGCGTGGAATAAGGATGTTCCACAAGATATAGTGTATTTTTTGGTTTTCGGTAACAACATATTGACTTGGCCGCGGCTCCGTGATATATTATCAGGGCACGCCGACAGGGG
>JAGCBO010000047.1 GCA_017652125.1 Clostridia bacterium | reverse complement strand
ACGCCTTCGTCACCGCTTCCCTCACCGTCTGTATCGGCGCCATGGCCATTGTCGGAGCCATCCGGGACGGAATCCAGGGGGATTATTCCACCCTGGCGGTGAAGGCCGTGCTGGACTTTATTATCGTCGCCGTGATGACCTCCTCGCTGGGAAAGGGCAGCGCCTTCTCAGCGATCCCCGTCTTCCTCTTTGAGGGCTCTGTCACGCTGCTGGCCCGGCTGATCGCCCCGGTCCTGACGGACCTTGCGGTTTCGTATCTTTCGCTGATCGGCTCCGTGCTGATCTTCTGCGTCGGGGTCAACCTGGTCTGGGGAAAACAGCTGCGGGTCGCCAATATGCTTCCCGCCGTCCTCCTGGCCATCCTCGCCGCGTACCTGCCCTGGTCCTTCTGATACAAGGAGTACACCATGCTGACCGTCACGCTGAATCAGGCAAGACAGTTTATTCTGCTCCGGCAGGGGCTGATCGGAGAGCACCGTTTCGTCGGGAAAAACGGTGCGTATCAGTATGTCCGCCAGGCCGGCTGCATCCAGTTTGATCCGGTGGACGTCTGCGGAAGAAACGCGGAGCTGACCCTTCAGTCCCGGGTGAAGGGCATCACCCGGAATACCCTGAGCGACCTGCTGTACCGGGACCGTCTTCTGGTAGACTATTCGGATAAGGAACTTTCCATCTGGCCCAGCGAGGACTGGCCCTTTTTCTCCCGCTATCGCGAAAGAAGTATCGAACACGGAAAGCAATTCGCCGGCATTCCCGAGCTGGAAGAGAAGGCTGTCGCCTATATCCGGAAGCACGGCGCGGTCAGCAGCGATACCCTGCCGCTGGAGGGGACTATCTTCTGGCATTCCTCCATGCACTGGAGCGGGCACTGGGACAAAGATTCCCTGGCTGCCCGGTCCGTACTGGAGCAGCTCTATACGGACGGCGTTCTCCTGATTCATCACAAGACCGGATCCCGGAAATACTATGATCTGGCGGAGAAGTACCTTCCGAAGGAACTGCTGTCCGCGCCGGATCCCTGCCCGGACGAGACCTCCTGGCTGTGCTGGCGCGTGAAGCGCCGCATCGGCGCCGTCGGTCTGCTCTGGAACCGCACATCCACCGCCTGGCTCGGCATCAGCATGACCACAGAACAGCGAAATGCTTCCTTTGACCGGCTGGAAAAAGACCGCGTGATCACACCGGTCCGGGCGGAAGGGATCCGTTTCCCGCTGTATATGCTCACGGACGACCTGCCGCTGATGGAATCCGTGCTTTCCGGCCAGGCTTCGCTCAGAGACAGGCTGGAATTCCTGGCTCCGCTGGATCCCATGCTCTGGGACCGGAAGCTGATCGAGGCGGTCTGGGGATATCAGTATTCCTGGGAGATCTATACGCCCGCCGCCAAACGGAAATACGGATATTACGTCCTGCCCATGCTGCGGGGGGACCGTCTGATCGGCCGGATTGAGCCGAAGGCAGACCGGAAGGAGAAAACGCTTACGGTGCAGAATATATGGCTGGAATCCGGCATCCGCCGCACAAAGAAGCTCTCCGGGCAGATCGACCGGGCGGTTCAGCGGCTGGCCCGGTTCAACGGCTGCAGGGTTCCGTGAACGGTTTCACTGCCATCCGGCCCTGCCCGTGCGTATCAAGAAGAGAAGCATCCGGCCGGATAACGGCCGGCAGAACGCAAAATGCTGACACTCATGACAGGGAGGAATTCCATGAACAATCAGGAATTATGGGAAATCGTCAACCCCGTTTTCAACACGGCAAAATCATGCGTCCAGATCGACGCCGCATCGGGAGATGAGGATTCAAAGCAGCTT
>JAGCBO010000046.1 GCA_017652125.1 Clostridia bacterium | reverse complement strand
GCGTACCTGGCCGGCTTCGACATCGTGCGGGACTGCATGAACGACGATACGGTCCGGGGCTTCATGAACAAGATGCTGGAAGAGGAAGTGATTACCACCCTGCCGCTGGACAAAAAGGATCTGGAAGATTTCGCCGCGGCGGTGCAGGACCGGTTCAATAATCACTTTGTGAATCACGAGATGATGAGCATTTCCCTGAACTCCACCTCCAAGTGGCGGGCCCGGAATATGCCCAGCTTCCTGGAATACGTTGAGAAGACCGGCAAGCTGCCGCCCTGCCTGACCATGAGCCTGGCGGCCTACCTGGCCTTCTATTCCAATGATCTGCAGGCGCTGGACGAAAAGGGCCTGCATGCCCGCCGGCCGAAGGGCAACGAATACGTCATCAATGACGACCGCTGGGCCCTGGAGTTCTTCTGGAATCACCGGGAGGACACGCCGGAGCAGCTGGTGCACGCCGCGCTGAGCAACGAGGAGATGTGGGGGCGCGATCTGACGGCGGTTCCCGGCCTGGAGGAAGCGACGGTCCGGAACCTGAAGCTGATCCGCGGGGAAGGCGCCCTGGCCGCTTTCCGCTCCTGCCTGTAAGCAAAAAACGAAGGAGAAACGCATGAACGAGCTGGTAAGAATCCGACCGGAGGATCTGGTAGCGGTTGCCCTGAAGCCCCTGAAGGCGGGGGAGCGCATCGACTACGGCAGCGGCGCCGTAACCCTGAAGGAAGATCTGCCCATGGGCCATAAGGTCGCCCTGCGGGACATCCGAAAGGGCGAGCCGGTGATCAAATACGGTTTTCCCATCGGCGAGGCGACGGAGGAGATTCCGGAAGGGACGCATGTGCATACGCATAACCTGCATACGCTCCTGTCCGGGGAAAAGGAATATGCCTGGCATCCGACCCATCCGAAGCAGGATCCCATTCCGGCCGCGTCCTTCATGGGCTATCCCCGGAAAAGCGGGCGGCCGGGCATCCGGAACGAGCTCTGGATCATTCCCACGGTCGGCTGTGTGAACGACGTCGCGCACGCCATTGCGCAGGACGCGCAGAAGCTGGCCGGCGGAAGCGTGGAGGGCGTTTATGCCTTCCCCCATCCCTACGGCTGCTCCCAGCTGGGCGGGGATCAGGAAAATACCCGGAAGGCGCTGGCGGCGCTGGCGACCCATCCGAACGCCGGCGGCGTGCTGGTGCTGGGGCTGGGCTGCGAGAACAGCGGCATCGCCCAGATCCGTCCGCTGATGGGGGACTTTGACGAGAGCCGGGTCCGCTTCCTGGTCTGCCAGGACGTGGAGGACGAGCATGAGGCTGCCATGCAGCTGCTGGAGGAGCTGGCGGAACGGATGCGGCAGGACCAGCGGACGCCCTGCGGCGCCGACCAGCTGGTGGTCGGCCTGAAATGCGGCGGCTCCGACGGGCTCAGCGGCATTACGGCCACTCCGACCATCGGCGTGTTCAGCGATCTGCTGACGGCCATGGGCGGCAGCACGATTCTGACCGAGGTGCCGGAGATGTTCGGCGCGGAGACCATTCTGATGGATCGCTGCGAAACGGAGGAGCTCTTCGGCAAAACGGTGCATCTGATTAACGATTTCAAGGCCTATTTTGAATCCTACCATATGCCGGTTTACGAAAACCCCTCCCCGGGGAACAAGGCCGGCGGCATCACGACCCTGGAGGACAAAGCCCTGGGCTGCACCCAGAAGAGCGGGTCCTCCGCGGTCCGCGGCGTGCTGCAGTACGGGGAACCGGTGACGGAGCGGGGGCTGAACCTGCTCAGCGCTCCGGGCAACGATCTGGTGGCGTCCACCGCGCTGGCGGTTTCCGGCGCCCAGCTGATTCTGTTCTCGACGGGACGGGGAACTCCCTTTGGCTGCCCGGTTCCCACGCTGAAAATTGCCTCCAATACCCCGCTGGCGGAGAAGAAGCGTCTCTGGATCGACTTCAACGCCGGGCGGCTGCTGGAAGGCAGGACGCTGGAGGAGCTGGGACAGGAGCTGATGGAGCTGGTGCTGGCCACCGCCTCCGGTCAGCCGGCCCGGAACGAGAAGAACGGATTCCATAACCTGGCCATCTTCAAACAGGGCGTGACCCTGTAAGACGGAGAAAAGAGCACAAAGCGAGAGGAAACGAGGAGGAGATCAATCATGACCGAAATGATGAAACAACTGCAGAAGCTGGGCATTGTGCCCGTGGTTGTGCTGAACGACGCGGAGGACGCGCTGCCCCTGGCGGAGCGGCTGGTGAAGGGCGGCCTGCCCTGCGCGGAAGTCACCTTCCGGACCGCCGCGGCGGAGGAGTCCATCCGGAGGATGGTCAAGGCTTTCCCGGAAATGATCGTCGGCGCCGGCACGGTGCTGACCACGGAGCAGGCGGACCGGGCGATCGATGCCGGCGCGAAGTTTATCGTCAGCCCCGGTCTGAATCCGAAGGTAACGGAATATGTGCTGAAGAAGGGCGTGCCCATGACGCCCGGCGTCTGCACCCCCACCGAAGTGGAAGCGGCGCTTCAGTTCGGCCTGGACGTGGTGAAGTTCTTCCCTGCGGAGCCCAGCGGCGGTCTGAAGATGATCAAGGCCATGGCCGCGCCCTATGTGGGGCTGAATTTCATGCCGACGGGCGGCATCAGCGCGGCCAACGTGCGCGAGTATCTGGCCTATGACCGGATCGTTGCCTGCGGCGGAAGCTGGATGGTCTCCGGCGCGCTGGTGAAGGAAGGCAGATTTGACGAGATCGAGAACCTTGTGCGGGAAGCCGCCAATATTGTGAAAGAAATCAGGGGGTAAAAGAAAATGTCCGGAAAAGTTGTAACCTTTGGTGAAATCATGCTGCGCCTCAAGTCTCCCGGGTATGAACGGCTGATGCAGTCTCCCGTGCTGGAGGCGACCTTCGGCGGCGGCGAGGCCAATGTATCCGTTTCTCTGGCCAACTACGGCATGAAGACCGCCTTCGTGACCGTGCTGCCCGACAACGATCTGGGCAAGGCCTGCGCCCGCGAGCTGCGGGGCTTCGGCGTGGATGTGGACGGGATCGTCTACAAACCCGGCCGGATGGGCATCTATTATCTGGAAACCGGCGCCGTGCAGCGGCCCAGCAAGGTCATTTACGACCGGGCCGGCAGCGCCATCGCGGAAGCGAACGAGTCGGATATCGACTGGGAAAAGGTCTTTGACGGGGCTTCCTGGTTCCATATCACCGGCATTACGCCCGCCATTTCCCAGGGCGCGGCCGATCTGAGCCTGGCGGCCGTCAAGGCGGCGAAGAAGCACGGCCTGCATGTCAGCTGCGACCTGAACTACCGCAAGAATCTGTGGAAGTACGGCAAGACCGCGGACCAGGTGATGCGCGAGCTGGTGAAATACGTCGATACCGTGATCGCCAACGAGGAAGACTTCCAGAAGGCCCTGCTGCTGAAGGCGGAGAGCGCCGGCAGCGTCGAAGAGGGCGAACTGAATCTGGAGAACTACAAGGCGATCGCGAAGCTGGCCATGGACACCTTCCCGAACATCCAGCGGGTCGCGATCACGCTGCGGGAGTCCAAGTCCGCCAACCATAACGACTGGAGCGCCTGCCTGTACAACGGCAAGGATTTCTTCGTCTCCCGGAAATACCGGATCACCGATATCGTGGACCGGGTCGGCGGCGGCGACAGCTTCGGCGGCGGCCTGATCTACGGCCTGAACACCTATGACACCGAGAAGGACGCGCTGGAGTTCGCGGTGGCGGCCAGCTGTCTGAAACACACCATTCCCGGAGACTACAACCGGATGAGCGCGGCGGAAGTGGAAAGCCTGATGAAGGGCAGCGGCAGCGGCCGGGTGCAGCGCTGACAAACCGGGATCCCTTCCGGAAATTCGATAAGTAAGGAGAAAACGATGAAACCGTTTCTGGACAAGGATTTTCTGCTGAACACGGAAGCCGCCCGGATTCTCTATCACGAAGCGGCGGAAAAATGCCCCATTATCGACTATCACTGCCATCTCAGCCCCCGGGAAATCTATGAGGATATCCGGTATGAGAATATCACGCAGGTCTGGCTGGGCGGGGATCACTACAAATGGCGCCTGATGCGCAGCGCCGGCGTGCCGGAAAAGTATATCACCGGCGACGCCACGGACCGGGAAAAGTTCCAGAAATACGCGGAAGTGCTGGGGAAGGCCATCGGCAATCCCCTGCATCACTGGAGCCATCTGGAGCTCCGCCGCTTCTTCGGCTATGAAGGCATCCTGAACAGGGACACGGCGGAGGAAGTATGGCAGCTGGCCAACGCGAAGCTGCAGAGCGAAGGCTACACCTCCCGCGGGCTGATCCTGATGAGCAACGTGGACACCATCTGCACCACGGACGATCCGGTGGACAGCCTGGAGTGGCACGAGAAGCTGGCGGCCGACGCCTCCTTCCCCGTAACGGTGCTGCCGGCCTGGCGCCCCGACAAGGCCATGAATCTGGAAAAGGAAACCTATCCGGAGTATCTGGCGGCGCTGGAAAAAGCGGCCGGCATGGAGATCCGCTCCTTCGAAGGGCTGATCGCGGCGCTGAAAAACCGGCTGGATTTCTTCCAGGCGCACGGCTGCAAGCTCAGCGATCACGCGCTGAACTATGTGATGTACGCTCCCGCGGCGGACGGGGAAGTGGAAGGCATTTTCGAAAAGCGCCTGAACGGCGCG
This sequence comes from Clostridia bacterium, assembly GCA_017652125.1. Classification (GTDB taxonomy): domain Bacteria; phylum Bacillota; class Clostridia; order Christensenellales; family Aristaeellaceae; genus Aristaeella. Next base: position 15,113 of record JAGCBO010000046.1, on the reverse strand, counting down.
CTGCCGTCCGCGGAGGAAGAAGCGAAATTCAAGTATGCTTTCATGACCGCCATGGCCGCGGAATATAACCGGCGCGGCTGGGTCATGCAGCTGCACTACGGATGCCGCAGGGACAACAATCCCGTGATGTTCCGCGCGATGGGCCCGGATACCGGATTCGACTGCGTGGACAATTTCGCGCCTTCCGCGCAGACCGCCGCGTTCCTGGGCGCCCTGGAGGACGGCGGCAGCCTGCCGAGGACGATTCTGTACAGCCTGAATACCAATGACAACGCGGCGATCGACACGATTCTGGGCTGCTTCCAGAATGACACCGCGGTCGGGCGGATTCAGCACGGTTCCGCCTGGTGGTTCAACGATCACTTCGACGGCATGAGCGATCAGCTGAAATCCCTGGCCAGCCTGGGCTATCTGGCGGGCTTCGTGGGCATGCTGACGGACAGCCGCTCCTTCCTGAGCTATCCCCGCCATGAATACTTCCGGCGGATCCTCTGCCGGATCTTCGGCGAGTGGGTGGAGGAAGGCTTCTATCCCGAGGATATGGAGACGCTGAAGGAAATCGTCCGGGATATCAGCTATTACAACGCGGACCGGTATTTCCAGTTCACGAAGAAAAAAATCTGATTCAAAGAAAAACGGCAGATGCATCCGGATGAGGCGGCTCCGGCCGCCCTCATCCGGATGACGCCGCAGGAGGACATTTTTTGAGAACCTTGTACGTATCATCCCGCAGCTGTACGGTGCTGCTGGATCCGGACGGCCGGTACGAAGCCCGCGAGCCCATGAACCTGACGTTGAACGGGAAGCCGCTCCGGGAGGAAAACCGGTCGGTTGCTTCCGTTTTCGGCCTCGAGCCGGATACGGAGTATACGCTGGGATCCGAAACGGCCTCCGGGCATCCGGAGCATGTGGTCTTCCGGACCAGAAAGGAAACCTGCACGCTGAACGTGCGGGACTTCGGGGCGCAGGGAGACGGAGAAAAGGACGATACCGCCATGCTGCAGGCGGCCATTCTGGCCTGCCCCCGGGGCGGGCGGGTGCTGATTCCCGAGGGAACCTACCTGACGGGGCCCCTGTTTCTGAAAAGCCATATGACGCTGGAGATCGGCAAGGGCGCCGTTCTGGCGCTGAAAACGGACCGGAATCAGTTTCCGATCCTTCCGGGAAGGACGCCGGCCCGCAACGCGGACGGGGAAATGCTTCTCGGCCTGTGGGAAGGGGAGGAGCGGAACGGCTACGCGGCCGCTCTGACCGGCATTGAGATTACGGATACGGCCGTGATCGGCGAGGGCACGGTGGACGGACGGGCGCAGGAGGGCGACTGGTGGGTGAATCCCAAGGTCATCCGGGGAGCCGCCCGGGGGAATCTGTTCTTCCTGATGCGCTCCAGCCACGTGACCGTGCAGGGCATTACGTTCCGCAACAGCCCGGCCTGGAATCTGCATCCCACGATGAGCAAGGATCTGGATTTCCTGAATATCCGGATCGAGGCGCCCTGGGACAGCCCGAATACCGACGGGTTCGATCCGGAAAGCTGCACCCGGGTCCGGCTGATGGGCAGCCGGATTTCCGTCGGGGACGACTGCATCGCCATCAAATCCGGAAAAATCGGCATCGGCCGGAAATACCGGATTCCCTGCGAGGAGATCGAGATCGGCTGGTGCGCCATGCTGGACGGACACGGCGGCGTTACCGTCGGCAGCGAGATGGCCGGAGGCGTACGCAACGTCTGGGCGCATCACTGCTACATGAGGGGCAACGACCGGGCGCTGCGGATCAAAACAAGGCGGGGCCGGGGCAAGGACGGCGTCATTGACAATATCCTGTTCGAAAACGTGCGGATGAAGGATATCAAGGTGCCGCTGGTGGTCAACGCCCTGTATTTCTGCGATCCGGACGGACACAGCCCCTGGGTGCAGAGCCGGGCGCACGAAGCGGTGGATGAAACCACCCCGCGCATCGGCAGCATCCGGTTCGAGCGGGTGAAAGCCACCGGGTGCCAGGGCTGCGTGGCCTATGTGCTGGGTCTGCCGGAGCAGCCCATGGAGGAGCTGGCCATCCGGGACAGCACCTTCGACTTCGCGGAGGACGCCGCGGGCATGAATCAGCCGGCCATGGCGGAGGGCGTGGACCCTGTGCGGAAGCGGGGACTGATTCTGAAATATGCCCAGCGGGTGGAACTGTCCGGCATCCGGATTTCCGGAATGGAGGGGCCGATGCTGGATCTGCAGGAAGTGCAGGAAATCATACAGGAATAAAAAAACGGAGGAACAGACAGTATGGATATTCGTTACAGCTGCAATCAGAAGGACTTTAAACGCTATACCACAGAGGAAACCCGGAAGGAATTCCTGATCGAAAAGCTTTTCACCCCGGACACGGTGGAAGCGGTCTACAGCCATGTGGACCGGATGGTCACCCTGGGCATTATGCCGGTTCAGGAAACCGTCAGCATTGACAAGGGCATCGACATCTGGAAAAACTTCGGCACCGAATATTTCCTGGAGCGCCGGGAATGCGGCATGTTCAACGTGGGCGGCGCCGGAAAGGTGACCGTGGACGGAACCGTGTATGAACTGGGCTACAAGGACTGCCTGTATATCACCAAAGGCGCGAAAACCGTGCTGTTTGCCAGCGATGACTGCGCCGCTCCCGCCAAGTTCTATATCGTATCCGCTCCGGCGCACTGCAGCTATGAGAACCGGCTGATCAAAATCGCGGACGCGGCGAAGAAGCCCTGCGGCGACGCGGCGACCAGCAACAAGCGCGTGATCAATCAGTTCATCCATCCCAGCGTCCTGAAAACCTGCCAGCTGAGCATGGGCATGACGGTGCTGGAAAGCGGCTCCGTATGGAACACCATGCCGGCGCATACGCATGAGCGCCGGATGGAAGTGTATTTCTACTTCGAAGTGCCGAAGGACAACGTGGTTTTCCACATGATGGGCGAAGGTCAGGAAACCCGCCATATCGTCATGCAGAACGAGCAGGCGGTGATCTCTCCCAGCTGGTCCATCCACGCAGGCGCGGGCACGAGCAACTATACCTTCATCTGGGCGATGGGCGGCGAGAACCAGGCCTTCGATGATATGGATACCATTCCGACCACGGAGCTGAGATAAACCGGCTCCCGAACCGGCCGGGACAATCAGAATGAATCAGAAAGAATCAGAAGGACGAGGAGGAAAACAACCATGGATATGAACGCTTTCAGCCTGAAGGGGAAAATTGCCTGGATTACCGGAGCCAGCTACGGCATCGGCTTTGCCATCGCGCAGGCCTACGCGGCCGCCGGTGCGACCATCGTTTTCAACGACATCAATCAGGAGCTGGTGGACCGGGGCCTGAAATCCTACGCGGACTGCGGCATCGACGCCAAAGGCTATGTCTGCGACGTGACCAGTGAGGAAGCGGTCGGCGCGCTGGTGAAGCAGATCGAGGCGGAGGTCGGCGTGATCGATATTCTGGTCAACAACGCCGGAATCATCCGCCGGATCCCCATGATCGAGATGAGCGCGGCGGAATTCCGCAAGGTCATCGACGTGGACCTGAACGCTCCCTTCATCTGTGCCAAGGCGGTCATTCCTTCCATGATTCAGAAGGGCCACGGCAAGATTATCAACATCTGCAGCATGATGAGCGAGCTGGGCCGCGAGACCGTGTCCGCCTACGCCGCGGCGAAGGGCGGCCTGAAGATGCTGACCCGGAACATCTGCTCCGAATACGGCGGATACAACATTCAGTGCAACGGCATCGGGCCCGGCTATATCGCCACGCCCCAGACCGCTCCGCTGCGGGAGCGGCAGGCGGACGGATCCCGTCATCCCTTCGATCAGTTCATCATCGCCAAGACGCCCGCGGCCCGCTGGGGCGAAGCGGAGGATCTGCAGGGTCCGGCCGTCTTCCTGGCCAGCGACGCCAGCAACTTTGTGAACGGTCATATTCTGTATGTGGACGGCGGCATTCTGGCCTATATCGGCAAGCAGCCCTGAACCCATAATTTTCCACTTTACTTTTGACGGATGCGTACGGTATAATATAACTGTTATTGAACGGCTATATGCCGGCTGATTCGGGAGATGAGCCGCATGCACAATCAAATGACCGTCGGAAAGTACAGGGTGATTGACCTGTCTCTTTTCGCGGTGATTCTGATTGTGTTTGAAAGCGTGCTTGTCCGGGCAGCCACCCAGTGGTTCCCGAAGGAGGCCTGGACGGTTTCCGCGGTGGCGGCGATCACCGGGATCGTGATGGTGCGATGGGGCCCGTGGGCCGCGCTGCACGCGGCGCTGGGCGGGATCGTGTTCGTCCTGACCTCCCGGGGGACGCCGGCCCAGTTCGTGATCTACGGAATCGGCAATCTGGCCGGGATGGCTGTCTGGCCCCTGGTGAAGCGCTGGGGCTGGCAGAGCCTGCACGGCAATCTGCTGCGGATTATCGCCTTCGGCGGTCTGCTGCTGCTGGCGATGCAGGCGGGCAGGGGAGTTCTTTCCCTGATCTTTGGCGCTTCGCTGAACGCGGCCGTGAGTTTCATCACGACGGACGCGATCAGCTATCTGTTTACCATCGTGATCCTCTGTATCATGTCCCGGCTGGACGGGATGCTGGAGGATCAGAAGCATTATCTGAAGCGGCTGAATGAGAAGCAAGCGTAGAGAAGGAGGATTTCAATGAAAGGGAGAGCGGCGGATTATCTGGTTCTGGATCCGGTCAGCGGCACCTATCATGAAAACCCGGAACAGGCAGTTCGGGACGATGTGGAGAAGCATTACTGGCTGAACGTGGGGCGCACCATTCTGAAAGACTGGCGGCTGTACCTGATGCTGGTGCCCATGCTGCTTGTTTTCCTGTTCTGGCGGTATTTCCCCATGTATGAACTGCTGGGCTGTTTCAAGGTGACGGACGCGGTCATTCCCGTGAACGACCAGCTTTTCTCCGGCTTCAGCTATTTCAAGCGGCTGCTGGTGGGCGGGGACAGCCTGAGCCAGAGTTTCTGGATGGCCATGCGGAACACCTTCCTGCTGAGCTTCTACGGCCTGTGCTTCGGATTCCCGATGCCCATCATTCTGGCGCTGTTCTTCAATGAAGTCCGTTCCAACGCGGCCCGCAGCGTGCTGCAGGTGATGACCTATCTGCCGAAGTTCATGTCCACGGTCGTTATGACCTCTCTGGTGGCGCTGCTGGTCAAGCAGGGCTCCATCATCGGCCAGATGGGTATCGTCAGCCAGGCGATGGTGAAGCTGGGCCTGATTACGGAGGAGGTCGGAAACGCCGGCCTGCTGAACAACCCGGGCTTCTTCCGCGGGATCTATCAGATCAGCGGCATCTGGGAGGGCGCCGGATATGACAGCATCGTCTATTTCGCGGCGATTATCGCCATCTCGCCGACCAGCTATGAGGCGGCGCAGATCGACGGCGCCGGCAAATGGGCGCAGATGCGCTACGTGGTTCTGCCCAGCATTCTGAGCACCATCGTCATCATGCTGATCACCCGGATCGGTTCCCTGCTGAACATCGGATACGAAAAGGTTCTGCTTCTGTACAACACCAAGACCTATATGACGGCGGACGTGATTTCCACCCTGGCCTACAGGACGGGTCTCGGAGGGGGCGCCGGAACCGGCATCGCCAGCGCGGCGGAAATGATGAACAACGTGGTCGGCATGCTGCTGGTGATCGGAGCCAACACCATTGCCCGCAAGGCTGCCAATACCTCGCTGTACTGAGAAGGGAGAGGTTCGCATGAAAAGAAAGCTCGAAATTTCCGAACTGATCTTTAAGATTCTCAGTTACTTTCTGCTGACGGTCTTTGCCCTGATGTGCCTGTATCCCTTCGTGTACGCGATTTCCGCTTCCATTTCCGGAAGCCACGCCGTGGAATACAGCGAAGTGGTTCTGTTTCCGAAGGATATCCAGTTCGAAGCCTTTTCCACCATGTTTCAGAACAACATGTTCTGGAATTCCTATTCCAACACGCTGTTCCTGACCCTGTACGGAACGATCTGGGCGCTGGGCGTATCCATTCTGGGCGGCTATGCCCTGAGCAAGAAGCGGCTTCTGTTCCGGAAAACCTTCAACTTCTTCCTGGTGTTCACGATGTGGTTCAGCGCCGGCATCATCCCGCAGTACCTGAATTACCTGGAAACCCAGAAGGTATTTCAGTCCGTGGGCATCATGGACGATAAGTGGCTGGTCGTGATCGCCATGGGTATGGCGGCCATGAACATCATCCTGCTGCGGAACGCCTTCGAAAACGTGCCTTCCGAAATTGAGGAGGCGGCGATCGTGGACGGCGCCACCGAAATGCAGGTGCTGAGCAAGGTCTATATCCCCATGAGCAAGAGCACCATCGCGACGGTGGCCCTGTTCTTCGCCATCAGCCGCTGGAACGGATACTTCTGGGCCCGGCAGATGATCAGCAACCAGAACGAGCATCCGCTGCAGGTCTCCATCCGGCTGCAGCTGGAAATGTATACCGATCCGGATCAGATGACCGGCTGGAACCGGGTCTACGCGCCGGACAGCATGATCTATGCACTGATCGTCTGCTCCATCATTCCGATCCTGATTATCTATCCCTTCATTCAGAAGTACTTCGCCAAGGGCGCCAACGCCGGCGGCGTCAAGGAATAACGTTATCCCGCGGGGAGGCCCCGCACAATATAAATGAAGGAGGAATACCCCATTATGAAAAAGGTTCTTTCCCTGGTATTGGCCCTGGTGATGGTCCTTTCCATGGTGAGCCTGGCTTCCGCTTCGGAAACCCTGCCCTACGCGGAAGGCACTGTGCTCCGGATGGCTGTGGGCTATAACAACAACAAGACCGGTCTTCGCTTCGATCCCGAAGTGGCCGGCGAAGGCGTCACCCTGGCGGATGGCGTCACCTATCACTCCGGCGATTTCAAGCCCACCTGGGTCGCGGTTCAGGATCTGCTGAAGATCCAGAAAGAGGACAAGTATCAGGGCAACGGCGACGCCAAGGAGTTTGACTACTGGAAAGAGCAGCTCGACCAGGTCGACATGGTGGCCGGTACTGCCGCGAAGCTGAGCGAAAACGGCGAAGCGGGCCTGCTGGTCAACATCGGCGAGTATCTGGACAAGATGCCCAACTTCAAGGCCTATCTGGATGCCAACCCCATCGTCCGGCTGTCCATCACCGGTAACGTGGAGAACGGCGCGATTTACTTCAGCCCCTACTTCGACGGCGTGAACGACATCGAGAAGATGCCCCTCATGCGGACGGACTGGGTGGAGAAGCTGCTGAACGGCGAAGGCGAATTCACCGCCGAATCCGTGAAGGTCACGAACAAAAAGGCCTACACGCCCTACATGCCCACTTCCGGCAAGGTGGAAGTGGAAGTCGTGAAGGCGGACGGCTCCGGCGTGGAAACCATCACGAAGGATTATGACGCCTACGGCAACATCATCGACAAGATGAACGCCGCGATGGAGAATTCCCTGTCCGGCGACCAGATGGTCAACATGTTCCGTGAGTACATCGACAAGACCTACAACGGATATTACGGCACCGAGCGCGCCAATCTGTTCATCGGACAGAATGCCGCGTGGGACGCGGATGAGCTGGTTGCTCTGCTGCGCTGCGTCGTGAACAACCCCAACACCCTGAACGGCACCGACAACATCGAAGGCCTGTTCAGCCGTGAAGAGAACAACACCGCCCGCCGCGCTGACATCTTCCGCTTCGGCGGCAGCCTGTTCGGCGTACGCGGCCTCGAATCCCGTCAGGACTACCTGTATGTCGGCACCGACGGCGATCTGCATGACGCCCGTATGGAAGTGGCGACCTACGAAGCCCTGGGCCGGCTGCATGCCATGGTCGAGGAAGGCCTGATCTCCACCGCCTTCATCAACAGCCAGGAAGTCAAGACCGAAAACTACCTGGAGCAGGATCTCGGATTCATGCACTATGACTACAACCAGACCCAGACCGTGTACAACGCCACCAAGCTGGACAACGCCGCCGGTGAGAAGTACATGGCGGTGATGGTTCCCGTGGCCCGCTGGTTCGACGGCACCTCTGAGAACGGCGTGTATATGCGGTTCACCGAGAGCTGGCGTTCCGTGAAGACCGACGGCTGGGGCATCTCCAAGGCCGGCGTCGGCAGCGACACCAACAAGCTGAACGCGGCTCTGTCCCTGATCGACTATGCGTATTCCGAAGAAGGCACCATCATGATGAGCTACGGCCCCGAAGCCTTCCGGCAGAGCGAAACCTTCCTCTTCAACGGCAAGGAAATGCCGAAGATCGCGGATGCCACTTATACTGAGCTGTGGGAGAAGGCCAACGGCAACTACACCAACTATGCCCGTCAGTTCCTGGGCTCCACGCTGAGCTTCATGAAGAGCCAGGCGTTCGAGTATCAGTGCACGCACGAAGTCGGACGGGAAGGCGCCGGCAAGATTTCCACCGCCATCGGTCTGGGAACCATCAAGCATCCGCTGCTGGCGATCGCGGATGACGCGTGGTACACCTCCGTGCCCACCGTACTGCCCACCACCAAGGAAGACAACCAGGCTCTGGGCAATCTGACCGACCTGACGGAGAAGTTCTCCATGACCAACGGCGGCGAGAACGTCCTGATCGACATCATCATCAAAGGCTTTACCATCGAAGGCATGACTTCTCCGGAAGCGGCCGCCGAGTATGTCAAGGATACCATGGGCGGCGCTCAGTATCTGGACATCAAGGAAATGGCCTGGGAAGATCTGCTGGTCTACTACGCGTCCATGGCGGTCTAAGATTCTGACTCTGTTCCTTCCGGGAGAGGAGCTTTCCTCTCCCGGGAGGGTTTCCCCCTGAAGAACCGAACGGGAGTGAGGTCTATCATGTATAAGAAGCAAGTCAAACTTCAAAGAATCCTCTGCCTGGCGTTACTGATTATCAGCGCGGCGATATTTGTGTACTCGCTGGGGATTATGACGGACCTCTATGATTCGCTGTACAGTACTTATCGCCGCGGCAAAACCAGTATCTCCGGCGCGGAGGTCTATATGGACATGCAGCCGTTCAACAAGAATCTGCTGATGGCCTCCATCGGCATGATCCTGCTGTCCGTCCTCCTCTTCGTGACCAACACCCAGAGCCGGAGAAGGTATTACATCGGCAACTATTGCGCGATCGGCCTTTTCTCCATCGGGAGCATCGCCGTGAGCGTCTGGTCTCATACGCAGATTGAGGCCTTCAAGGCCCAGTGGCTGACCCTGGACTTTGCCAAACTGGCGGATCACGCCGCCAGCCGGAAAACCCTTTATACGGAATCCACTTTCTGGTTTGATATTCATTATGTGATCTTCGGGCTTTTGCTGATCGGCACGGCGCTGCTGATCGCGAATGCCGTCTGGAAACGGAAACTCATGAAAGAAGAACAAACCCTGATCGCTCAGGGAAAGGAGGCGGCGGCATGACACAGGCCATGGACGATCGTCAAATCCAGCTGGACCGGATGCGGTACATCAAGAACACCACTTCCTCCAGACTGTGCTATCTGGCCATTCTGTTGAATGTTCTGTATTTCATTTCCATATATAAATCCGACGTGGGATCCTGGTACTATCAGATCCTCGTGGGAGGCTCCATCGTTTATAATCTGCTTTTCCTTCTGATTGCGTTCCTGTGCTCGGAGGGAGTCAAGAGCTATCAGGCGAACTATTCCACCATTCTGTATGTTCTGGGCGCGCTGCAGGTGGTCCGGATCTTCATCCTGCCGATGCAGGCGCATCAGGCGGTGGTGACCGTGAGCGGCGTGGAAACAGTGGTCATGGGGAACGGACAGTTCATCCGGACCGTGATCTATCTGGCCGGCAGCGCGGCGGCGCTGATTATCGCCGGGATTATTAACCAGAAGAAAGCTTTCGAGCTGAACAGACACCTGGCCAGCCTGAAAACCGGGAAGGAGGCTGCGTAAGATGGCTCAGCTGAATCTGCAGCATCTGGATAAGATTTATGACAACAAAGTACAGGCCGTCTTCGACTTCAATATGGACGTGGCGGACGGCGAACTGATCGTGCTGGTCGGGCCTTCCGGCTGCGGCAAGAGCACGACCCTGCGGATGGTGGCCGGACTGGAGGATATTTCCAACGGACATCTGCTGCTGGACGGCAAGGATATCACCCAGGCTCCGGCCAAGGACCGGGATATGGCCATGGTCTTCCAGAACTACGCGCTGTACGGCCATATGACGATTTACGAAAACATGGCGTTCAGCCTGACGCTGCGGAAGGAAAATCCCAACGTCATTCACAAGAAGGTTCTGGCGGCGGCGGAAATCCTCGGGCTGACCAGCCAGCTGAACAAAAAGCCTTCCCAGCTGTCCGGCGGACAGCGCCAGCGGGTGGCCATGGGCCGAAGCATCGTGCGGAATCCCAAGGTGTTCCTGTTTGACGAGCCGCTGTCCAACCTGGATGCCAAGCTGCGCGGCGCGACCCGGCGGGAAATTCTGCTGCTGCACAAGCGGCTGAAGGCGACCATGCTCTATGTGACCCATGACCAGACGGAAGCCCTGACCCTGGCGGACCGGATCGTGTGCATGAGCATGGGCCATGTTCAGCAGATCGGAACGCCGCTGGAGCTGTACGATACCCCCGCGAATCTTTTCGTGGCCGGATTTATCGGGCTGCCTCCCATGAACTTCTATGACGTGCGGTTTGAGGATGGCATGCTGAAGGGCAAGGGGTTCACGGTTCCGCTGACGGATGAGGAAAAATTCACCCTTTCCGGATACAACGGAAAGGAAATCACGCTGGGCGTGCGTCCGGAAGACGTCACCGCCGGCGGCGGGATTCAGACCAAGGTATTCAGCAATGAAAACCTCGGCATGAATACCCTCGTTCACGGATATATGGGAGACAATCTGCGGGTGACCGCCAAGCTGCGGGGCTGGACAGATTATCGCAACGGGGACGTGGTTTCGCTTCAGTTCGGAAGAAAGCATTTCTTCGATAAGGAGACCACGAACGCCATCAGGAAGGAGCAATAAGCCATGAAGGAATTCTTCCGGAAGAAAATGGTCGGCCTCAAGCGGAAGCCGCAGACCATCGCTCTGGTGGTGCTGGTGGTCGCCTTCCTCTATTATTCGCTGAACCTGACCCAGATTTCCAATACCACGGCGAAGGTGCAGGGGGTGGGCATGGGCCTGTCGGGCTTCGTGACCATGCTTTTCAGCATGCTGAGTCTGGTATGCTTCATGAACGCTTTTCCGCACCGGAAAAAGGTGAACATTCCCATGCTGGTTCTGATGTTCATCATGATCGGGATTATCATCTACTGTGATATCTACTACGGCGGAAGAATTACCAACGCCATTACCCGGGCGGACAATCCGATTGATCCTACGGGCGCGAACATCTATATCACGAACGCGCAGAACATGCTCCGGGTGCACATGATCATTCTGATCATCGGGGCCGCGCTCACCGCGCTGCTGCCGGTTTACGGTCCGCTGCTGAAGAAGGTCAACACCTCCATTGAAGTTGCCGGAAACGAGGACATGGCCGCTCTGGATCTGAGAGGCGAAGACTGATTCCATGGCCGGAAGGAAACGGGCCTCCGGGAGGAAGCAGACTCCCGAAAAGCCGGAGGAGCAGACGCTTTCGGAGTATTACAAGCTGAACACGAAAGCGGTCGAGGATCTGGTCACCGCGGACGAGACCAATTCCCCGAAGGTGAGCCAGGCGGAGCTGAACCGCTATCGCTCCGGGCCGAAGATCAAGGTCGCGGACTGGGTAAAGGTGATCCTGCTCAAATGGTGGTTTGCGGGCGCCTGCTGCTTCTTCTTTTACTGGGGGCTGGGGGTGGCCATTCCCAGTCAGGAGAACCTGCTCCTGATTCTCGGCGCGGGTCTGGGCTTTGTGATGGACCTGCTGGAGAACAATATCCTGAGGTATTACGCGAAAACGCCGGGAGGAAACAACCGCTGGATGATGGTGACCCGGAAAGGGTTTGCCTCCCTGCCGTTAAACATTCTGTACGGATATCTGCTGCTGTTCCTGGTGGTCCTGACCTATAACGGGATTAACGCGGGATACATCGCGCTGACCGGACCGACGGATACGATTCCCGTCGGCGTGGAGCCGATCCTGTTCGGACTGCTGGTCATGGGATGGGATCTGCTGCTGCTGAAAATGAAGCGCGTGCTGAAGTCGATGGTGGCGGATGCGAAGAAACAGAATGGGAGAGGATAGAACCATGTACGAAATGCTCGACCGCTATATCGACAGCCTGGTAGCCCGTTCTTCTCCCGGCCGGACGGTCTGGAATCAGGAAATCATCCGGGACGGGAAGGAAGGCAGCTGGAATTATATTGACGGCTGCATGCTGAACGCCCTGATGACACTGGGGGAGCTGACCGGAAAGGATGAATATCTCGATTTTGCGGAACGGGTCGTGGATCACTACGTTCAGGAGGACGGAACGATCGCCACGCTGGAGACGGACAAGTACCGGCTGGACGATGTGAACGAGGGCCGGACGCTGTTCCCGGCCTACCGGAGGACCGGAAAGGAAAAATACCGGAAGGCCGCGGAGCTTCTGATGGATATGCTGGCGAAGCAGCCCAGAACACCGGAGGGCAGCTACTGGCATAAGTCCATCTATACGGAACAGGTCTGGCTGGACGGCATCTATATGGCGCAGCCCTTCAGGGCGCTGTATGAGAAGGAATTCGGAATCCGGGATTACAGCGATATCATCGATCAGATCCGCATTGTGAAAAAGCATATGCGGGATGAGAAAACGGGGCTGTATTATCACGGATATGATTATACGAAGAGCATGTACTGGGCCGATCCGGAGACCGGCTGCAGCCGGTGCTTCTGGCTGAGGGCCATCGGATGGTTCTCCATCGCGCTGGCGGATCTCGCGGAGATCATTGACGAGGAGCCCGTCCGGAAGGAAATCGGGGACATTCTGCTGGATCTGATGACTTCCATCGCCCGGTACGCGGATCCGGAAACGGGGATGTATTACCAGGTGGTGGATCAGGGCGGCCGGGAAGGCAATTACCTGGAATCCAGCGGGAGCTCAATGGTGGCTTACGCCATGATGAAGGGCGCCAGACTGGGCGTGCTGCCGGAAAGCTTCCGGGAGCTGGGCCGGAAAACCTTTGACGGGCTGGTACGCACCTGTCTCACCTTTAACGGGGAGCAGATGGGGCTGAGCCGGATCTGTCTGGTGGCCGGTCTCGGGGATTCCAACGGAAAGCCGCGGGACGGAAGCTATGAATACTATATCTCAGAGCCGGTGGTTCAGGATGACGCCAAAGGCATCGCCCCCCTGGTGCTGAGCTACAGCGAGGTTAAGCGATTCGCCTGAACGAAACATAAGGAAGAAATCAATCCGTCCGGAGGGCCGGAGGAAACAAGAACTCAACGGGACGCTGTCAGAGGCAGCCAAGGAGGCAAGAAGCGGATGTATATTACGCTGAAGGACATCAACAAGATTTACCCCAATGGATTCCATGCGGTGCATAACTTCAACCTGGAGATCGAAAAGGGTGAGTTCATTGTGTTCGTAGGCCCTTCCGGCTGCGGAAAATCCACCACGCTCCGCATGATTGCGGGGCTGGAAAACATCTCCAGCGGAGAATTCCTGATTAACGGAAAACGGGCAAACGAGATGGGTCCCCGGGAACGGGAAGTCGCCATGGTTTTCCAGAGCTATGCGCTTTATCCCCAGATGACCGTATATGACAACATCGCGTTCGGTCTGACGCTGCAGGGCGTGGATGAGGACGTGATCGAGCAGCGCGTTCTGAAGACGGCGAAAATCCTGGGCCTGACGGATTATCTGGACAGGCTGCCGAAGGCGCTGTCCGGCGGTCAGCGCCAGCGGGTTGCCATCGGCCGGGCAATCATCCGGAAGGTGGGCATTTTCCTCATGGATGAGCCGCTGTCCAACCTGGATGCCAAGCAGCGCGTGACCATGCGGTATGAAATCGCTCAGATTCATCAGGAAACCGGCGCCACCACGATCTATGTGACGCATGACCAGACGGAAGCCATGACGCTGGCGGACCGCATTGTCGTCATGAAGGACGGCTATGTGCAGCAGATCGGTACGCCCTACGAACTGTATTTCAAGCCGGCGAACGTGTTCGTCGGAGGCTTTATCGGCGAGCCGCCCATGAACTTTGCCCGGGGCCGGGTGGAGAACGGTTCGTTCCGCTTCGGAAACGCGGCGCTGAATCTGAAGGACTGCCGGAAGGATGCCGCGGCTCTGGAAGGCCGGGAAATTGTCCTGGGCTTCCGTCCGGAGGCGATCGTCCTGAACCCGCAGGAGAACGCTTTCCGGGTCGACTGCGACGTGGAGCTGACGGAGATGCTGGGCGATAATACCAACGTCTATATTACCAGCGGCGAGCAGCAGGCCATTCTGAAGGTGGACAGCCATGACACGCCGGAAATGGATGCGCCGCTGACCTTCTACATTCCCCATGAAGCCGTCTATCTCTTCGACGGAGAGACGGAGCTCGTGATCAATCAGGACTGATTTGCGTATGATCAAGCTGTATGAAGGCCGGCCGGAAACGATGGAAGGCCGGCTCCCGCGGGAGAAACGAACCTATGACTTTCTGGACCGGCTGGGGATCCGCTATCTGCGGACCGATCATGAGCGGGCGGACAACATGGAAGCCTGCAATCAGATCGACGCCGTTCTGGGCGTGATCATCTGCAAGAACCTGTTCCTCTGCAACCGCCAGAAGACGGCGTTTTACCTGCTGATGATGCCGGGAGATAAAAAATTCAAAACCAAAGAGCTGTCCGGACAGATCCATTCTGCCCGGCTCTCCTTTGCCGATCCGGAAGATATGCTGAAATATCTGGATATCGAACCCGGAGCGGTCAGCATTATGGGCCTGATGAACGATCGGGAACACAGGGTTCATCTGCTGATCGACGAGGATGTGCTGAAAGGGGAGTTTATCGGCTGCCATCCCTGCGTCTGCACCTCCAGCCTGAAAATCCGGACGGAGGATGTGATCAACGTCTTCCTGCAGGCTACCGGGCACCCCTACGAGACCGTTTCCCTGACCGGTGAAGACTGAGTCACTCTTGAGTCACGGGGACTGTGAGTCACGAGTCACGGGGAGTCACG
>JAGCBO010000045.1 GCA_017652125.1 Clostridia bacterium | reverse complement strand
TGCATATGATATCGTCCAGAGATACCGTGTTCAGAATCTCCATAAAGGAGTGCCCACTGTGCCACTGATAGTAGGCCAGCGCCCACCCCGCCCAAAATTCCGGACTCTTTTCAAGTACACATAAGGAACTGTCCTGCGTTTTTCACACATCAACCAGGTATGGTTCATCGCGGATCTGTTTCTCTATCTGATCAATCCTCTGACAGCTGCCTCCCCAGGACCTCAAGCGCCTGCTGATAGTACTCCGCTTCTTCGCGGAGACGAGCAAGCGCTTTTTGTTCTTCCTCCTGCTTCCGGTGAATTCTTTCAATGTCTGTTTGATCCTTCTCCACCGTTTCCCGCAGCTCCCGGAGGATCTTTTCGGTACATTTGCCTTCTGTCTGATCTTTCAGCATCCTGCAGATGGTCTGGTAGGTTTTCACCTCTTCCCGGGCATGATACACCCAGTGAATCAGATCTTCTCTGGAGATCAGCATGTCTTCGCCGCCGATTTTAACGATTTCCGTATCAATTTCAATCTGCAGATGTTTTGCCCTATCGGCAAAGAATTGATGAAGTGCTGTCTGCTTATCTGTCATGCTGCCAATCTCCTTCATTAATCAGTAATCTCAATATAGCTTCCTTTCTCCATTGTTCCGTCTCCCAGATCGTGACGTGCTGATTCAGGACTTCACATATCAGATGCGGTGTGTCCTCCGAGTTATCAATGATACGGGTATGATCCGCAATCCGGACAAGCTGAGATAAATTCCGAATGGACTTTTCATAGCGGCTGATGATTTTATCTTCCGGCACGTCATGCCCGCCGGCTTTGACACGGGACTGAACGCGCCGGACATTGATGGATGGGCTGCTGGTTAACACGAACACCGCATGAATTCGGTATCCCTGTTCTTTAGCCTGCCGCAGAAGCTCAAGATTACGTTCTGTCGATAAGACAGTCTCAAACGTGAAGTCTTTATGTGCTTTTAAAAGGGACTGTCTGATCTGCTCCGCCTCCTGGGCGGCTTCCAGATCACTGCACTTTGAAATACGTTTAATCTCATCTGCATTGACGTAGATACCGCATATGGGTATTTTGCGGGTCATGGTACTTTTTCCCGAACCGTTCGGTCCCGCAAAAACCAGAAGATGCGGCTGGGAGGAATCAGTCGAGAACATATTCCACCCGCCCGTCTGTATAGACTTTCTTAACCAGCCCGCTCTCCTGATCAAGTCGGGTGACGTAATCCATCGTGCCTACCTCTTCCCTGTGGGCCACAGCATCCCGGCATGCTTCTTCAAACTCATCAGAGGACATGTCAAACACGGTTTTCGGGGGTGTATCCAGTTTGACAGGGAAAGGAAATCCCTTCTCCGCATTGAATTTACGAGCCAGAATGTTCATCACTGCATTGAATGTAAGCCCCATTTCAGAGGCGATTCGGGTAGTCTCCTCGCGAACGCCCTCGTCCAGTCGGATTGTACTCGTAGACATCGTTTTCATCCCCCTTCATAAAAAGGATAGTCCAGCGCCGGGAAATTGTCAACACAAATGATATCATTTGTGTTAGACTTCTCCGTGTGGTCACACATACCCGCCCAAAGAGACTGTCTTGCGGAAGGCAGATCAGGCAGGTTATCGATTACCCTTTCCCCGCCAGCATCGGGGTAACGTCTCCCTGATGCCAGATGCACAGGCGATGCAGGGGACGGGTCATCATGACATACAGAACGCGGCAGAGGAACTCATCCTCCGGGAAGTTTCCGGCCGAAGCGTCGCAGATCCCGACACAGTCAAACTCCATGCCCTTGCAGATCGAAGCCGGGAGGATCAGCACCCCGCCCCGGTAATCGGCGTCCGACTCCGAGAGCAGATGCGCGTCCAGCTCCGCGCCGAGCCGACGGAAGAGCCTCTTCGCCCGTTCCTCCGTTTTCTCAATCAGGGCGATGCTGTGGAACCCTTCCCCGCGCCAGGCAGCCACCTGTTCCCGGATCCGGTTCAGGCGGTCCTTTTCGCTGTCTGCACGGACGATCTTCGGCTCCTCCCCATGGCGCAGCACCGGCCGCGTATCACAGACTCCTTCAATCGGATACCTGGCGGACACCGACTGCGCGAGGCGCATGATCTCGACGGTGTTCCGGTAGCTGACCGTCAGCTGCTTCAGCTCCGCCCGGTCCCCGAAGACCGGCCCGGTCCATTCCTCCCAGTTCCGGATTCCCTCGTCCGCGCGGACGCCCTGATAAAGATCCCCGACCAGGGTAAAAGTGGCCGCGGGGTTCGCCTGCTTCAGCAGCTCCACCTGGAACGGGGAAAAATCCTGGCATTCGTCCACCACAATATGTTTCATCGGACGGGTTTTCAGCCCGTGAAGCGCCTTGCAGATCATCGCCAGCATCGGCAGATCCTCCTGCCGCGCTCCTCCGCCTTCCGGCGGCGGATCCGCTTCCGGAAGGCGCTCCCGCAGAAAGTTCCGGTACACGTCCATCAGATCCGGCAGACTGAACTTGTCCCGGTAGCCTTTCAGGAAGGCTTCAGCCCGGGCTTCGATTTCCGCGTACCGCTGATCCCGGAGTTCGTACGCCTCCCGGATCTTCTGCTGCCGGGTCTCGCCGGCAGGCATGGAAGCCCGGATCCGGTTCGTAATCTCCTCCGTGCCCGAGGCATACCGCTCCTTCAGGAGAGCGGCCGCGGACTGCACCCGTTTCCGGATGATTTTCTTCAGCTCGCCGATACGCTGTTCCAGAGGGAAAAACCGAAGATCGGTCAGGAAGGTCTTTTCCAGTTCCGCCCGGTCCATCAGGACGACGCCCGCCATTTTAAAGCCTCCGGGCGGCAGGATCGTTTCCTGCAGGCGGTTCAGATAAGCTTCCAGTTCTTTCATCGCCGCAAGGGAGCCCTTCAGGCGCAGCGAAGCTCCCGTCCGCCGCCGCTCTTCCTCCGGAAGGGACAGGTTTCTTTCCAGCCGGCTCTCCCGGAAGACCTTCGGCATTTGCCTGCCCATTCCTTCGCGGCACCAGCCTTCAAAAGTGGTCTGGACGACCCGCTCCACCCCCAGATCCGGCAGCACCTGGGATATATAGGAAAGGAAAAGCGGGTTCGGCGCCAGAATCATCATGTTTTCCGGCCTCAGCTTTTTCCGGAATGTATAGAGCAGATAGGCAATCCGGTGCAGGGCGATCGTCGTCTTTCCGCTTCCCGCCGCTCCCTGAACCAGCAGATCCGCGCTCAGCGGATAACGGATCACGATGTTCTGCTCCGCCTGAATCGTCGTGACGATTTCCCGCAGCCGGTCCGTGGATACGCTGCCCAGCACGTCCTGCAGGTAGGCTTCCTGCGCAACGATCCCGCTGTCAAACAGGCCGGTCAGCTCTCTCCCGCGCACGGTCAGCATCCGCTTCAGGGTCAGCTCGCCCTCCACGCGGCCGTCCGGCGCTTCATAGTCCATCTTCCCGATCTGACCGGAGTAATAGAGGTTCGCAACCGGAGTCCTCCAGTCCACCACGACGGGATCCAGCGTTTCCGGATCGAGCACCCCCCAGCGCCCCAGGTACCAGGTTTCCGGGGCCTTTCCGGCCGGAATAAAATCCAGCCGGGCAAAGTAGGCCTGACCCGCGGCCATGCTCAGCTGGCGCAGCCGGTCCAGCTGCGTCCTGAAGATCTGGAGGGTCACCTCCTCCTGCTGGTCGGGATCCTCCTTCATCTGTACATCCATGTGCTCTCCGGCTTTCGCGCCGGTCAGCTCTTCCACCTGCCGGATTTCCCGGTCAATTGCGTCGCAGGAAAACTGAAGCCGGAGATACTCCTCCTGCGCGGCCGGATGTTCCGGCAGCCTGACTGATTCCATATGCGTCCTTTCCCGACAAAAAGATAAAAAGCCTCTGTCGTTTTCTTTCTTCGCAGAGGCTTACGGATTCTCATCCTGCAAGCGTGTGGGTGTGCATCATATCGAAAATACACGCTTTTGTCAAGGGTACGGAAAGCGATGATTTATATTTTGATGTCAGAGCCTGTGGATCACCGTGGGATCCATTTTCTCCAGCGTTGTGCAGCCCGTATATGCCATGGCCTTTTTCAGCTCCGCAGCCGCCCTGTTCAGGTATTCCCGGACGCCGTTTTCCACGTCCTGCCTGATGGCGGTCATCAGCGGCCGCCCGATGCATACGCCCTTCGCGCCAAGGGCCAGCGCCTTAAACGCGTCCATTCCGGTTCGGATTTCACAGTCCACAAAAACCGGCACCTGCCCATAGGTCATTTCCACGACTTCCGGCAGCAAAGCCATCGGCGGGAGCGCATACTCGATCCGGTAAGTAGGGTGGGACAGCAGCAGTCCACGCGCGCCGGCGTCCAGGCACTTCTCCGCGTCCCGGATGCTCAATACGCCCTTGATAATCACCGGCAGGCCGGTACCCGCACAAATCTCCCGCAGCTCCTCCGTTTTCAGCGCGGCCATCTCATATCCGGAAACATGATCCGGGGAGCCGTCGTCCGCGAACGGATGATCAATATCAATGCCGACAGCCAGTAAGCCCAGTTTTTCGGCATGCTCAATCTTCCGGTACAGAATGCTTCGGTCCGCATAGGGCTTGATGATTTCGATCATCGGGCCGCCGTATCCGGCCAGCCGCTCGATCTCCGCTTCGTCCGCCATCCCGTACCACAGGATCGCCCCGGCTTCTTTCGCGCCTTTGGCCAGCGCGTCCGCCGCTCCCTCGAACATGAAATGATCCAGGTGGGAGAGCGCCGCCGTCATAATCGGTGTCGCCGCCTTTGTTCCGTACAGTTCGAAATCAAGCTCCGGAGTGTCCGAATCCATATACCTCGTCTCGATCCGGAGCGAGTCCAGATACTCCCGTGCGATGCGGTTGGAATTGCCGATATCCGTCATGTCCCTTCCCTCCCCTTTCCTTATATGGAAATGCCGTTCTTCCCGGCGATCTCCGCCAGATAATCGTAAGCCTTTTCATATTCCTCAAAGGTCGTCATGTGCTCCAGCAGAACCGGCGCGTCCGCCGGGAGCCCTTCGTCCAGGATTCTGAGAATTTCAGCGAAGTCCAGGGTTCCCTCTCCCGGCGAGCATTCCTCGAGGATCGTTGTCAGCCGGGTCGGATGCATCCTGGAATCCTTGATATGCGTGCTTTTGATCATCGGCCCCAGCTTCGCAATGCATTCCTCCACAAACTTTACCGGCGCAAGAGAACGGCGGGGGCAGTTGATCATATTGACAAAATCCATATGCGCGGCAAACTGCGGCCGGTCCACATCCCGGATCAGCTGCAGATAGATGTCCGGACTGTCCGGGATCATCCACGGCATAGGCTCCAGGCAGTAGAACGCGCGCCTGGGCGCAACCCTGTCAATGATTTCCCGCACGCTGAGGACGATTTTCTCATAGGTCTCATCCGTAAAATTGGATGGATCCGCAGCGTCCCATCCGGCGGCCCCCGCGGTACCCGCGATATTCACACAGCAGGGAATCCCCAGTTCATCCGCCAGCGCCAGCTGCCCCTCGGCATAGGCTCTGGCCTCCGCCGCGGCCGCGGGATCCGGGTCGAAGATATTTTTCCATACGCCGATCTCGGCAATGACGACCCCGTGCCGCTCGCAGGCGGCGCGGTACGCCTCCGTCTCCTTCCGCGGCGTATGCATACTGAAAGGCGCGGTCACCGCCCTGAAGCGGGACCGGACCAGCAGCTTCTCCCATACCTCCGGACTGTGAAATTCTCCCGCAACCGTTCCGCCAAGCAGCATATGGATGCATCCCCCTTCCGGTTTTTCTTTATTTCGGCCCGCCGTTCCCCGCCGTGCGTATGAAACCGGCAGCCTTTTGATTGTATCAGGATTATTATCCGTATTTTCCTCGGATTGTGCAAGTCTTTTGCTCATATTATGCAAATATTCCGGCATATTTCTCCCGAATCCGACATGGCTTTCGCTTTTATAAACAGAAAGGGTATGGTATAATGCCAGCAGGATCAGTCAAATCTTTGGGGATGGAGCGGATCGTATGTCTGGGATCAACCGGTACTATGAAGATCTTGTTTTCGCCAGCGGCACCAAGATCAACGTTTCACGCCGGATCAACAGCGATTTCTTCGATACCGTCCACTGGCATCCGTATGTGGAAGTGCTCGTCAGCCGGTGCGACGGGAACAGTGCGGCCATCAATTTTGCGTCCTACCGGCTGGACCGGAACGATATTGCCCTGATCTGGTCCGGCGATCTTCACGCGGTCCATACCGTGAGGGAGGATTCCTGCCTGATTATCCAGTTTCCCATCGCCCTGCTGGCCGTCATGGGGGAACTGAACGGAATCCTGTCCCGGCTTTCCCGCCTCCACTGTGTCCGGTATGACGAACAGAATCCGGAAAGCCTCCGGATTCTCCAATGTGCCGGGGACATTGACCGGCACCACTTTCAGGGAGGCCCGTTCCGGGAGGTTCTGGTTTACGCCGATCTGCTGAACCTTTTTGCGCTGATCGGCAGTCAGTGCATTCATACCGAAGCCGAGGCCGCCGAGGCCGGGGACACCGCCGGTCAGGCCAATCTGAAGCTGATGACGGAAGCCTGCCTCTACATCTCTGAAAACTGCATGAAACCGCTTTCGCTCAGTGACGTGGCCCTGAAGATCGGCGTCAGCCGGTCCCATTTCGCCCACCTGTTCAAAAGCTACACCAACATGACCTTCGTTGATTTCCTGACCGTGGAGAGAATCAAGCTGGCCGAAACCTTCTTCATGAATCCGAACCTGCGCATCACCGATATCGCGTTTGAATCCGGTTTCTCCAGCATTTCTTCCTTCAACCGGTCCTTCCGGAAGGTGAAGGGCTGTTCTCCGACCGAATTCCGCGCCACGATGATCGATTAAGTCCCTCCGCCCCGGAATCCGATCCGAAAGAACCCGATCCGAAAGAGCAAAAAACAGGCGGTATTCCCGCAAAATCCGGGAAGCCGCCTTTTTTCTTTCGCTATACAATAGGCCCGTAATGATTGCCATGGAGGTATGCCGGATGACCCAGATCCATTCCGCTCCGCACTGGCTGAAACGGTTCCGTTTCGCCTCCCGCCGGGCTGGAAACACCATGAACATGACAGAAGGCAAGCCGCTGGCGCTGCTTTCCGTTTTTGCTTTGCCCCTGCTGATCGGCAACCTCTTTCAGCAGGCGTACAACCTGGCGGACTCCATGATTGTCGGCCAGATGCTCGGCGCGGACGCGCTGGCTGCCGTCGGCGCCACAGGGTCGATCTCTTTTCTGTTCTTTTCCTTCTTCAGCGGGATCAGCGGGGGCTGCGGCATAGTGACAGCCCAGTTTTTCGGCGCGCGGAAGGATGCGGAGGTGTGCAAGGCGATCGTCAACTCCGCCTATATCACCCTGGCGGCCTCCTTGATGACGGGTCTCATCGCTTTCCTGATGGTTCCGACGGTTCTTTCCTGGATGGGAACCCCGCCTGAAATTCTGCCGGACGCGATTACCTATATGCGTATGACCTCCGCCTCGGTGCCTCTGGTCGCCCTGTATAACTATGCTTCCTCCATGCAGCGCGCCCTGGGAGATTCCCGCACGCCGCTGTATTTTCTGATTTTCTCCTGCCTGCTGAATGTGGGGCTGGATCTGCTGTTTGTCGGCGTCTTCGGCCTGGGGGTTTTCGGGGCTGCGCTGGCGACCATGCTGGCCCAGCTGCTGGCCGGCTCCGGTTCCCTGCTCTTTGCCTATAAACGGAATCCCTATTTCCGCCCCGGCCGGGAATCCATGGGTTTTGACAAGGCGATCGCCCGGAAGGCGATCCGCCTCGGCCTGCCGCTTGCGCTCCAGTGGAGCCTGATCGCCATATCCACCACCGCGCTGCAGTCCGTCGTCAACTCCTTCGGCGCCACGGCCATGGCCGCCTTTACCGCGACCAACCGGCTGGAGCAGCTGGTTCAGCAGCCTTTCGGCTCCATGAGCATGGCGCTTTCCACCTACTCCGGACAGAATATGGGCGCCGGCAGGATTCACCGGATCCGGGAAGGATTCCGGGACAGCCTGCTCGCCATGATCGCGGTAGCCGGCCTGATGACCCTGATCATGCAGCTGTGGGGCGATTCGCTGGTCGGCCTGTTTGTCCAGGAGGAAAACGTGATCGCCCTTGGCGGACGCGCCCTGAAGATCACCAGTTTCTTCTATGTGTTCCTGGGGATCATCTATGTCTCCCGCGGCGTCCTGAACGGAATCGGCGACGCCATGTTCTCCTTCATCAACGGAATCGTTGAAATTGCCGGGCGGGTCGGCCTTCCCCTGCTGCTCCTGAGCCTGACCTCCGCGGGGGTCTGGTCTATCTGGATTACCGCCGGCGTGACCTGGCTGCTGGCCGGCCTTACCTGCCTGATGCGCTATTTCTCCTGGCGGAACGGCACAGTCAAAAGAACCAAAGCCCCGGCCGCCGCGACAAAAGTCCCGGTGTGATTTGTATCTTTGATGTTCGCGGCGCAAACCATCCTTTACAAATCCCGAAGAACTGGTATACTATCCATGAATTCTCCCGCCGGTTTGCCTGATGCTGACTTAGGATCTGTCTCGAAATAAACTGAGCAGAGGCGTAAAGGATGAAGTCGTAGTCGCAAGGCGGAGGAGGGAGACGATGTGGTGCATCGTTGACCGACGACAACGCAGCGAATGCGGATTCAGACGAGCTTAAATGTTCAGGTTATTGATGAGCAGATCCTTAGCAGATCGTTTCACAGATTACTTGTACCGCCATGTGATCACGCCACGCAGGATGTCCGGGGGACTTCGTCAGGCAGGCCCTCGAGGTTATCGCCTCGGATATCATGAACAAAGCGCCCGGCAAAGCGGAAGACTTCAATCCGTTTGAGTTTTTCAATTCCATGTGGTACATGCACCGGCAGACGGTGAACAACCTGTTCGGCCTGATGGGCCGGTGGTTCCCCTGGGCCGGTCCGTTCTCCCCCTTCGGTTCGGGCTCCGATGAAGCGGAGGAATAAGGCGCTGTTTACAGGACACTGAAGGAAAAGAATGATAAGCCTATGAAAGAATATATCAGGGGCGCAAATCCCTATATGCCGCTGTGGGAGCATGTGCCGGACGGCGAACCAAGGGTGTTTGAGCACAACGGGGAAAAGCGCGTTTATGTCTATGGCTCCCATGATACGGAGCGGACCCGCTATTGCGGACGCAACTATGTGGTGTGGTCCGCCCCTGTGACGGATCTGACCGACTGGACGTATCATGGCGTTTCGTATGAAACCCATTATGATTCCATTCTCTTTGCGCCGGATGTCGTCAAGAAGGGCGATACCTATTATCTGTACGCCGCGGAAAAATGCGGCTCCCTGATCGTCGTCGCCTCCGCGAAGACGCCCTGGGGTCCTTTTGAAAATCCGGTGGAAACAAAGCTGGGCTTCGATCCCGGCGTCCTGGTGGATGACGACGGCAGGGTCTATGCCTATTGGGGCGGCTGCGCTTCTTCCTGTTATATTGCCGAACTGGAAAACGATATGGCCACCATCAGGGAGGATACGCTCATTTCCAATCCCCTGGGTCATTCCACCTGCCCCTGGAATCCGGAGGATGACGGGCATATTTCGCTGATCGATGGATTCTTTGAGGCGTCCAGCCCCAGAAAAGTACTGGGGAAGTATGTGTATATTTATTCGAAACGCTACGAAAAACCCGTACCCGAACTGGGCGTTTTTTCAGCCAACAACGGGTTCCTTTCCTATCGTTTCAGTGATTCCCCCTTCGGTCCCTTTATCGGCGGCGGAGATATCAGCTTTAACGGCGGCGAGATTCTGCGGGATGCGGAGGGCGTGGGCGCCATGACCTATCCGTGGGGCAATAATCACGGTTCCATCGCGGAAATTAATGGGAAGTGGTATGTATTCTACCATCGGCAGACCGGCGTCAATGAGTTTTCCAGGCAGGCGATGCTGGAGCCCATCGACGTGGCTCTGGGCGGAGACGGCGCGCTGTATATCGGGGATGTCCGGTATCTGAATGGGGAGCCCGTCTCTTCCCGCCCCGTGGAGATGACCTCCCAGGGCCCGCACATCAACGGTCTGGACGCATCCAGGTGGATTTCCGCCGGCTATGCCTGCCATATTTACGGGGGCAGTCAGCGGGCCTTTATCCGGCCGTGCTATGAGCAGCGCCCCGATGCTTCCTCCCCGATCGTCGGCATCACCTCCGGCACGACCGCGGGTTTCCGCTATCTGCAGTTCGGCAGCAATCCATACCGTACCGTCACCGTGGTCCTGGATCAGCATCAGCCTCTGACGGTGAACGTGCGGCTGGATTCCTGCCGGGGACGCGTGATTGCAACGCTGGATTTTTCCGGCGGGGAGCAGGAACAGACCGCTGTCCTGACCGCCGGGGTGATCGGAAAGCATGCGGTATATTTTGAGTTTCTGTCGGACGAAGCGGGCGAAATCGCGGTTTTCAACCGATTCACTTTCTCTTAAAAGACAGGCTTTTATCCCTCCGCCCCCTCCAGATACAGGAGATCCCGGGAGGTCAGCGGCTGTGCGGCGGCACGGAGATTCATCTGCAGCCGCTCAGGGGATGAGGTGCTGACCACGGCAAACACGTTCATTCCGCTGCCGAACACATAGCGCATCGCGATTTCCGGCACGGTGACGCCGTACTGCCGGGCCAGTTCTTCCGCCCGGGCCAGCCGCGCCATGTTTTCTTCATACAGGTAGCCCTCCTGGGCATAGGAATCCAGAATCCGGCGGGCATTTTCGTAATCATAGGCCCTGAAGCGGCCGCTGAAGAAGCCCCTTCCCAGGCTGGAATAGGCGATGACCGGCATCCGGTTTTCCCGGTACCAGGCCCGCGCGGCTTCGTTTTCCGGCCCGGACAGGGTCACGCAGCCGCCGCCCCACAGATCCTTTATCTGGCGGGTTAGCCCGTAATTGGGGCTGGATACGGAAAAGCCCATGAGCCCCTTTTCTTCCGCGTATCGGTTGGCCGCGGCAATTCTTTCATGCGTCCAGTTGGATACGCCGAAAAGGCGGATCATGCCTGCCTGCCGCGCCTCGTTCAGGGTTTCAATGAATTCCTCCACCGGCGTATGGGGGTCGTCCCGGTGCATGAGATACAGATCGATGCAGTCGGTTTGCAGCGCATCCAGGCTCTGCGCCAGCTGCTCCCGGATCACGGCCCGGTTGACCTCTACCCTGCCGTTGCGGATATCCCCGCATTTGGTCAGGATCACCACCTGATCCCGAATGCCTCTCTCCCGGATCCAGCGGCCCAGCACGTTCTCCGCCCGCTGATAGCTGCGGGCGCAGTCAAAGGCGTTGACCCCGCCGGCCAGCACGCTGTCCAGAAGCTCCCCGGCTCCGGCTTCGTCGGTCATGACCGGCGCCATGGCCGTGCCGAAAAAAACGTCGGAAACCGGCAGGGATAAGCCGGAAATGAACCGCTTCTGCTTATTCATGGATTTTTCCTCCAATCTCTCATCACCTTGTCCTGAGTGAATCTTTTTCCTGCGCCGGATCGCTGCCGGAAAGCCTTCTTTATCTCCGGGAAAACTGCCGCCGGAATCATGGAAACAGGGAATCATCTGCAATCATACTATCACACAGATCCTGTTTCTGTAAATCTTTCTTTGACGTTTCCGGATATATTTCGCTGTGCGGGAAACCCGGGCGGGTTGGCTATTGACAGATATAAATCCCCAAAGCATAATAATCAGCAGACAGACATGCTGATTCTTCCTTCAGGAGGCTGAGCCATGAGAATTCTTCTTTGCTGCGTATTTCTGCTGATCATCACCTGCTGTATTTCAGTATCGTCCGCGGAAGCTCCGGCCGGGCCTGCCCAGGGCATGCCTCCCCTGCCGGAAGACAATCTGAACTGGTATGACAAATATGAGGCCGCCCTGCGGGAAGCCGGCGCTGAGGAAAAGCAGGTCACCCTTCCCGGCGGAAGAGTGATCAACTACGGAGAAGTCCGGAACAGCCATCCCGCGCTCCTTCTGATCCATGGCCAGATGAGCATCTGGGAGGATTACGCGCTGGTTCTTCCGGAGCTCAGCAAAAAATGGCACATTTATGCCGTGGATGTTTACGGCCATGGGGATTCGACTCATGACGAAAGCCTGTACTATATCGATACCAACGGGGATGATCTGATCCGGTTTATCGATCAGGTGATCGGCGAGCCGACGGTCGTGGCCGGTCACTCAAACGGAGCGCTTACGGCAGCCTATATCGCCGCGAACGGCGGCGCCCATGTCGCCGGCGCCATCCTGGAGGATCCGCCGGTCTTCTCCACGCAGGGAGAAAACTGGGAAAACAGCTTCTCGTATCTGGATACGTTTAAACCCCTGCATGAATATGATGAATCGGACAAGTCTGAATGCTGGGAATCGTGGTATTTCCGTCACTGCTACTGGGGCCAGGCCTACATGAAGGATATGATGCCCATGATTGCGGATTACGCCCAGCAGTATCACGACAGCCATCCGGGCGAACCGGTGAAAATCGCTTTCCTTCCCAATTCCCTGTGGTATGTGTTCCAGTACGCGATGCAGTATGATTTCGCCTACGGAGAGCATTTCTACGATCTGAGCTGGAACCACGGTCTGAAGCATGAGGAGATTCTCTCCGCCATCAGGGTTCCCTGTGTTTTCATCCACGCCAAGGAGTCCGTGGATCAGAACGGCGTTTTCAATTGCGCCTCTTCCCGTGAGCAGGCCGAACGGGCCGTATCCTGTATCGGAGATAACTGCAGCCTGGTCGAAACGGATACGAGCGACCATGTGATCCACACCGTTCACATGGATCAGTATATCGAGGCGGTCAACTCGCTGCATCCGTAATTCCTTTTCTGACGGAGATGAATGCCGAACGGATCGGGGGCTGAAAAATGGAATCTGTAACACTGAAAGCCGCGGCCAGGGAGGATATGCGTCTGATCTGGGAAATGCAGATCAAAGCCTTTTCATCCCTGCTCGAAAAATACCGGGATGATGAGATCAGCCCAGGAGCCGAAAGCTTCGAAAAGGTAATGGCCCGCTACGAACAGCCGTGGACTGCCTATTATTTTATTGTTGCGGGGGAAGAGAAGGTCGGGGTTGTCCGGATCGTCGATCGGAAGGACGGCAGCAGAAAACGAATATCCCCGATCTGGATTATGCCGGAGTTTCGCGGCCACGGATATGCTCAGGCTGCCATCACAGCGGTGGAGCAGCTCTACGGCTCTTCTCACTGGTCTCTGGATACGATCCTGCAGGAAGAAGGAAATCTTCACCTGTACGAAAAAATGGGATATCACCGGACCGGGAGAACGGACAGGGTCAACGACCGGATGGACATCGTCTATTACGAAAAAGATTAATGACTTTTCCCTTCTGTTTCCAACCCGGAGTCCATGCCCGGATGATTTATGTAAAAAAACGCTTGCTACTTTTAGTTAGTTGTGTTAAACTCTCCCGGAATGCAACGGCATTCAACCTGAAAGGAGATGAAATCGGGTTGTATAAAACAAAACGGGCCTTTATCGGCAATATCGTCCTTTTCGTGCTGGAAGTATTCGCCACCGCGTGGATCATGAGCGGAATCAGCGCCGCCGGCGGCCCCCTGGACGGGCCGAACTACGAATCCCTGAAATACTATACCGTGGATTCCAACATCCTCATGGGCATTGCGGCCCTGGTCGCCGCTGTCGCCCAGTGGCGGGTGATGAAGGGAAAAGCCAGGGAAGTACCGCGCTGGACGCTGGTTCTCACCCTGGCCGGCACGGTCAGCGTCACCCTGACCATGCTGATTACGATTTTCTTTCTGGGCCCGACCATCGGGCGGGTCTACGGCTTTTTCTCCCTTTTCGCCAACTCCAGCCTTTTCCTGCATCTGATCAATCCTGTGACTGCCATCTTTGTGTTTCTGCGGTATGAGCGGTCCGACCGGATTCCCTTCCGCCTCACGCCCCTGGCGATCCTGCCGACGGTGCTGTATGCGGTTTACTACGTTGCCCTGACCCTTCAGCACATAACCAACGGAGCCGTTGAGGCGGGATATGACTGGTACGGGTTCTTTGCCTTTGGCATTGATATCTGGTGGCTCGTGGTCGCCGTCATTCTCCTGATCACCTATGGCATCACCCTGTTGCTGTGGCGGCTGAACCGGTCCCGCGCCCAATCATGAACAACTGCACCGCTGTGCAGGCATAGTGGAATTCTTTTCCGCAGCCCGGACAGAATGGTGTGTTTGCTGCTCCGTGAGAATAAGCGGAGGAAAACAAAGAAACGAAGAAAAGGATACGATCAAAATGAACGGTCAGCAGGAAACCTTTGATATTCAGGACTATATGACCAGGGGCGTAGAACGGGTTGTGGCTGACGCTGTCAAGGCTACGCTGAAGAATCCCAGGGAAAGCGCGTTTATGGTAAAGTTCGCTGCAGCCAGCAGACGGGCTTCAAAAAAACGCAGAATAGCGGAGGATGCGGGCGAACACATCCCGCCGTTCCTGATTGCCAGTATCACCAGCCAATGCAATCTGCACTGTGCCGGCTGCTATTCCCGCTGTAATCACGCCACGATGGATGCTGCTCCGGTTGCCCAGCTGACGGGTGAAGAATGGCTGCGAATCTTTGAAGAAGCGGACGATCTGGGCATCAGCTTTATTCTCCTTGCAGGCGGCGAACCCATGCTGCGCCGGGATATCATTGAAGCGGCAGGCAAAAAGCCCAACATCCTGTTTCCGATCTTCACAAACGGCACCTTCATGGATGAACGGTATTTTGAGCTGTTCGACAAGCGCCGCAACCTGATTCCCATGATGAGCATTGAGGGTGAAAAAGCTGTCACGGACGCCCGGCGCGGCAGTGGAATCTATGACCGGCTGATCGCCAATATGGATGAATTGCACAGGCGCGGTCTGATCTTTGGCGCGTCCGTCACCGTAACAACGGAGAACATCCAAGAAATTTCCTCTTCCGCTTTTCTGAAGAACCTGTCAGACCGGGGCTGTAAGGCGGTGATCTTTGTGGAATTTGTCCCCGTAACAGATGACAGCAAAGAACTTGCGCCCGGCGACGCGGAGCGTGAATATCTGCAGGATGAAATTCTCAGGCTGCGCAGAGATCATCCGGAGATGGTCTATATTTCCTTCCCGGGAGACGAAAAGTCATCCGGCGGCTGTGTTGCGGCAGGCAGAGGGTTCTTCCATATCAATTCTCACGGCGGTGCCGAGCCGTGCCCTTTCTCCCCGTATTCTGATATCAATGTACGGGATGCCTCCCTTCGGGAAGCAATGAATTCAAAGCTGTTCCGGACGCTTCGCGAGAACGGTTACCTGCTGGAAGATCATGCGGGCGGATGTGTTCTGTATGAGAAAAGGGAGCTCGTGGAACGGATTCTGTCCGGTCAGTCTGTCTGAATGCTTATCCGTTCATGAATGAGAGGATATGCCGTGCGAAATACTTTTTCTGTCCCTTGACGGAGAAAAAGCAACGTGTTAGGATTAATCAGCAGTATTCTACAGGAAATAGATCGCTGAAGGGAGGAACGCTCATGAAGAAACGCTCCCTGCTTTTTCTTCTGATCTGCATGGCTTTCCTGCTGATTTCCGGGCGGGAGGTCCACGCGACGTCCTATATGAGCAACAAGACGGAAATCACCATCGATCTGGAGGTTTCCGGGGTTGAAGCCATCTGCCAGACGGAAGACGGGTATGTGTGGATCGCGCAGTATTCCGGGCTGACCCGGTACGATTCAAAGGAATTCGTGACATACAAGACCTTTGATTACGAAGGCCGGCAGTATTCCGTGATCAATGTCAGGGCGCTGGCGGCCAAGGGGAACACGCTGTATGTAGCCACCTCGGAATCCGTCTATGTGTACCGGGACTATCATTTCGAGCCGCTGGTCATCAAAGCCGGCATTGTTACCGACATCGTGCTGGATGAGAGGAATGACATTCTCTACATCTCCACCAAGGACAACGGCGGGATCATCTATAATATCGGAGAAGGCTCACAGTCCGTGATCCCCGGAACGGAAGGGAAAACGATCCGCAATATCGCGCTCGGTCCGGACCGGGGGGACTATTATTATCAGGCGGACGAAGGCATTTTCGATCAGAACGGAAACGCCGTTCTGCTGAATTCAAGAATCCTGGAAGTCTACGCCTATGACAGCATGCTCTATATGGCGGAGGATTCGGGGATCATCCACCGGTACGACATGAAAACCCGGGAGCTGGCCGGCGATTTTGCCGTGCCCGACCAGGTCAACAAACTGCTGTATTCCGAAAAGGACCGGCTCCTTTTCGCCGCCTGCGAGAAGAACGGGATCTACTGTATCGATTTCAGCGCGGGGGATCCGGAAGTCACCCTGGCCGGCGATCTGGACAACAAGAGCCAGCTGGTGGATCTGATGATCGATTACGAGGGGAATCTCTGGGTTGCCTCCCATTATATCGGCGCCTCCGGCATATCCGTCATCACACGGAATGTTTTGTCCGAGCTTTTGTATGACGATCCGATCTGGCAGTCCCTGAGCGCGCCGCCCGCCTTCGACCGGAACGTATACGCCGTCGAGCGGTATGGGGATATCCTGTATGTTGTGACCGCCAAGAGGATCTACCGCTACGATCTGAAGACGAACGCGATTCTGCCGGACAACAGCATCATGCAGACCATAGACGCCTATGCCGAAGCCAAAACGCGGGAGGGACAGGCTCAGGGAGACAGCAATTATTCGTTCACATTCGCTCCCAAGGATGTGGAAGTGTTCCGGGACAAGGTCTTCTTTGCCGTATACGGAGTCGGCCTGGTGGAATACGACCCGGCGGACGAGAGCGTCGTCATCTACGATCAGGACTATATGACAGCCAATCTCGGAACGCAGATCGGAGATCCGGATCCCGAGCTGTTCACCACCATGCGTTCCATGCGGAGCTTCGACGATTATCTGGCGCTCGGATACACCCGGGGAATCATGCGCTTTGACGGAACAACGTTTTCCGTGATGAATATCGGCTCGAACGTCCTGTATATCAACAAGACCAAAGACGGCGAAATTCTTTTCGACCGCACCGCGGGCCTGTATGTTATCGACCGGGATTTCACCACCGTGACGGAGATTCCCACGGAAAAGGACATCTCCGGCAACCGGCTGAAATTCCTGGTGGACGGAGATAAGATCTACTATACGCTGAACAGCCGGCTTTTCCGCCTCAGTGCGGAGGACGGATACAGCCAGTCGGAGGAGATCACCATCCCCTATGTCAAGGGCTCCCTGGTTGAGCTGGCTAAAATCCGGTGCAGCGACAGCGCGGGGAACCCTGTGACCAAATATGTGATCGGCAGCCAGACGCAGCTGTATATTACCGATTCGCTTGAAGGCAGCCGGGTGGACGAGTATGAATCCTACGATGCCACCAACGGCCTGCAGCCGGTCATCGCCAACACATCCGGGTATTATGACGAAGAGGAAGAGAAATACTATCTCCAGTCGACCAACGGCGTTTACGTCTATGACTTCAATCTGACCCGGAACGTGCCTTCCCCGGTCAAAATCGCCGTCTCCTCCGTAAACCTGGACGGTGTGCAGCATTACGGCGATAACATTGAAATCGGAAAAAATGTATACCGTGTCGCCGTCAATCTTTCCATTCTGGGCTTCCGCCCGAACAAAGGGCATACGATCTACTACAAGATGGACGGCGTGGACGATGATTATACCGTCGCTGCGGATGGCGACCGGAACGTGAACTACACGAACCTCGCCGGCGGGGCATACGATTTCCAGATCTACGTGACAGACGAGTACGGCCAGAAATCCAACCAGATCCGGATCCATCTGGAAAAGGAGAAAAAGATTGTTGAGCAGTGGTGGTTCTGGGCCGTTCTCGCGGTGGCCGGGGCCGGGATCATCTTCTTCTTTTCCGGCATGTTCGTCCGGATCAAAACCAGACAATCCCTGAAGCGCCAGCTGGAATACAAGAATATCACGCTGGAATCCATTCAGGCCATCGCCCGGACCATCGACGCGAAGGACGAATATACCAACGGTCATTCCATCCGCGTCGGATCCTATTCCAGAATCATCGCGGAAAACCTGGATCTCAGCTCCGACGAGATCGACAATATCTACTATATCGCCCTGCTTCATGACATCGGAAAGATTGCGGTTCCGGACAGAATCCTGAATAAGCCGGGCCGGCTGGACGATAAGGAATTCAGCATCATGAAGAGCCATACAACCCGCGGCGCCGAGATTCTGAAGGGGATCTCCACCATCCCGCAGATTGTCGAAGGCGCCAAATCCCATCACGAGAAGTATGACGGATCCGGCTATCCGGAAGGGCTCAGCGGGGAAAACATTCCGCGGGTCGCCCGGATTATCTGCTGCGCGGACTGTTTTGACGCCATGGCTTCCAAACGCGTCTATAAGGAACCCTTCAGCCTGGATGTGATCATCAATGAGTTTAAGCGCTGCTCCGGAACCCAGTTCGATCCGGAGATTGCCGGTGTCGTCATTGATCTGATCACGACCGGAAAACTGCAGCCCTACACCGAGGAAAGCACCTATCTCGGCAGCGACGGAAAGACCCACCGCGTCCGGAAGGACGAAAATCCTCCTGAGGCAGCGGACGGAAAGGAATAAAAAAAGGCAGTCCCCGGATCCCGCAGCATATCAGCGGATCTCCGGACTGCCTTTTTTCTGTCAGACGAACGTTCAGACGCGTTCGTCCAGATATTCTTCCTCTGTGTCGTCCAGGTCATCGCTCGCGGTGTTCCTGAAGGCTTCCGCGAACGACCCTCTCAGCAGCGCCAGCATCTGCCGGCGCTGTTCCGGACTCATTTTCCCCGCCGCGCGGGCAATGATCCGGATATCTTCATCTTTCACGCCCGCGCCGTTCAGCGAGAGCAGGAATAACCGGTCCAGATGAAGCGCTTCCGCGATGGCTGTCAGAATGGCCGGGTCCACCATGTTGAATTTGTCCTCTTCGATCCTCAGGATCGTTACATGGCTGACATTCGCGGCTTTGGCAAGATCGCGGAGACTGATGCCCAGCTGGAGACGTTTCCTCTTAATGACCTGACCCAGGGTTTCGTTGTAATCAACCGGCATTTGTCACCGCTCCTTTCCCTGTTCTGTAAGGAATTATACCACACGCGGTGCTTTTAGGCAACATTTTTCCAAAACGCCGGAAACCGGGATTCTGAAGCGCCGGAAACAGGATCAGAAGTCGCTGGGGCAGGTATCCTCCCCGCAATCAGGGCACCATCCGCCGGACATGGCATTCAGCTGCTCATCGGAGAGCTCATAGCCGGTTTCCCTGGCGATGGTCAGAAACTCCTCCGGGTTTTTCGCGGTTTCGATCCTTTTCTTCTGTTCGTCAGTCAGTTTGCTGAGGATGCTTTGGGGAAATTTCATGGATTCATTCTCCTTCCTATGTTCTGGTTATCCTTCCGGGTTCGCTTTTTGCTTCTCCTCACCGATCCGGGCATGAAGCGCCAGCACATACTTTTCCGGCTCATTCCGCATTCCGATGCACGCCTTATACTCATGCAGGCGCCGATGCGGACAGCCGCCGCAGCAAATCGGCAGCCAGACGCATTCGCTGCATTCCTCGTCCTTCAGGGGCAGCGCCGCGTTCAGATACTGCGTCATCTTGTCCGGATCGAACGCGGTTTCCAGCGGCTTCAGCGGATCCCAGTCCCGGGCGTACGCGAAGGAAAACTCCGGCTGCGCCGCGTTCTCCCAGCACTTGAACAGGCGGCCCGTCTCGTCAATTCCGACGCTGAAGAGCAGATTCGCCCCGCAGTAATACCCGCGGCGCGCGGTAAAACGCTTCGCTTCCTGCATCAGAGAGATTTCGGAGAGATTCTCCCCGCACAGGATTGCGCTGTGCTCCCCGCGCTTCTCCGTAGCCTCGTTGGCGCTGACGGGAGCCGGCGAGTAGAGCAGCTTATTACCGGATTCCTTTGCCAGCTGCTCGATGAACTCCTTCATCTTCGGAATCTCATCGAGGTTGCTTTCCTGGATGTTCTGGCGGATATTAACCTCGAACGGGATTTTCCCATTTCTCAGGTTGTCGGTAATCCGCCCGAACGTGGGCCCGCCTCCCGCCAGGCGGCGGGTCACGTCGTTCTTTTCCCCCAGGCCGTCAATGGTCACCTGACAGTTCCTGACCCGGCCCCGCTCCAGCATATCGATATTTTTCTGCGAAAGCAGATAGCCGTTGGTCACAATCCCCGCAAAATATTCGGCATGGAACTCTTCCGCCAGGGCGATCAGCCGCTCCGAAAGGGATTCGATCACGTCGGGCGCCAGCAGCGGCTCGCCGCCAAACCAGGTGACGTGCAGTCGTTTTCCGCCCCCGGCCACCATCATGCGCCGGGCCAGGTTCACCACATCGTCCTGGACCTCCGGGCTCATTTTGCCCGGCCGGTGGGTTTCAAAGCAGTAGGGGCAGTCGAAATTGCAGTTCATGGTCGGGCAGATCGTCAGCCCGACTCCGTACGCTGCGCCGCAGGCCGACCGGCCCATCGACTCCAGGGCTTCCCTTTCGTCGAAGCGGACGATAAGCCCGCGCTTCGCGAAACGTTCGATCGCCGGATGATGCTCGTCCAGCTTCTCCATGATGCTGAGCAGATAAAGCTCCAGCGGGTTATACTCCGCACAGGTCCCCCCGAAAAGATTCGCAATCGCAACGGCGTCCTTCCCCGGCACCTGGGCGCTCAGGTTATAGCGGGAATAGCGCCATCCGGCTTCCCCTGCCGTGCGGTTTCCTCCGTTCTCTCCGTTTGTCTTCCGTTCTGCTCCGTTCATGACATTTTCCCCCTCTTTATCATTTTGAATAAGGCGGATCGATCAGCCATTGCCTGTTCTCCGTTTCTGATGAAGGATCGTTTCCCGTCTATTATACCCTACCGCGCCGCGCCGCACAAGGATAATGCCTGCCCTCAGAAGCCGATAATGTATTGAAAAATACAGGATGATGCTATATACTGTTCGCAGCATCTGATAAATCCACAGAGAAAGCGAAAATCTCTCCTTGACACAGAACCCTCTGACAGGCAAAATAAAAGAAATAACCCGGTCGGGATCCGGAATCCGGAAACCGGTATATAAGGAGGAATACGTAATGAAACACCCTGTATCCCGTTGGTTTGCCCTTCTGGCGGCGCTGATCCTGGCGCTGGGAACCGGGCTTGCCGCCGCGGAAACGCAAAGTGCGGAAAAGGCGGAGCTTTTTGGTTCCCCCTGGATTAACAGCAATGTCGCCGGCAATCTGCCGGACGAAGCCCCCTCTCCGAGGGACGACCTGTACCTGAGCGTAAACTATGACGGCCTGAAGGCCCATCAGGAGGAAATGGCCTATATTCCGCTGAACTCGTCCAGCCAGCTCAAGCCCGCAATCCTGGAAATGATCCATGATGAATCCTTTACCGCTCCCGGAATGGATCAGCTGCGGATCTTCTGGAATCAGGCGGCGGATGATGAAACCCTGAAAGCCCAGGGGCTTGACGAAGTCATGGCCTATATCAGCCGGATCCAGGCGGCCGGATCCATTGCGGAGCTGAATGATGTGCTCCTGGCGGATGATTTCCCCTTCTCCCCGTATCTGGTCATGTCCGTTACGCCGGAAAGCCTTCGGGGCCGCAATATTGCGTCTATCATGCCGGCCCTGTCCCTGAGTGACGATCCCATGAATGGCGTTGAAGTGTACAACTCCCCGATCTCCGACCCGAACGATTTCAATACAAAGGCTACCCGGCTGAACCTGGCTCCCAGACTCATGCCCTCGCTGCTGCTGATCGGCGTTTCCGAGGAGGATGCTGCCGCCCAGGCCATGAATTTCTATAACACGGAATATGCCTATGCCGGCTTCTATCCCCGGACAGAAGCCATGACCACCATGGAATACGGTTCCGCGGCGAATTTCAATCTGATTCTCACTCCGGAAGAGACGGAAACGCTCTGCTCTTCCTTCCCCCTGATGGGAACGCTGAAGAAATTCGGCAAGGATGCCTCCCCTGCCTTCAGTATCGGAACCCGTGAATGGCTGACCGCGCTGGACGGGCTCTGGACGGAGGAAAACCTGGATACGCTGAAAGCCCTGACCGCCTTTAAGGTGATGATGGAGTGCTCAAGCTATGTCAGCCAGGAAATCTTCAACCTGTATTCCCCAACCCCGGTGATTGCGGAAGGAAACGCCATGAATGCCTGCGACCGCGCGCCCACCTTCAGCGTGCTGCTGGCGCAGCTCTACGCGGAGAACATTCTGGGCAGCGGCGTTCAGGAAAAACTGATAGAAGTGACCCACGGTCTGCTGGAGGAATACCGGAAGCTGTTCAATGAAACGGAATGGATCAGCGAGAACACCCGGGCCGCGGCCCTTGAAAAGATCGACAACGTGCAGCTGAACATTCTCGGCCCGGCGAACGGATACCTGGATTTCTCCGGCCTGCAGCTGAAAACCACTGAAGAAGGCGGTACTCTGCTGCAAAACTACCTGGCCGTCCGGGCTTACAGGAACGAGCTGGAGAACCGGATGCTCGGCCAGCCCGCCTCTCCCGACCTGTTCTGGCGGATTTCCACACCCACCTTGGTCAACTGTTTCTACGATCCCATTTCCAACTCCATCAATATCCTGCCGAACTTTGTCAACCCCCAGATCTGGTTTGACGGCATCTCGGATGCGCAGATCCTGGGTGGGCTTGGCATCGTCATCGGTCATGAGCTCGGCCACGGATTCGACTTCCTGGGCAGCCAGTTCAACGGATACGGGGAGGCGGAAGCGTTCCTGCTGGGCGATGATATAGAGAACTTTATGGACCGGGTGAGCAAAATCGAGGAATATTTTAACGGCATTACGGTCTTCCCGGGCGTTACCGCCGACGGGAACCGGCAGAGAGTGGAAAACGGAGCTGATCTGACCGGCGTGCGGGTTGCTTTGTCTCTGGCCACTTCCCTGGAAGGCGCGGATCTGAAAGAATTCTTCTCGATGTACGCAAAGATGTATGAACAGGTACTGAGCCCCGCAGTGGCGCCCATGATGATGGGGATGGATACCCACGCCCCGAACTACCTGCGGGTCAACGTCATCTCTCAGATGATGCCCGAGTACGCCGAAACCTACGGCGTGACCGAAGGCGACGGCATGTACGTAAAGCCGGAAGACCGGCTGGTCATCTGGGGGAAATAAGGATATGCTCAGTTGATTTCGAGACAGATCCTCTGTTCAGAACGCTGCCCCGGGAGCCATCCCGGGGCTTTCTGTTTATTTCTTTTTAATCATTTTCCGGACGGTGAAGATTCCCAGCGCGATGGAGAACAGGATCCCGCAGACCGCGATCAGCGGCACGCCGTGAGTCGTTTTCGGCTGGATATCGGCGGTCGCGAGGATGCAGCTTCCAAAGAACAGGACGCAGGCAAACAGGGCCAGTACGATGTTCAGGACGGTTTTCTCCGTCTTTTCCAGAATCTCTTCGTAGCCGGTCAGCTCCATGTTCATCTTCATCCGGCCCTTGAGCATATTGTTCATCACGTCGGAGGCCAGCACCGGCAGTTTCGCGGCTTTCTTGCCGATCTCCAGCGCTTCCTTGCCCGCGGAGAGCAGTTCCTGGCTTACATCCAGATTCTTCTTCGCCCGTTCCATCAGCTTGCCGGAAACCAGTTCGAACAGATTCAGCTCCGGACACAGCTGCTCGATCACGCCCTCGATGGTGGCAATGGATCGCACCAGCATGGTGTATTTACCTGGCAGGGTGATATGATGTTTGGTGGCCAGCGCCACAACCTCATCCAGCAGCAGGGAAAGATCCAGATCATTGATGCTGGTGATGTTCATGTACTTGTCCATCATCATATCCACGTCTTCCACCAGCTTGTTGCGGTTCGTCTGGGGGGAAGTCATTCCCATGG